>VBDQ01000027.1 GCA_005889075.1 Chloroflexota bacterium
TTCCATTTCGCGCGGATCCTCGACGCCGGCCTTGTCCTCGGCGGGCAGGGCAAGGGCGGCCCATTCCTTGGTGTCCTCCATCGCGCGCGAACGGTCGTGATCGAAGCTCACCTTCATCTCGATCATCCGCTCGAGCGTCGCGGGATCCCTCCCTTTGTCGCGCGCACCCTTCTCCATCGCCGGAACGAGCGTGTCGCGGTAGAGCTCGGCGCCTTTTCCGCTGGTGACGATGATCCCGTCGCCGTCGCGGCCGGCGAAGGCGGCGGCCTGTGGGCCGCCGGCCGCGATGAGCAGCGGGATCGGGTCGCGCGGCTTGTCGAAAAGCTTCGCCTCCTTCGTGCGGAAGTACTTCCCCTCGAAGGTCACGTAGTTCTCCGACCAGAGCTTCTTGATGAGGCTGACGGCCTCGCGGAGTCGTCGCAGCCGCTCCCCGGGCTCGGGCCACTCGGTCGTGATGAGCGGCGTTTCGTTCATGGACTCGCCGCTGCCCACGCCCAGGAACACGCGCCCCGGGGCGAGAAGCGCGATCGTGGCCATGGCCTGCGCGACGATCGCGGGGTGGTAGCGGAACGACGGCGTCACCACGCTCGTGCCAAGCCGCACCCGCGAGGTGCGCGCGGTCACCGCGCCGAGCCACGCGAACGCGAACGGCGCGTGCCCCCCGGAGTCGCGCCAGGGGTGGAAGTGATCGCTCACCGCGACGCTGTCGAAGCCGAGCTGCTCGGCGAGCACGGCGTAGTCGAGGAGCGTCTTGGGGTCGAACTGTTCCGCCGACGCTTTCCAGCCGAGCGCTAACACTTAGGGAATGAAGACTACGTCGCGTCAGCTGCCCCGCCCGTTCACCATGCCATGGGGGAGTGGCGAGATTGTCGAGGAGGCGACGGCGGTCGGGGAATGGAGCGAGCCCTCCATCCAGTTACTCCGGTACGACGATGGGAGCACCGCGGTCCGCTTCTGCCAGTACGACCACCGCGGCCGGTTCCGACGGAGCCCGATGATGGTCGACGCCAAGCTCCTCCGCGCGCTGGGCCGCTCGCTCGCGAACGCGCCGCGCTTGCGCAAGCTCCTGCGAAGCCTGGCGACGTGACGTTAGCGATCATCCCGGTCCACGGTCTGCCGGAGATCCGTCCGCGCGACGACCTCGTGGGCCTGCTCCTCGACGCGCTCGCGCGCGCGAACGAGCGGCTTCAGGACGGCGACGTTCTCGTCGTCGCGCAGAAGGTCGTCTCCAAGAGCGAAGGTCGCGTCGTGCGGCTTGCGGACGTGACCCCCGGTGAGCGAGCGCTCGCGATGGCCGAGGAATCCGGCAAGGATCCCCGCCAGCTGGAGGTCGTCCTCTCCGAGACGAAGGAGATCGTCCGCTGGGAGCGTGGCGTCCTGATCAGCGAGACCCGCCATGGCTTCATCTGCGCGAACGCCGGGGTCGATCGGTCGAACGCCGGCGCGCCGGACACGGTGGTGCTGCTGCCGATCGATCCGGATGCATCCGCGGCGCGCATCCGCGATGAGATCGCCGACCGGGCGCACGCGATGGTCGCCGTCGTCATCACCGACACGTTCGGCCGCGCCTGGCGAGAGGGACACACCAACGTGGCGATCGGCATCGCCGGTCTCGCCCCGCTCAAGCGATACATTGGGCAACGTGATCCCGCCGGGTACGAGCTCCGGGTCACCGAGATCGCGGTCGCCGACGAGATCGCGGCCGGATCGGAGCTGGTGATGGGCAAGCTCGACCGGTGCCCCGTGGCCATCGTCCGCGGCCTGCCGTTCGACGTGTCCGAGGAGACCGCGCAGGAGTACGTCCGTCCTGCCGCGCGCGATCTCTTCCGTTGATGAGCGTCCGCGCGACCGCCCTCAGCGCGGAGCTGCGCCGCTTTCTCGAGGCGAAACGATTCGCGGTGGTCGGCTCGAAGAACCCCGATGGCTCTCCGCATCTTGCGGTCATGTGGTACCTGCTCGACGGCGACGAGATCGTCGTCAATAGCGCGGAAGGTCGGATCAAGGACCGCAACCTCGCTCTCGACCCGCGGATCAGCGTGATGGTCGCGGACGGCTACACGTTCGTGCGGGTCGACGGCCGGGTGCGCATCGAGCACGATCAGGCGATCGCGCACGCCGACATCCGCCGCCTCGCGCTCCGGTACTACGAGGACCAGGGCAAGGTCGATGAGGCGATGCGGGACAACTTCGGCAAGCAGCACCGCATCAGCTATTACCTGCCGATCCAGCGCGTGTACGCGCAGGGCTTTTAGCCGGCAAAGAAGAAGCCCCGCCTCTCGGCGGGGCCTCTCATTTCCGCGTCGAAACGCCTCTTAGGCGTACCGGCTACGCGATGCCGATGGACGGACCTGCTCGAAGCACGAGCTGCAGTACACGGGCTTGTCGCCGCGCGGCTGGAATGGCACGCGCGCCTCGCCGCCGCAGTTGCTGCAGGTCGCCGTGAAGAACTCACGCGGACCCCCCATGCCACGGCCGCCGTACGAGCCGCCACCGCCGGCGTAGCTTCCGCCGGAGGCGCGACGCGCGGCACGGCACGATGGACAGCGTCCCGGCTCGTTCATGAGACCGCGCGAGGCGTAGAACTCCTGTTCCCCAGAAGTCCACACGAATTCCTGACCGCAGTCTTTGCAGGTCAGCGTCTTGTCAGAGAAGCTCACTTTTGAAGCTTCCTCCCTTTGTTTGTTGCGCCGCTTTGAGCCTCGCCAGGATCCGGGAGGAAGTGCCTCACTCGACCCGCGTGCTGACTCTCGTCGCCGCTGCCCCTTTGGGGCACATCAAGCCTAACAGTTCAAACCTTGTCGGGGAAGGTCTCCGGGAAGGCTTCACCGAGCCACTCGTCGTACCACTCACCCGAGCGAAAATAGGAGCGCTTGAAGAGTCCCATCTGCCGGTAGCCTGACTTCTCGTTCGCGCGTCTGCTTCCACGGTTCGCGTGCGCGATCCAGTTGTGGACGCGGTGGAGGCGAAGTTCGTTCCACGCGAAACTCGTCCGTAGCCGTACCGCCTCACTCGCGATGCCGCGGCCATAGAGATCGTGCCGCCCGATGAAGATGCCACTCTCGCCATCGCGATTCACCCAGTTGATGTCGAAGATCCCAGTGAACCCAACAGGCTGTTTCTCGTAAACAATCGTCCATTGGATCTGCGTTTGGTCTGTGCCAGCCTTCTTGAAGCGCTCCTCCTGCCGCTCGGGCGTGACATCGCCGAAGCGGGGACCCCAGAAACGGCCAACCTCGGGCTCCATCATCCATCGCGCGTGAAGGTTGAAATGCTCGAGCGTTGGCGGGATCAGGCTCACGCCGGTCCGTCCTTCGATCCGCGGCCCGAACATCAGCGGACCGCCTCCGGTGGGACCGGCGGGTACTCGCGTTCCGAGCGCCAGCGCTCCTGCCACGCCTCTTTCTCGACGATGAGCTTGACCTCGTCGACGTACGACCCATTGCGGTAGTGAGCGTTATGCCCGCGCGCGTATTCGACGTAGCCCATCGCCTCGGCGATGCGCAGAGCCGCGGCATTGTCCGCGCGCGTGTCGGCCTGCGCACGGCGGAGGTCGAGGTAATCGAAGAAGAAGCGGTGGAGGGCGAGCGCGGCGTCGCAGCCGTAACCGCGGCGCCACCGCTCAGGATCGATGACGAGATGATTGAGGTCGACCGAGTTGCCCATCGACCAGAGATGCGCCACCGCGAGGCCGACGAGCACGCCACCGGACTCGATCGACCAGAGCAGGAGCTGCTTGTCTTTTGCGGCTTCGGTGAACCGTTCCTTCCATGTCGCGGGCATGGCCGGCTCGTGCCACACCCAATGCGCGTGGCGCACGCGCATGTCGGCCATCCAGTCGTTGTACGACGCGAGGTCGGCCTCGACCGGGAGGCGCAACGTCGTTGTCTTACCGCGGATCGTTCCGCCCAGCGCCATGGACGCTCCTCCCCCTGCCGGCGAACTCCTTCACATACCCGAACGTGTTGCCCCTCGCGGTCATTGTGATGAAGTAGCGGAGCCGCTTGCGAAACTCCGCCGGCCGGTTTCGCGCCGCGTCGATGAAACCGACGCGGATTCGGACGTACTGCCTCGGCAGCGCCCGGAAAGCCCGTGCAGCGGTCGGATCGGCCCGGATCGCCGCCGCGATATCGCGTGGCACGACGAACCGCTCGCGCAGGCGCACACCCTTCGCGGCCACGAGGCCGGCGGCGGACATCTTTCCCGCGGCCGTGAGCTTGCGCAGCCGCGCTTTGTTCATCTCCGACCATGGGCTGCCTGGTCGTCGCGGTGAGAACCGCTGCGCGAAGCGATCGGCATCGATGCCCTTCTGCTGGCTGTCGATCCAGCCGAAACGGAGCGCCTCCTCGACCGCGTCGTTGTAGGCGATGCGTGGCTTCCCGGAGGCCTTCCGGTGGTAGACGAGCCAGATCTCCTTCGCAGTCCGGTGGTGCGAGCGCAGCCACGCCGCCCATTCTTTCCGGTCCTTTACCGTGAGCGTCCTCACCCAGCGCTGCTGGCGATCGGCAGCCGCACCGCGAACTCGGCGCCGCCACCCTCGAGGTTGTGCGCGCTGACGTTTCCCCCGTGCGCTTGCGCGATCGCCTGAGCGATCGCGAGGCCGAGCCCGGCGCCGTTCCGCATCGCGTTCTCCCCGCGATAGAAGCGCTGGAAGAGGCGAACCTGCGCGCCTTCCGGCAGACCTGAGCCCGCGTCGCGCACGCGCACGATGACCGTGCCGTCGGCGCGCTCCCCGCGGATCTGGACCGCCGCACCTCGCGGCGAATGCTTAACCGCGTTGTCGAGGAGGTTGAGGATGAGCTGCGCGAGCTTGTCCGGATCTCCGCGGATCGTGGGGAGCGCGCTCGCGTCCGCCACTTCGAATCGCACTCCCGCGTCGTGCGCCTGGACGTCCATGGCGGCGACCGCGCTCTCGATAAGCCGCGCTGGCTGCACGTCCTCGCGCGCGAGCCTCTCCGTCCCCGAAGAAAGCTTGGCGACCTGAAGCAGGCCTTCGACCATCCGGACGAGACGGCGCGCCTCGCGATGGATCACGTCGGCGGCGCTCTGTACCGCGTCGCCTCGCGCCTCGCCGTCGACGATGGCTTGTGCAAACCCCTGGATGGAGGTGAGAGGCGTACGAAGCTCGTGAGAGATGTCGGCGAGGAACGACTGCTCCGCACCGCGCGAACGCTCGATCTCGTCGGCCATGTCGTTGAACGCCCGCCCCATGTCGGCGACCTCGGCGGGTCCCGCGGCGCTCACGCGTGTCTTGTAGTTGCCTCGCGCGAACGCGCGCGCGCCGTTGGCCAGATCGCGCAGAGGTTTGGTGATCGTCTGCGACAAAAGTCCGCCGACGATGAGCGCGAAGCCGACCGCGACGAGCGCGCTGATCGCGAGCGACGGCAGCAGCGCGCGCAGTGAATCGCCGATGACCGCCCGCGGCCGCGCGACGACGACGAAGCCGAGGCCGACGCCGCCGGCGGCCGCCTGACGAAGCTGCTGGCGGACGAAGATCCATTGCCCGTCGCTGTCGGCGAACTCGCCCTCGTTCGCGCTCTGGGGCTGCGGCAGCAAAGTGCCTATCAGGCGCGACTCGCTATCGACGACCACCCGCCGCTGGGCGGTCGTGACGAGCAGCCGTGCGTTGGCGGCATGCGCCTGCTCGGTCAGCGCGTCGACGATCTCGCGCGGCTGCTGTCCCGCGCGGACCCCGGACTGGATCGCGGTCAGGAATGGCGCCGAGAGCTCCTCGAGGTGCAGGCGCGTCTGATCGTTCTCATACCGCAAGAGAAGACCGGAGATGGTCACGCCGGCCGCGACAGTTCCGACGAGCACCACCGCGAGGTACGAGAGGAAGAGCCGCGTCGCGATGCTCTGGGTCACGCTCACGCGGGAGCCACCAGCTTGTATCCGACGCCCCACACCGTCTCGATCTTCGCCTCGGCGCCGGTGAGCTTGTCCCTCAGCTGCTTCACGTGGACGTCGACAGTTCGCGTCTCGCCCGGATACGCGAAGCCCCAGACCTCTTCGAGCAGACGGTCGCGCGTCAGGACGATGCCGGGCTGACGGCAGAAGGCTTCGAGGAGCTCGAACTCCTTCGCGCGGAGGCTCACGGACCGGTCGCCGACATGGACCTCGTGACGGGCCGGATCGACGCGGAGATTGCCGACCTCGAGGGTCCGACCGCCGCCCGGCAGACCCGCGGCGCGGCGTAGGACGGCGCGCACCCGCGCGACGAGCTCCTTCGGGTTGAACGGCTTGGTCATGTAGTCGTCCATCCCCGACTCGAGCGCTTCGATCTTCTGCATGTCCTCACTCCGCGCGGTGAGAGCGAGGACCGGGGTGTCGGCGTGCTCGCGGATCTCGCGCAGGAGGTCGAGGCCGTTCGCGTCGGGAAGGCCGATGTCGAGCACGATGAGCGCGGGCTTCGTCTCGCCGATCTTCGCGCGCGCCTCCGCCGCGGTGCGCGCGTGCTCCACGATGAACTCCGCGTTCCGTAGGTAGAGCGTGACCAGCTCGGCCACCGACGGATCGTCTTCCACGACGACGATGCGCGCGGTCACAGACCGAATCCTAAGCCGGGGTCGTTCGCGGACTTGTGAAAAACCGGTTCGTTTTTGCGGCGCTACACGAGGGCGAGCCGCGCCGAGCCCAGGAGCGCATCTGCGAGTGCCCGCATGCGCGCGGGTGAGGATTGAAGCTGTGGCCGGCTTTCGAGCTGCGTCACGAGGGCGTCGAGGCTCTCGTACACCGGAACGCACGAGCTGGCCACGTCCGCCAGGCGCGCGCCCATGAACACCACGCACCCCTCGACCGATGCCCGGACGAAACCGCTCTTCGCTAGATCGTGCCGCACCCGCCCGGCATTCCAGCGCGCGAGCTTAGACACGGACGCGCCGCGGAGCCGCCGGCCGACGCCGTACGCGCGCGTTCGGTACCAGTTGTCCTGATAGCACGCGAGCTCGCCTTCGCACTCGCGCGGTTGAACGACCAGCACACCGGGCGGTCCGATGATCACGAGCGGGACGTCGTCCTCCCCGCCATCGCGCGGACCGTAGTGCGAGACGACGACGAAGCTCTCGGACAAGTGCTCCGCGAGGTATTCCGCGGCGCGGTCCGCGACGTCGGACGCCGCGCGCAGCCGGAGCGCGAGCGCCAGGCTGCGGACGCCGAGCGCTAGGGCGGGGATCGGTACGAGCACGAAGAAAAGCATGGTCTGCGGCCGGTCGAATCCGAGCGACCGTGCCGCGACGGTCGGGTCGCAGGCGTACGAAAGGCTCGCCGCGCCCAGTCCGAGCGCGGTCCAGAAGAGACCTGTTCGCAGCGTTCGTCGCCACCGCCGCCGACTCGGCGGGACGCTCCCCAGCTCCTTCACCGCTCGTGAGCGAGCCTCGCCCGCGGCCTCGGACGCGTCGAGAGGCCTGGTGGTCCTGTACCGGAAGTACCGCTCGGGCATCATCCGCGCGATGTCGCTTCGCGACGAGATAAAGCAGCAGCCGGCGGTCGTACGGAGGCTTCTCGACGAAGGCTGGCCCGAAGTCCGAGGACTCGGCCGAGCGCTGGCGCGGGTCGAACACGTGACACTTGTCGCCCGAGGCTCCTCGGACAACGCGGCGACCTACGGGAAGTACCTGCTCGAGAGCATCGCCGGGATCGTCACCGCGCTCGCCGCGCCTTCGCTCGTCACCCGCTACAACGCCCCGCCGAGCTATGTCCGCGGTGCGGTCATCGGGATCTCCCAGTCAGGCGCCTCGCCGGATGTCGCCGCGGTCGTGGCGGAAGGTCGGCGCGCGGGAGCGGTGACCATCGCGTTCACGAACCGTCCCGACTCCGCCCTCGGTCGCAGCGCCGAGCATGTGTTCGCGCTCCGCGCCGGCGTCGAGCGTGAGGTCGCAGCGACAAAGACGTTCACCGCCACGTGCGTCGCGCTCGCGCTCCTCGCGTCGACGACCGCCGAAGCGCGCGGTCGAAGCGCGCTCTCGCTCGCCGGTCTCGCCGACGCGGTCAGCGAGGCGGCCGAGACGGATGCCTCCGTCGAGCGGCTCGCAAGAGCGATCGGCCGCGCGCCGACGGTCATCGTGCTCGGCCGCGGCTATCTCTATCCCGCGGCGCTCGAGGCCGCACTCAAGATCAAGGAGCTCGCTCGGATCTGGGCCGAACCGTACTCGAGCGCGGACTTCGCGCACGGCCCGCGCACCCTCCTCCGGCGCGGAACCCCGGTTCTTCTCCTCACCTCCCGGGGTGCAACCGAGGCCGAGTCGCGCTCGCTGGCCTCGTCGTTGGCGCGCCGCGGGGCGCGCGTCTATGCCGTGACGAACGACGAGCGGATCGCGGAGCGGGCTCGCGAGGCGGTGCTGCTGAAGGCGCCTCTTTCGGAGACGCTCGTTCCGATCAGCCTCGTCGTCGTGGCGCAGCTGCTCGCCGTCGCCCTCGCGCGGCGACACGGACGCGACCCTGAGCGGCCCGCCGGACTCGCGAAGGTGACGCGGACCTGCTAGCCGTGGCGCGCTTGTTCGGACGGGCCGGAACCTTGGGCTTTGGCGCGTCCTGCGCGACGAACTCCACCTGCAGGCGGAACCCGTAGGCCGCCGCCACTCGCGCCAGCGACCGAAGCGACGGCAGATAGCGCGGATCTTCCATCCGGCGGAGCTGGGTCTGCGACGTCCCGAGCCGACGTGCCGCGGCGCGCTCGGAGAGCCCGGCCGTCCGGCGCAGCTTCGTGACCGCCTCGGCGACCGCGGCGGCAAGCGGATCTTGGCGCTGTACCTCCTCGGCTGGTGCTGCTACCGGGGTTGGTGTCGGCTGCTCGGGCATGGGCGCATCATCCTAGAAGCAGTCGCACGTCTCTGCCCCCCGGCCCCCGAAAAGGGCGAAACACTGCTACGAAGCCGCAAACACATCGAGGAGATCCCTCTGCGTTGGGTCGTACGCGAAGAGGATCGCGCCGTCGCATCCCGCCTCGCGTGCCGCGCGCACCTGGTCGCGCAGCCGCTCGCGCTCACCCGGGTACGCCATCAGCCCTCCCCACATACGCGTATTCGGAGCGGCTTTGCGCGCCTTCGCGAGCAAACGCGTGACCTCAGCGGTCTCTTCGCGATACGCCATCGGGCAGACCAGGTCGATCCATCCCTCGCGTGCCCACTCAGGCCATCGCTGGAGCACGCGCTCGCGTGCCGTGTCCGGATCCGGAAAGACGGCGGCGGAGATCACGACGCCGGGCCGTGCCGCGCGCAGCCGCTCCGCGCCGGCGCGCACGAGCGCCGTTACCGCCCCGTGATCGTCGGGGGAAGACGCGTAAGTGACCTGCGGGTAGCGCACGTAGTCGTAGTGAAAGCCCTCGACCCGATAGGTCCGGACGATCTCAGTGAAAACAGCGAGCGTGTGGTCGCGCGCCTCGTCGTTCGTCGGGTCGACGTAGATGCCTTCCCAGTCCTTACCGCCCATCGGGTCGAGGTACCGCGCGCCGCCTGGACGGAGGAGCCACTCCGGGTGGCGGTGGACAAGGTGCTCGGGTGAGACGGGGAGCTTTCCGTCCGCGCTCGACCAGACGAAGAAGACGTTTCCCCAGGCGTGCACCCGCACGCCGACCGCGGCCCCGGCGCGCACGCAGTGGCCGAGTGGATCGAGCCCGTTGGGGGGCTGTCGCTTCGCGCTCCGCTCCGCGTCAGGGGGCCCCTGCCCCCTGGGCCCCTGCCCCTGTCCCCAGCCCCCGGGCGCGAGACTCTCAGCTCGAGGCTCCAGAGTCGACGCGTAATAGGCATCGCCGCGGCCGCGGACCTGGACGACGACGTCGTGGATGCCGCGGGTGGTCGCGTCGGCCATGAGGTCATCGATCGCGGCCTTCGCGGTGATCTTGTCGCGGACGACCCAGAGCGCCTTATCCAAGAGCGGTGCGTGCGGCGTCGATCGCTTCGGGACGCGACTCGACGGGGATCGTGCAGCCGCCCGCGGCGAGCCAGCGGACGCCGCGCGTCTGTGCCCGATCGTCCGCGGCCTCGCGGCGGGCCAGCGCGCCGTCGGGTGAGCTGAACGCGCCGTCGGAGAAGCCACCGATCGCGCCGCGATCGGGCACGGCCGCGAGGAACGCCGCCAGGTTCGGGTTGCCGCCAAGGCGCGGGTTCCACGACACGGCCCCGACCGGATAACGCGCCAGATCGACGACGTACGCGCGCTCGCCACAGACGTGAAGCACGTTGAGCGACGCGCCTCGGGCACCGGCGAGCACGCGCAGATCGAAAGGCGTGCCGAACCGGCGGTACTCGCCGGGAGCAAGACCGTCGGCTCGCGCCCAGTTCGTCGTCGCGAGGAAGATCCCGTCCGCGACCTCGGAGCACGCGGTCGCGAGCGCCGCGAACGTGTCCGCGACCGCATCGAGCGCGGCCAGCACGTCGTCGGGTCGGCTCTCGATGTCCTTGACGACGCGCTCGTGGCCCGCAAGCCGCTCGAGCACCCCGAGTGGCGTGAAGATGGTCGCGAGGACGGGGGTCTCCGGCAGTGCACGGCGGACGATGCGAAGTCCCTCGACGAGCTCGCGGAACGCCGGCTCGTCGGCACCCTTCCGTGTGACGAGCGACCAGCTTCCGCGCGGTCCGATCGCGTAGCGAACGAGCGTTGGGCTCGCCGATCCGCGATAGGCGTACTCGGTTCCCCACGGCTCGGCGTGGTAGTGGGCTCTCGGGTTGTACTTCACCAGATCCAGATGGTGCCGCTTGGTGAACGCGATCGTCGTCTGGGCGAGCGTCGCCGCTCCTTGGTTCTCATCGGGGTAGAAGTGGCGCCATACGGCGAATGGGATGCGATCGACGCTTTCGCCGCTCAGCGCCCCTGTCACACGCTCGCGGGAATTCATAGCGCTGCGAACGTCGTCAGCGTGATCGCCTCGCGCCCGATCAGCGTGCGCACGTGCGCGTCGGTCAACGTCGCGAGCTCCTCCGGACGCAGCTTCGCGTATGCGGAGGTCGTGGACAGCGCCGGATCGGGCTCGCCGGGATGACACATGAGCTCGCTCGTGCCCTCGGCGAGACCGGTGAGGATCCCGAGGAGCGAGTCGACCCCGACATGGCCCTCGTGCTGGAACGCGCGGACGAACCAGTCCGGCGTGCGCACCCCTTTCGCACGGTACTCGTCGCGCTGCTTCGCATCGTGTGCGCGCGCGGCCGCGCCGGTCTCGCGCGCGAGCTCGCAGAGCGCCCAGGAGAGGGCCGGATGATCGTGTACCCAGTGGTGCGAGTCGACGTGAGACGGATCCCGGCCGATCAGCTCGCGCGCACGCGCGAACTGCGCGCGGTACTCGAGCAGGGCCTCCTCACGCTCGATGGGGCGCTCGAGCAGCTCGCTCGGCCTAAGGAAGGTCCCGTCGTCACGAACGATGGACCGCAGCCGAACCGGATCGGTCAGCGGTCGCGCATAGGTGAGCACCAGATGAACGCCGACATCCAGGGTGGGAGTTTCCCGCGCGAGGTGGGCGGCGTGCACGGTCGCCGGCGCGTTCGTCATAAGCGTGGTGCTGGTCACGATCCCATCGCGGTGCGCGCGGAGGATGCCGCGGTCGATACCCTCGGCCCTGCCGAAGTCGTCCGCATTGACGATCAGGCGCCGGGCCACCGGTCCTCGATCGCCGCGCGCACGTGCCAGCCCCACCGCTCTAGCCGTCGCTCCGCCTCGTCCGCCGGCACGGCGGCTTCCGCCGCGACCATGCGGATGGCGCGCTCGCGAAGCTTCGCGTTCGTCGGCCGCAGGTCGACCATGAGGTCGTCGCGCGTCCGGCCGAGCTTCACCATCGCCGTCGTCGAGAGCATGTTGAGGATGAGCTTTGTCGCGGTCCCTGCTTTCATGCGGCTCGATCCCGCGAGGATTTCCGGACCCACGTCGACGACGATCGCAACGTCGGCGGCGCGCGCGAGCTCCGAGGTCGCGTTGAAGGTGATCGCGATCGTCGCCGCGGCGTGAAGGTCTGCTTTCGCGTTCGCGACCGCGTCGACGACGTAGGGCGCACGCCCGCTCGCGGAGATCCCGACGACGACGTCGCCGGGCCGGAATCGCGGCGAAAGGTCGCGGATGCCCAGCGGTTTGTCCTCCGCGCCTTCGATCGACATCCGGAGGGCGTGGTCGCCGCCCGCGATGATCCCGGTCACCATCTCGGGGTCGACCCCGAACGTCGGCGGCATCTCGCTCGCGTCGAGGACGCCGAGACGTCCGCTCGTCCCGGCCCCGACATAGAAGAGGTGGCCACCCTTCGCCAGCGAGGCGACGACCAGCTCGACCGCGCGCTCGATCTCGGGTAAGGCGCGCCGCACCGCGGCGGGCACCGTCGCGTCCTCGTCGTTGAGCAGCTCGAGGATCTCGCGCGTCGACATCGATGAGAGCCCGCGCGCCCTCGGGTTGCGTGCTTCGGTCCGGCGCTCCATCAGCTGCCCCAAGCGAGACGCATCGCGAGACGGGCCGCGCCCATGGCCGGCTCCTCGCGCACCGGTTCGACCGACGCGCGCGGGAGCATCCCGAGGAGCTCGCTGCGGACGGCCCGCTCGAGCGACGGCAGGGATTCGAACGCGCCGCCGGCGAGGTAGAGCGGTCCGCTCTCGAGCGCAAGCTCGGCAGCGACCACCGACGCGGCCCGCGCGAGCGCATGCGCACCGCGCCGGACGATCGACACGGCGATCGGGTCGTTCTCCGCGCACGCGCGCGCCACCGCGCGTGCGCCAGCGAGCACCGCAGGCGCGGGGTGCGGCTTGCCGTACAGCAGGGCAAGCGTGTCCATGAACGTGTCTACGCCGAGCTCGCGGGTCACGTGCTCGGTGATCGCCGTCGCCGCACCGCGCCCGTCGGTGTGATGTGCCGCTGCGCGAAGACCTTCGAGCCCGATCCACACTGCCGACCCCTCGTCACCGATGAGGTGGCCCCAGCCGCCGGCGCGCCGCTCTTCGCCCTCTTCGTTGCGGCCGAACGCGATCGAGCCAGTGCCCGAGATGAGCACGACGCCACAGCCAGCGGGATTGCCGGCGTACAGCGCCGCGATCGCATCGCCGGTGACGTCGACGCGCGTCGACGGTCCGGCGAGCTGCGTGAGGATCGCGCGGCCGCGGTCGCGATCGGCCGGTCGATCGCCGCCCGCGCACGAGAGCACGATCGCGACTGCCGTCGCGTCGCCCAGCGATTCGGCCAGCGCCGCTCCGATCGAGCCGGCCGGATCGGGAGACGAGAGCAGATTGGCGCCGCCACCTGCGCCGCGCCCGACGACCGATCCATCGCGATCGACCGCGAAAGCGCGCGTCTTCGATGCGCCAGCATCGATCCCGATCGCGACGGCGGCCATCAGGGGTGGTGGATCGCGCCGCCGGACACGGCCCGCTTGGCTCCGGTCGCGCTCGGCAGGGTATTGGGGAGCCCGCGAATCCGGTATGCCCCGAGGATCGCGAACGCGACGGCCTCGCGGGAGGTGACCGGGATGCCGAGCTCGTCCATGGTCCGAACGCGAAGCGGCCCGACGGCCTCACGCAACCGTTCGATGAGCGTCGTGTTCATCGCTCCGCCTCCGGCGACGATCAGCTCGCGCCACTGGGCGCCTTTCGGCGACTCGCGGGCGAGACCATCCGCGACGGTGCGCGCCGTCAGCGCGATCGCGGTGGCGAGCATGTCGTCGTGGGTGCCGCCGTCGCGCGAGACACGCTGGGTGAGCTCGTCCGCGAACGGTTGTCCGAAATCCTCTCGGCCCGTGCTCTTGGGTGCGCGCCGCGCGAAATAGTCATTGCGAAGCGCCCACGCGAGGGCGTCATCGTCGACGCGGCCGCGGGCTGCGCCTTGCCCGCGATCGTCGAAGCGGCGACCCGCGCGTCGCGCGATCAGGTCGCTGACCATGTTCGCCGGGCCGGTGTCAAAGGCGATGACGTCCTCCTTGCGGTCGGTCGGCATGAGGGTGAGGTTCGCGATGCCGCCGAGATTCAGCAGCGTGACCGGCGCGCGCTTCGCGAAGAGCACCCAATCGGCGAACGGCACGAGCGGAGCGCCCTCGCCGCCCGCGGCCATGTCCGCGCTGCGGAAATCGCAAACGGTCGTGATCCCGGTCCGGATGGCGACGCGAGATGCGTCGCCGAGCTGCAGGGTGGCATGGCGCGAAGGCACGTGCGCGACCGTTTGCCCGTGGACCGCGATCAACTCGGGCGGTCGCTCGAGCTTGCCCACCAGAGCGGCGGCCGCTTCGGCGTAGCTGTCACCCAGTGCGACATGCAGCGCCGCGATCTCGGCCGCGCCGACCGCCTCGCCGGCGGCGGCGCGCAGGACACGCTCGCGCAAGTCCTCCGGATAGTCGTACCGGGAGCTCGACACGAGCCGGACCTCGGCGCCCTCGATGTCGATCGCGGCGAGGTCGACGCCGTCCGCAGACGTCCCCGACATCATGCCGATCGCGATCACGACTGCATTGTCGTACGCGGCGGCGCGCGGTCGCAGACTACGGCGCGTGCCGCCGCCGCTGGCAGCGCTCGCGCGGATCGCTCGGCTTGCCGACGCGGATCTCCATCGACCGGTACCGGTGGGCGGCGAGCGAAACACGCCGCAGTTCTTCCTCTACGACCAGCTGCGCCGCGAGCAGGCCCTCGCCGCCGAGACCCAACCGGCGCGGTCCGAAAGCGCGCGGATCCTCGACTTCGCGCAAGCGGCCTACGGCGATCTCATCGGCGCGCTCGTCGGTCATGACGATGCGATCCTCGATAGCGCTCGCGATGCCGAGTGGACGCTTCGCGACATCCTCCGCCACGCGATCGCCGTCGAGCTGCGGTACGCGGCGCAGGTCCAGTGGTCGGCGGGCCGCCGCGACGACGAGCCCCTCGCAATCCCCGAATCACGGCTCCCGTGCGATCGGCTGTCGCCTCCCGAGGCGGAGTTCGGCGAGTCGCGGACAGCGGGGATCATCCGCATCCTGGAGCTGCTCGGCAGCGCGCGTGCGCGGAGCGATGCGCAGCTCGCGCCGCTCGCGGACGACGCGCTGACTCGCCCGTCACTTTGGGGCACCTACGAGATGGATGTGCGGCGGCGCGTGAATCAGATCGCGGCCCATCTGACGGAAACGACGGTCCAGATCGAAAAGCTGCTGTCGGTGCGCGGCGATCTCGAGGGCAGGCGGATCGTTCGCCGCTGCGCGATGGTGCGCGGTCTTCACGAGCGATGGAGCGATGCAGGCCCGCGGTCGGCGCTGGACGAGCGTTACCGCCTCATCGCGGCGTAGATCAGGGCGCGGAGAGCGCCTCATGGACGGCGATGCGGAACTGGTAGAGCGCATCGTCGTTCTGGCGACCGAAGTACACGCGGTTGGTGAGGATGATGACGGTGAGGTCGATCGCTGGATCGATCCAGAGGCTCGTGCCGGTGAATCCGGTGTGACCGTAGGCGTCGAGCGAGAAATAGCGGCCGCACATTGGCCCGTTCGGGGCGCGCAGGGCAAGACCGAGGCCCCGGCGGATGTTGTCGCCCGCAACCTGTTCGGTGCGCGCGAGCGCCGCCAGCTCGTTGCCGACCACCGCGCCGTCGCGGAATACGCGCGCAAGCGCGGCCACGTCGGCCGCCGTGCCGAAAAGGCCCGCGTGCCCGCAGACGCCGCCGACCGCGAACGCGTTCTCGTCGTGGACCTCGCCGCGTAAGCGCCTGCGGCGCCACTCGCGATCCTCCTCGGTCGCCGCACATCGTTCGGGCGGTCGGGGGCCGAAGGCGGCGTCCGCGGCCTCGACAACGCCGAGCACTCGCGCGCGAACGAGATCGGCGAAAGCGGCATCGCCGACGCGCGCGAGACCGGCCGTGAGCATGATGTAGCCGAGATCGCTGTACTTGAACTCGCCGACCTCCTGCGACAGCGGCTCCTTCGCGGCAAGCCACACCGCCTCCGCGAGCGAGCTCGCCTCCTTCCAGAGCGGCTTCCACCACGTGAGCCCACCGGTGTGCGTGAGCACATGGCGCAGCGTGACGCGATCCTTGGCGCCGCCGCGAAAATCAGGCACGAGCTCGCGGAAGGGCATGTCGAGCTCGAGAAGCCGCTCGCGGACGAACGCGAGGACGAGCGCCGTCGTCGCGAGCTTGGTCAATGACGCGAGATCGAAGAGCGACTCGTCGTTGCAAGGTCCGTCCGGCCCGCCGGTCTCGTCCGGGCACAGCGTGCCCGCGGAGTACGTGTCCGATCGGCCTGCGCGCTCGACGCGGACCACGCACGCGGTGCAGAGCGTCCCGATCGCGGCGTCGACGATCGGGGCCGCGGGGGCCGCGGAGATCGGCTCCGCGCTCCTCATCCGAAATCCTTCATCCCCGCGCCGATCCGGAAGAGTCCCGGGATCTCCACCGGCACCGCGCCCACCGGCTTGCGCTCGCCGACGAGGATCTCGCTCGCGGCCACGAGGCTCGGCTCGCGGCCGTCGTAGGCGCAGAGGTACGCCGGCACGTCGGCGATCGTCATGACGTCGTATGGCCCGCGCAGCGAGACCATGCACACCGGCCGCTCGTTCGCGACCGCGCGCACGAGCTGCGCCTGCTCGGGATTCGCGAACAGATCCGTCGTCCCGATCACGACGACGTCCGATTGGCGGGCGGCGCTGACCGCGCGATCCACGTCGGAAGCGTTCGGCTTCAACGACATCGTTTGGGTGACGGCGTCCGAGCGCTTGCGTGCGATGACCGTGCCGAGCGCGGGCTGGTCGGGCAGCACCGCGACATCGGGATTCGCCGGTGCGACGACAAGGACACGTCCGCGGAGGGGGAGAACCGTGCGGTTCCGAAGGAGCGTGATGCTGTCCCGGGCCAGGTCAAGTGAAACCTGCGCGTGAGCGGCTAGGTCGGGCGCGGGCGTCTCGCGCCGTCCCAGGTAGATGCTGCGACTCCGTTTGAGGTTGACGATCCGGCGCGCGGATGCCTCGAGCCTCTCGAGCGGGAGCGCGCCGGCACGCACCGCGTCCGCGATCCGCCGATGTCCTTCGAGCTGGGCGCTCTCGTCGAAGCGGAAGAGCAGGAAATCGGCGCCGGCCTGGAGCGCTCGGAGACCGGCGGCGGCCTCGCCGACGCTCTGCAGCGCTCCCATCTCGAGATCGTCGGTGACGATCACGCCGCCGAAACCGAGCGTCCCGCGCAGGAGGTCCGTCAGTACAGGCTTTGAGAGCGTGACCGGAAGCCCCGGTGTGGGATCGAGTGCCGGCACGACGATGTGAGCGCTCATGATCGCCGGAGCACCAACCGCGATCGCGGCGCGGAACGGGGCGAGCTCGATCCGATCGAGCGTGGCGCGATCGGCGTCGATGCGCGGCAGTCCGGTGTGGGAATCGATGGTCGTCGAACCGTGACCGGGGAAATGCTTCACGCAGCACAGGAAGTTCGCGGCGGCGTACGCCTGGACCGCCGCGGTCACGAGCGACGACACTCGCGCTGGATCGCTCGAGAACGACCGGTTGCCGATGACCGGATTGGTCGGCTCGTCGTTCACGTCGCCGTCGGGCGCGAGATTCCAGTTGACCCCGACCGCGTTCAGCTCGTTCGCGATGATCCCCACCGCGGTGCGGACGCTCTGAGCGGGATCGGGCGTCGCGGCGAGCGCCATCTGTCCGGGCAGCACGGTCGCACCTTTGCCGATGCGCGTCACCGCGCCGCCCTCTTGGTCGATCTCGAAAAACAGCGGGATCGTCTTGGCTTGTCGGGCGATCTCGCTCAGATCGGCGATGAGCTTGCTGAGGCTCGCGGCGTCGCTGAAGTTCTCGCTGTAGAGGATCACGCCCCCAATGCCTTTGTCGCGGATCATCGCTTCGAGCGCGCTCGTGACCCGACTCCCATGGAACGCGACGCTCATCAGCTGCCCGACCTTCCGCTCGAGCGACATCGCCGAGACCGGATCGCCCGGGGCCGCGTTCGGCCCGCCTGGCGTGCACGCGGCGAGCGCCGTCGCCGCCGCGGCGCCGAGCAGGGTGCGCCGCTTCACGCGATCTTGACCGGCGCCGTTCCCGTGGCCGTGCGCTCACCGGCAAGGACCGCGGCGAGAGCGGCGAGCGAGACCGGGACGTCACCATAGGAAAGGAGCACGGGCCGGTCCGGCACCAGCGCGGCGTCATAAGGGCTGCGCATCGCGCAGAGCACGCCACCCTGAGCGAGCAGAGCGCGTACCCGTGCGCTTTGCTCGGGCTGCGACCACGCATTGGTCGAGCAGACCACGAGCGACCCGTCGCCATCGGGCACGCTGCCACCGCTCGCGAAGCGAAGCTGTCCGCCAAAACGTGCCCGGAGCTCTCGTTCGAACACGTTCGCCGGATGCGCGAGCTCTTCGACCGGCGATGCGAGCTTGGGCGCGAAATACGCCACTCGCACGGGTCCGTCGAGGCGGGGAAGTGGCGGACCGACATGCGTTATCGACGCGGCGGCGATTTCCGCCGCGAGGGCACGCGCGGGACCATCGTCGACGTCGCCTTCCGCGTCGCGTCCGCCGAACTTCGCCCGGAAGCTTGTCGCGCGCGACAGCGCCTGCGCGATGCGCTCGGGACGGACACCCCTCTCGATCCAGCCGGCCGCCGCGAGCTGCCGGTCCAGCCCGCTCGTCACCATCATCGCGTCGACTCCGGCCTCGACGCCGGTCACGACGACGTCTTGCACCGAGATGTCAGCGATGCCGCTCATGTCGAGCGAGTCGGTGACGCAGAGTCCGCCGAAGCCGAGGTCGGACCGGAGCAGGTCGGTGAGGATCGCGCGTGAGATCGTCGCCGGGGCGTTCGGATCGAGCGCCGGATAACGGATGTGCGCGGTCATGACCATCGTCGCCCCGGCCGCGAACGCGGCCTTGAACGGACGCAGGTCGCGCCGCTCGAGCGTCGATCGGTCGGCCGTGACGTCCGGTCGCGTGAAATGCGAGTCCTGCGCGGTGTCGCCGTGTCCGGGGAAGTGCTTCGGCGTCGACGCCACGCCCGACGGTTCGGAGCCGCGCACCCACGCCGACGCGAACTCGGCGACGCGCCCAGGATCGTCTCCGAACGAGCGCGTGCCGATCACCGGGTTGCGTGGCTCGACATTCACGTCGCAGACGGGCGCATGGTTCACGGTGATGCCGTCTGCGCGGAGGCCAAGCGCGACGGCGCGCGCGGCACGCTCCGCGTAGCGCGCGTCGCCGGTCGCCCCAATGGCCATGGCGCTTGGGAACACCGCGCGATAACCGATCCGGACGACCGTGCCACCCTCCTGGTCGACGGCGACGGGGATCGGTGGAAGCCCGGCGTTGCGCGCCGCGTCCTGCGCCTCGCGCAGCATGCCGCGCACCTGCTCCTTCGAGCGAATGTTCCCGCGGAAGGCGAAGAGCAGAAGTCCGCCGACCGTCCCGAGGCGGATCGCGTCGAGCAAAGGCGCAGGTACCGCGTCCCCATCGAATCCGGCCCACACGAGCGCGCCGGGACCCAGCTTCGCGGTCAAGTCCTCCGCCGCCGGCGATACCGGGCGAGCGTGATCTGCCCGAGCGGGCGGCCACGCGGGATCCGTGTCGACTTCTCGAGGACGATCCTCCGGAGCTGGTCGGGGTTCGGGACGATCGGGGCGATCCGGCGGTCGCTGCGCGGGCCCGCGATGTAGCCGCCAAGCGCATCGATCACGTCGTTCACGCGCTCCTCGATGTCGAGCATGGCCAGCGGCCGGGAGCCGAGAAAGAGCTCGATGCGGACCTCGAGCCGGTCGTTCTCGCTGTAACCGACTCCTCGGATCGCCTGCGCCTCGAGGACCGCGGCGTGCACCCGCCGGCGCCACTCATTCCGCGGAGGAGCGTACGTCGGCAGGGTCGCGCTGAAGGTGAAACGCCGCTTCGCCACACAGCGAGCCTACCGCCTGTGAGCGTCCGGATGCGACTTACAATTTGCTTTTCCGAGGAGATCAAGCAGTGCCACCGCTCGACGCAACTTCCCGCGCGCGACTGCCCGATAGCTCGTTCGCTTATATCGATTCACAGGGCCGCCGACGGCTCCCGATCAACGACGCGTCGCATGTCCGCAATGCCCTCGCCCGGTTCGACCAGACCGGCTTCGAGGACGATGGGGCTCGCGAGCGGGCGCGCCAGCGGCTTCTTCGTGCCGCGAAGCGATACGGCATCGTGCCGCTCGGTTTCTTCGACGGTCAGCTTCGGAAGGAGCGCCTCGAGGGGCAGCTCAAGGCGCGCTCGGTTGACCTCGCGAGCCTGCCACGCGGAACCGTCACCTTCTTGTTGACCGATATCGAGGGCTCGACCAAGCTTCTCGAGCGTCTCGGCGACGGGTATGTGGACCTCCTCCGCGACGTCCGGACGCTCATCCGCACGGTCGTCCGTGGTGCCGCCGGCCACGAGGTCGATGCGCGAGCGGACGAGTTCTTCGCGGTCTTCACCGAATCCGTCCGCGCGCTCGAGGCGGCACTCGCGATCCAGCGCGGGCTCGGGCAGCGCAGCTGGCCGAGCGGCGTCGCGGTCCGCGTTCGGATCGGGATGCACACCGGCCGGCCCACTGTCAGCGAGGCCGGCTACGTCGGGATTGCCGTCCACACCGCCGCCCGGATCTGCTGGGCGAGCCAGGGTGGTCACATCCTGCTCTCGGCTGCCGCGCACGAAGCGCTGGCGAACGCGACGCTCGACGGCGTGACCTTCCGGAGCGTCGGCCGTCACGCTCTTGCGGGTCTCGAGGAGCGACAGGCGCTGTTCGTCGTACGCGGCGCGGGTCTGCCGGCGCGCTTTGGAGGTCTTCGCGTGACGGCGATGGCGCGGCGCTAGCTTCAGCTAGCCCCGCTGCACGTTCACGTCGACGCTGTCGTAGCCCGTCGCGCCATCGGGATAGGGATCGCGGTTCACCGGGGTCTCGGTATTGCCCGCGCCATCTGTCGAGCGGACCGCGAGCTTGAAGGTGCCGGTCCCGGGCGGGCTCCAGCGGTAGATCCAGCGCCGCCACGAGAGCGCGCCCGGCGGGGTCTCGAGCGCCGCGAGATTCCAGGTCTTCCCCGCGTCGGGTGAGATCTCGACCTTCGCGATCCCGCGGCTCCCCGCGAAGGCGATGCCGCCGATGACGATCTCGCCGCCCGTCCAGCGCACGTTCCGTCCAGGCAAGTCGATCCGGGTGTTCGTGTTGATCGCCGCGCTGTCGGACCAGCCTTGCTGCTGCCAGTACCCGAGGAAGTCGTAGTTGGTGACCTCGATCGTCCGGATCCATTTCACGTTCTTCATGCCGTAAATGTTCGGGACGAGCATGCGTGCGGGATAGCCGTGCTCCTGGGGAACGGTCTTGCCGTTCATCAGGTAGGCGACCAGGGTCCGATCCTCCATCCCCTTCGCGATCGGGATCGAGTCGGTGTAGCCGTCGACCGAAGTGAAGACGACGTCGTATGCCGTCGGTTTCACGCGCGCGCGGTCGAGGAGGTCGCGAAGCGGCACTCCGGTCCATACCGCGGTCGAGACGAGGTCGCCGCCAACGTAGTTCGAGATGCATTCGAGCGTGTGGACCTGCTCGACGGCGTCGAGATCGAGCAATTGCTCGTAGGTGAGCGAGAACGGCGACTCCACTTCGCCTTTGATGTCGAGCCGCCATTGGGCGACGTCGACGCGCGGCTTCACCAGCGTCGTGTCGACGACGTAATGGTCTTCGTTCGCGGTAATGCGTGGGGTCATCCCCGGAAGCGAGTCGACGGCCGGATCCGGCGCTGGTATCTCCGCACGCGTCTTCAACCGGCGCGCCGCTGTCGGCGTGTTGCCGAGGGCGCTCGCACCAAATCCGGCGACTCGCGAGAGCGGCAGCGCGACGATGGCGACGATCGCCGAGCCAGCGGCCGCGACGAGCAGCGCTCGTCGCCGCGATGGCGGTGACGCGACCTCGTCGCGCGCGAGCGCGCTCGGGAGGATGAAGGCCAGCGAAGCGAGGAAGACCGCTCCGCCGGCTGCCGCGTCGATGAGGCTCGTCGTGGGCTCGATCCGCTCGGCCGCAAACACCCGCGCGAGCCCATAGGCGGCGACCCACGGAAGAAGACCGCACCCGACGACCGCCCTCGTGCGCCGGCC
The DNA here is from genome assembly GCA_005889075.1 of Chloroflexota bacterium. Lineage (GTDB taxonomy): Bacteria > Chloroflexota > Limnocylindria > P2-11E > P2-11E > 3-1-20CM-2-70-9. The sequence goes on from VBDQ01000027.1 coordinate 21,983, forward strand.
CAGCGCCGCGATGAATCCGGTCGCCGCGCCGTCAATGAGGAACAGCGCGATGACGCCGACGATGAGCAGGATCTTCGCCCACTGATGCAGCAGCTCGATGAGCGGGATCGAGATGAACCCCGGAAGCACGTCGATGATCGCCTGTCCGAGGCTGTCGGCGACGAAGGGCATGCCCGCCATCGATAGGAGGAACGCGACGTCGAGCGCGAAAAACATCGCGAGTGCGCCGACGAGCATCCCGGTGCGGGCCCGCCGGTCGAAGCGGCCCATGTATGGCACGATACGCCGCGTTGTCCGCGTCGCTCCTTCCCCTGACACCCGAAGACTTGTACGAGTTCCGCTTCCTCACGGATGCGCAGATCTCGCCCGACGGCAAGCGAGTCGCGTACGCCGTGAAGCTGGCGAACGAGAAACGGGATGGCTACCGGGGCGCGATCTGGCTGGCACCTTTCGATGGCTCGCGTCCGGCGACGCAGCTCACGAGCGGAGCGGGTCAGGACTCATCGCCGCGATGGTCGCCGGACGCGGCGCGGCTCGCGTTCCTTTCCGACCGCGGCGAGCCGCCCAAGGGCCGCAAGCGAGCGCCGCGCAACGTGTATTTGCTCGAGCTCGAGGGCGGCGAAGCGCGCCAGCTGAGCTCGTTCACCGAGGACTGCGCCGATCTGACCTGGTCGCCCGATGGCCGCTCGCTCGCCTTCGTGGTGAGAGATGGCAAGCCCGAGGATGCCGAGGACAGCGTCCACGTCTACGAGCGGCTGCGGTACAAGACCGACGAAGGCGGGCTCCTCGACGGCCGCCACAAGCACGTCTGGGTCGCGGACGTCGACGACACGCCACGCCAGCTCACCGACGGCGACTGGGACGACGCGCAGCCGCAGTTCTCACCCGATGGCCGCGAGATCGCGTTCGTGTCCAACCGGACCGACGGCCGCGACCTGAACACGGTGAACGACATCCACGTCGTCGCGCTCGATGGATGTGCGCGAGTGATCACCGACGGGCGAGGCAGCTACGGGAACCCCGCGTGGTCGCCTGACGGTGAGCGGATCCTCTCTTACGGCACCGACGTCGCGATCGGGTCGTCCGCGCGGAATATCCATGTCTGGGCGTTCCCGCGGGCCGGCGGTGCGGGGCGCGACCTGCTGGAGGGCTGGGACCGCACGGTGGGCTCGTCGGTGATCAGCGACATGCGCGCGCAGGCCCAGACGCTCGCGCCGGCGACGCACGACGGCCGCATCCTCTTCCTCGGATCTGACCAGGGGACCGCGAACGCGTACTCGTGCGCGGCGGCTGGCGGCGACGTCCGCGCCGAGAGCATCGGCGCCCACCAGGTCGTCTCCTGGTCGCTCGACCAGGATCACCGGCGGTTCGCCGCGGTCGTCGCGACGGCGACGGATCCCGGCAACGTGGTGGTCGGCGAGATCGGCGGCGCGATGCGGAAGCTCTCGTGCTTGAACGACGAGCTCCTTGGCTCGCGTTACATCGCGTCGCCGGAACGCGTGGAGTTCACCGGCGCCGACGGCTGGAAGATCGAGGGCTGGCTGCTTCGGCCTCGCGGCTTCGACCCGGCGAAGAAGTGGCCGCTCGTCCTCGAGATCCACGGCGGCCCGCACACCGCGTACGGCCATTCGTTCTTCCACGAGTTCCAGGTGCTCGCGGGTCGCGGCTACGCCGTCCTGTATCTCAATCCGCGCGGGAGCCACGCATACGGTCAGCGTTTCGTCGAGGCGTGCGTCGGCGACTGGGGCGGAAAGGACTACGAGGATCTGATGGCCGGCGTCGATCACCTGCTCGCGCAGGGATGGGTCGACGAGCGACGCCTTTACGTCACTGGAGGCAGCTACGGGGGGTTCATGACCAACTGGATCATCGGCCACACCGATCGTTTCCGCGCCGCTGCGACGCAGCGCAGCATCTCGAACAACATCTCGGCGTTCGGCACCTCGGACATCGGTTGGCACTTCTGGGAGCACGAGATGGGCGACGCGACCCCGTGGCGCGACGAGGCCAAGCTCGTGTTCCGATCGCCGCTCACCTACGTGCGCAACGTGAAGACGCCACTGCTCATCCTCCATGCGGAGCGCGACCTGCGCTGTCCGATCGAGCAGGCGGAGCAGCTCTTCGCCGCACTCAAGGTCTTGGGCAAGGAAGCCATTTTTGTTCGCTTCGCCGAGGACAACCACGATCTGACGCGCAGCGGTAAGCCCATCCACCGCGTCGAGCATTGCCGGCGGATCGCCGACTGGTTCGACGCGCACGCGTAATCGCCTAGCCCCGGCCGGTCTCCTCGACCGGTCCGAGCTCGAGATCCTTTGGCGGCTCGTCGGGCAGCACCCATTTGATGTATGGCTTCGCCCACTTCTGATGGAGCTCGTTCGCGCGATCCGTCGCGCTCGCGTACAAGCGTTCGAACGTGGGGCCGTCGCGCGCGTCGAGCGCGCTCAGAAGCGGCGCGACCAGCTGTCGCTCGAACTCCCCGAGGTCGTCGGCGTACTTGGGCCGCAGGACCGCGAGCTTGCGCTGGAGACCGCGAACGCGACGCGCGAAATACGCCGCGAGCTCCCAGTTCCCGCCGCGCGCCGCATACGCGCATCTCCACCAGGCTTCGCCGACCGACGCCATGATCTCCCCGGTGCCGGGCAGGAGCTGAGCGATCTGCTCGAGGCTTAACGGTGCGTCCTTCGCGCGCGACTCGTCGGCCATCGCGCGATAGTACGAACGTGCACGCGCACCCTCGCCGATCCTGGGGAGCTTGGGTCGAAAACTTTCGGCGGAGCGAGCTGCCGATGCCCGAGCGGATCGCCGTCTTGATGCGGAATGTCGCGGTCCGCGGGATCCGCCGACAAGCGTGTTGTGGCCACGATGGTGAGCCCGGCTGCTGAGTGACGAAACCGTCGGAGGGTCCTCCGCGCCGCTAGCATTGCGCCGCCGGTGAAAGAGCTCCTGCAGGGTCGTCGCTTCGGTTTCGCGCCCCGTCCCGCGCTCGGTTTCATCGCCGTCGGCACCGCGATCGCCTTGACCCTCACCGACCTCATGGCCTGGTTCGCTTGGGGCACCACGGAGACGAATGGGTACGTCGTGGTCGCGTACTTCCTGGCCTGGGTGGTCGCCCTTCTCTGCGTGATCGCGTTGCTCGGTGCGGTCGCGGAGTACGTCGACACGCCGGATGAGGACCGCGGCCTCGCTCGCCTCGACATCGTTGCCACGATCGTCGCGCTCATCCTTTACGGCGGATCCGCTGCGGTTCGCGGCGCCGATCTGAGCGCCGCCGCACCCTCGCCAGCGCCATTTCTCCTGACGGTGGCCGGCCTCGTCGTTCTTCTCGCGGATGCCGGGGTCGCCGCGAACCTCTTCAGCGCGCGCGAGTGGGAGGAGCTTGAAGAGGAGTCCGCCCGCGAGCGGCACCCGCGGAGGCGCGCAGCCAGCCGTTAGGGCTTTTCCCGGTCGAGACAATATCGACCGTGCCACGACGATCCGTTCGCACCTATCTCTTCGCCGATCTGCGCGACTACACCGTGTTCGTCGAGACGCATGGTGATGCCGCCGCCGCGCGTCTCGTTCGAGCTTTCCGGTCGATCGTGCGCGCGGAGGTTCGCTCGAAGCGCGGCGTGGAGATCAAGACCGAGGGCGACAGCTTCTATCTCGTCTTCGCCTCGCCCGGCGACGCGGTCCGTTGCGCCCTCGGGATCGCGCGGCGGACCAAGACCCACAACGAGCGCCACCCGGACCTTCCGCTCCGGATCGGCATCGGCATCAACACCGGCGAAGCGGTGGAGCACGACGGGGCGTACATCGGCTCGGCGGTGATCCTCGCCGCGCGCCTCGCCCAGCAAGCCGAAGCCGGACGAAACCTCGTGACCGATACGGTGCGCGCGCTGGTGCGGACCGGCGGCCACGCGGCGATGCGGGACGTAGGCCTGTGGAAGCTCAAAGGCGTTGCGCAGTCGGTCCACGTGTTCGAGCTCGAAACCACTGAGTCGTCGGTGTCACGCGCCGTTGGCCCGACGCTCCGCCTGCCCGCCGTCCTCGTCCCGCCTCCGCTCCGGGGTGCGACCGGGCTCGTCGTCTGCCCGGAGCTCGTGCAGCGCGAGGGCGCACTCGCGGCGCTGCTCGAGCACATCGGCGCGGCCGCGAACGGCGAGAGTCGCATCGTCGCGCTGACCGGTGAGGCGGGGGTCGGGAAGACGCGGCTCGCGCGCGAGATCGCCCGGCTCGCCTACGACGACGGCCTCTACGTCGTTGGCGGACGCTCGCACGCCTCGGCCGCGCTGCCGTACGAGCCGTTCATCGCGGCGCTGCGCCCCTACGCGCAGGCCCGCGGTAGCGAGATCCTGAAGCGCCTCCTCGGAACGCTCACCGGGGAGCTCCGGCGTCTCCTGCCGGAGATCGATGTCGCCACGGCATCAGACGAGGGGACGATCCCTGACGACGAGCGTCGCGAGCGATTCCTTCGCACGATCCATCTGCTCCTCGAGGACGCCGCCTCTCTTCGTCCTGTCCTTGTCGTGCTCGACGATTTCCACGAGGCAGATCCCGCGAGCCGCGACCTTCTGCGCTATCTCGCGGCGACGCTTCACGGCGGGGTCTGCGTCCTCTTCACCTACCGCGAGGAAGATGTCGGTCCGACCCATCCGCTGCGTGCGCTCGTGGCCGAGCTCGATCGCGAGCGCCGACTCGCTCGTATCGCTCTCAAGCCGCTCGACGCCGCGGGCGTCGAGCGCATGACCAAGGCGCTGCTGCCCGAACGCGCGACCGACGAGCTCGCACGGGCCGTGCTCGAGCGCTCCGAAGGCGTGCCGTTCTACGTGGAGGAGCTTCTCAAGACCGCGATCGATGACCCCGAAGCGCGCGCCGACCGCTTGCCGCTTCCGCGGACCGTCCGCGACTCGGTCCAGATGCGCGTGTCGCGGCTCGCGGAGGAGCGCGGCCGCCAGGCCGCGGACCTCCTGGAGGCGCTCGCGATCGCCGCCGTCCCGCTGCCGTACGAGGTCGTTGTCACCCTCGCGGACCGACCCGAGGACGAGCTCGTCGGCGATCTCGCCGCGGCGGTCGAAGCGCAGCTGCTCGAGCGCGCGCCCACGCAGCGGGAGATGTACATGTTCCGCCACTCGCTCACTCGCGACGCGATCGCGAGCGCGATCCCGGATCAGCGGCGGACGCGGCTCCACCTCCGCGTGGGCGAGGCGCTCGAACAACTCGGCGACGATCGGCTCCATGCGACCCTAGCGCGACACTTCGCCGCCGCTGGCGACAACGCGAAGGCGGTCGCGCACGCTCGCAATGCGGCCCGTGGCGCGATCGCGGTAGGTGCCTATGACGCGGCGATCGATCATCTCCGGTTGGCCGCGGCTCAGGGCGCCGGCATCGCGCAGGAAGTCGACGTGCTTCTCGAGCTCGGGACCGCACTCAGATCGGCGGGGCGCGCTCACGAGGCCGAGGACGTGCTGCTCCGCGCGCGCGACCTTGCGCGCGACGAGCGACACCGCGCGAACATCGATCTCGAGCTGGCGGCGGCGCTCCGGATCGAGGGCGAGCGCGCCGAAGCGCGCGACGCGGTGCTTCGGGCGACGGAGGCGCTGCGGATCGAGCGCGGACCGATGCTCGCCCTCGCGCTCGTACGGCACGCGGAGCTGGCGTGGGCCGAGAACGATCTCACGCAGACCCTGCTGCTCGCGCGGGAGGCGCTCGACGCGGCGCGGCGCTACCGAGCCCCAAGCGCCGAGATCGAGGCTCTCACGCTCCTCGGAGGGGCGAGCGTTCGCCTCGGTAAGGAGAAGGACGGGCTTCGCGACCTCGCGGAGGCCGCGCGCCGCGGACAGACGCTCGGCCTCGGAGTCGAGTCGGTCGACGCCCATCTCGAGCTCGCGCGCGCACTACTTTTCCGAGGTCGGAACGAGGAGGCGCTGGCCCCGATCAAGGCTGGCCTCGCGCTCGCACGAGAGCGCGGCCTCGAATTCGCGCAGGCGCGTCTCCTGGCGAACGGGACGACGATCTGCGTGAACCTGGGGCGCTACGAGGAAGCGCGCGCGTTCGCGGAACAAGCGGTCGCGTTGGCTCGGCCCGGCACGATCGCTGCGAGCGCGGCTCGTATCGCGCTGGCTCACGTGATGTCCGATCAAGGAGACGGTGAGGCAGCGCTCGCGATGCTCGACGCCGTCCGCGAGGAAGCAGAGCGGAACGAGCCCGACCGCCGCGTCATCTACTGGTCGTATCGCGCCCAGACACTCCTCGGCTTGAACCGCCTCGACGAGGCGTGGCGATCCGCGACTCAGGCGGTCGAGCTCACGGTCGCGACGCCGGGAATGGGGATGACCGCTTTTCTGAACGCCGCCGAGGTCGCGGAAGCCCGTCGTGACCTCGACGGGATCGACGCGCTCTCGACCCGCTTCGACGAGTACTTTGCCGGACGCGACACCGCACCGATCCGGCTGGTGCGTCTCGAGATCGGCGCCATCCGCGCGCTGTGCACCGGACTAGACGCGGCTTCGGCGTTCGACGAGATCGCCCGGACTTACGAGACGCTCGGGGCGCGGGTCCGCGCGACATATCGCGGGGCGAGCGCCGAGCTTGCGCGCATGCGTGACCCACGCGGTCGTGCAAAAGCTCGTCGCGAGCTCTCGTCGCGCATCAAGGAGCTCGAGCGGTTCGGCGCGCGCCGCTACGTTGCGGGCCTCAACCGGCAGCTGCGACGCCGGACGATCGCGCGCGAGATCGCCGGTCCGCTCAGCCGCCGCCAGCAGCGCATCGCGCTACTCATCTCGCGTGGCTGGACCGACCGGCGTATCGCCCGTGCCGTCGGCGTGTCCGATCGCACCGTTGGCACGCTGGTGCGCTCGGTCCTCAACGACCTGGGCGTCTCAACGCGATCGCAGATCGCCGCGTGGGTCGCGGATCACCCGGCTGTCCGGAGATCCACTGCTGGTCTTGCGCCCTAACTAGGGCACTACATATCGCTGAAGCATCAGTAGTGCTCGATGCCGCCGCTGAAGAACTTGGGGCCCGTCCCTGTGGCCTTGAGCCTGCCGATCTTTTTGACGAGGGCATCCATCTCGGCATGCGCCTGCGTGTCCCCCATGTCCTGCGTGGCGTTGACGAAGACAACAACGACCTCGCCCTTGGCGGCAGGCTCGTTGGCAGCCCGTGGCTTGTGTTCCATGATGCTGATCGTTTGGACCGTTAAGTCCGGCCAAGCCTTCGCGTCGTCCTTGTCCTGCTGGCTCGTTGGGTTTCGCACTTGATCACGGATCGCATTCGCCGCCGTATCCGGGTCTTGGTTCGGGTTGAGCGGTGCGATGACCAAGCCGTGGGCCTCGCTCCACGTCGGTAACTCGTAGTGCGGCATGTCTCCCCTCCCGCGTCGGGGCGCGTAGTAAACCCCTGCTTAGGCGTCTGTCAAGCAG
>VBDQ01000051.1 GCA_005889075.1 Chloroflexota bacterium
GACGCGGCGTCGGGAACGCTCTCGTTCGAGCAGGTCCTCGCGTCGGCCGACGACGAGCTCTCGCCCGCGGACACAACACCCGACGACGCGTGCTTCTGGCTTTACTCATCCGGAACGACCGGATTCCCGAAGGGTGCGGTCCATCTCCAGCACGACATGGTCTATTGCTGCGACACCTACGGTGCGTCCGTGCTGCGCACGAGCGAGGACGATCGGCACTTCACCGTCTCACCGCTCTTCCACGCTTACGGGCTCGGCAACGGCGTGTTCTTCCCGCTCCGTGCCGGTGCGTCCACGGTCTACAAACCCGAGCGGCCTACGCCCGAGCTGGTGTACAGCCTCATCACGCAGGAGAAGCCGACGATCCTGTTTACCGCCCCGACTTTCTACGCGGCGCTCCTCGCGTATCCGTCTGAAGGCTTCGCCTATGACCTGTCCTCGCTGCGGATGTGTGTGAGCGCCGGCGAAGCCCTGCCGAAGACGCTGTTCGAGCAGTGGAAGGCCCGCTTCGGCCTCGAGATCCTTGACGGGATCGGTGCGACGGAGATGCTGCACATCTTCATCTCGAACTACCCTGGCAAGGCGAAGGGCGGCACGAGCGGCACACCGGTTCCCGGCTATCGCGCGAAGATCGTCGACGACGATGGCGAAGAGCTCGGTCGGGGAGAGACGGGAAACCTCTGGGTTGCCGGTGACTCGTGCGCCGCCTACTACTGGAACAAGCACGAGAAGTCGAAGGCCGCGTTCAAGGGCGACTGGTACGTCACCGGCGACAAGTACCACGTCGATCCCGACGGTTACTTCACCTACGAGGGCCGCAGCGACGACATGCTCAAGGTCTCGGGGCAGTGGGTCTCGCCGGCCGAAGTCGAGGCGGCGCTCATCGAGCACCCCGCCGTGCTCGAGTGCGGCGTCGTCGGTATGAAGGACAAGGACGAGCTGGTGAAGCCGAAGGCGTTCGTGCTCCTCAAGAACGGCAGGCAGCCTTCGGAGGAGCTCGCCGAGGAGCTCAAGTCGTTCGTGAAGGGCAAGATCACGCCGTACAAGTACCCGCGCTGGATCGAGTTCGTGCCCGAGCTGCCGAAGACCGTCACTGGGAAGATCCAGCGCTACAAGCTCCGGGAACGTCTGTGAGCGATCCGCGACTCGTCATAGAGCGGCTTGTGGCTGCGCAGAACGCGCACGACATCGATGCCTTCGTCGCGTGCTTCGCGCCCGACTACGCGAGCGAACAGCCGAACTGGCCTTCGCTAGCGTTCACCGGGAGCGCGCAAGTGCGCAAGAACTGGTCCGCGATCTTCGGCGGCGTTCCGGACTTTCGCGCGGCGCTGCTCGACGCCGCTGTCGCCGGCTCGACGGTCTGGGCCGAGGTCGAGTGGACAGGGACCAAGGCCGATGGATCGCGGCTGCACTCCCGTGGCGTGATCATCGCGACCGTCGCCCACGAGCGCATCGCCGCCGCGCGTCTCTACGTGTCTGGGGTCGCCGAGACGACGGCAGGCATCGACGATGCGGTGAAAATCATGGCGGGACAGCGCTGATGGATGCACACGAACTGGTTCGCGCATGGCGGCGCGAGGCGAGCGAGGACCCCGAGGGCTTCTGGTCGCGCGCCGCCGCGCAGCTCCCCTGGTTTCGCAAGTGGGACCGCGTGCTGGACTGGCAGGCGCCCACGTTCCGCTGGTACGCGGGCGGGATGTCGAACCTCGCGTACAACGCGGTCGATCATCACGTCGCCGCGGGACGCGGCAGCCACGTCGCCCTCATCACGGAGAACGAGCGCGGCGAACGCAAATCGCTGACCTACGCCGAGCTCCTGCAAGAAACGAAGCGCGTCGGCGCGGCGCTGCGCGCGATGGGCATCAAAAAGGGCGACCGGATCGCCATCTACATGCCCACGTCCGCCGAGGCGATCATCCTCATGCTCGGAGCGGTCCGCATCGGCGTCGTGATCCTGGTCGTCTTCGCCGGATTCGGCGCGGGCGCGCTCGGCGAGCGCATCCGTCTCGCCGGCGCGAGGGCGGTCTTCGCGACCGACGTCACGTACCGGAAGGGCAAGGACGTGCCGCTCCTCGGGATCGTCGCGCAGGCCATCGCCGATACGCCGACCGTCGAGCGTGTCGTGGTGCTGCGGCGCACGGCGTCGACCGATCGCGTTCGCGACGAGGTCTCCTGGGCGGACTTCCTCGCGGCGGGGAAGGGCGCGGACGATTCGCACGTCGCCCTTGAGGCCAACGAGCCGGCGTACATCCTCGCGACGAGCGGCACCACGGCGAAGCCGAAGCTCGCCGTGCACACGCACGGCGGCTACCAGGTCTACGTGTACTCGATGGCCAAGTGGATGTTCGGCCTGCGGCCGGAGGACCTGTGGTGGTCGACCAGCGACATCGGCTGGGTCGTCGGCCACAGCTACATCGTCTTCGCGCCGCTGCTCGTCGGCTGCACCACGATCGCGTACGAGGGGGCGCTCGATCACCCCGACGCCGAAACCTTCTACCGCATCGTCGAGCGCCACAAGGTCACCGGCATCTTCACGTCACCCACCGCGGTGCGGCTGCTCATGCGCTACGGCAGCGCGCCCGCGAAGGCACACGATCTCGGCTCGCTCGAGCGCGTGTTCTGCGCCGGCGAAGTGCTGAACGCGCCGGCGTGGGAGTGGTTCCAGAAAGAGGCGCTCGGCGACCTGGTCCCGGTCATCGATCACTACTGGCAGACCGAGACCGGTGGCCCGGTCGTCGGCAATCCCTACGGGATCGCGCTGCTGCCGATCAAACCGGGCTCAGGCGGAGTCCCCCTCGCCGGCGTCGAGGCCGCGGTCGTCGATCAGGAAGGCCGCGAGCTCCCGGCGGGCGAGAAAGGCATCTTCGTGATCAAGCGGCCGTTCCCCGGTCTGACCGCGCGACTGTGGGCGGAGCCCGAGCGCTACGCGAAGGATTACTGGGAGAAGGTGCCGGGCAAGACCGTGTATTTCACCGGTGATGCCACGTCGATCGACGAAGACGGCTACGTGTGGTTCTCGGGTCGCGCCGACGAGATCATCAAGATCGCGGACCATCGAATAGGAACGATCGAGGTCGAGACCGCCTTCCTTCGGAACCCGGCCGTTGCCGAGGCGGGCGTGACGGGACGTCCCGACGCGCTGCGGGGGCAGGTCATCTCCGCGTTCATCGTCTTGAAGCAGGGCCGCGAGCCGTCGGAACAGCTTCGCAAGGAGCTCGTCGCGACGGTGCGCAACGAGCTCGGACCGCTGGCGGTGATAGGCGAGCTCAACTTCGTGGACATGCTGCCCAAGACGCGCAGCGGCAAGATCATGCGGCGGGTCCTGAAGGCGGTGATCCTGGAGAAGGATCCCGGCGACATCTCGACGATCGAGGACGAGGGCTCGGTCGAAGAGGCGCGCGAGGCGTGGCAGCAGATGAAGACCAGTGTCGCGGCGGGGGACTGAAGCCAAACCGCCCTGGTCCGCCGTCCCGAACGACATCAAGGAGCGAGCGGCCAAGATTCTCGGCGCGCCGGTGGTCCGCGCCGAGCGCGTATACGGTGGCTACGCGCCATCGGCGACCTTCCGACTCCGACTCGCCAACGGCAAGCGCGCGTTCTTCAAGTCCAGTTACCCGCTGCCCAAAGGAAGCGGCACGCAGTGGTACATGTCGCAGGAGGCTCGCAACTACCGGACGCTCGAGCGGTTCATCCGACCCTGGGCGCCTCGTTTCTTCGGGTCCTTCGAGCACGATGGCTGGCACGTGCTGCTGCTCGAGGATGTCGGGCCGCGCTCGGTGCCGCCATGGAGTCCCGCGAAGGCGCGTCGTGCCGCGCATTCGTACGCGCGGTTCCACAGCCGCACCAACGGCAAACGGCTGCCGCGGTCGCTGCGGCGCACGCTGTTCATCGACCATTCGCGCTTCTGGCGCACGCTGAGCAAGACGGGCGAGCTCGACAAGACCGCGGCGCTCGCCGGGCGGCGAGGGGACGAGGCGCGGGAGTGGCTCGACGTCGCACTGCCCGTGTTCTTCGCGCACGAGCGCGCGCTCGAGCGTGCCCGCCCGCCATTCGCGCTGCTGCACTTCGACACGCGATCAGACAATGTGCGGCTCCACAACGGTCGCCTGCGGATCTTCGACTGGCCATTCGCGTGTGTCGGACCGGCAGAGTTCGACGTCGTCGCGTTCTGCCAGAGCGTCGCGGCCGAGCGCGGGCCCGGCGCCGAGCGCGTGCTGGCATGGTACGAGGAGATCGCGCCGCTCCGGCCCGCGGTCGTAGACGCCTCGCTCGCGGGGATCACCGGTTATTTCGCGGATCGATCCTGGCGGCCACCGATCGTTGGCTTGCCACGCGTGCGGGATTGGCAGCGCGCCCAGCTCAAGGAGTGCATCCGCTGGTCGGCGCGCCGCTTCGATCTTCCCGAGCCGCGCTGGCTCGCCACGTTGCCGTCGTGATCCGACGCTACATCAGAGCGATCACGCGGCAGTCGCTGGACGAGTGGTCGCGCCTCGAGCTCGCGATCACCGCAGCGGTCACCTGTCTGGGACTGCCATATCTCGCCCTCGTCATCGTGGCGGTCGGCAGCGAGGCGCGGTATGCGTTGGACGGCAGCGTCGCGATGGGCCACATTGTCAGCACCCGCGTGTCGGGCCGCAACGCGCAGAACATCGATGTGACCTACTCGTTCGTCACCGCCGACGGCCAGAGCCGCATCGGCAACGCCTCGACACCGACGGACTGGCATGTTGCGAAGGATCCGATCACGGTCGAGCTGCTCCGGTCTGATCCGGACGTGAATCGCCCGTATTACGACGGCCGGATTCTGGATGAGCTTCCGCGAGAAAGCGTGACGCTCGGGTTCGCTTTGTCGATGTTCGCGATCTCACTTTTCCCATGGCTCGGTCATCGGTGGCGGGATCGCCTCGAGCGAGAGCTCCGGCGGTCCGGCGCGCGTGCGAGCGCGACGGTCGAGTCGGTGAAGCCGTACGTGCTTGGACCGGGCTACGCGGTAGTCCGCTACACCTACGTGGACGGCGCCAGTGTCAAACGTTTCGGCGAAGCCTATGCGCGTGCCGCGCGCCTAAACATGCGCCCGGGAGATAGGGGCTTCGCACTGTTCGCACCCGCGCATCCGCAGTGGTCGATGTGGATCGGCGGCCATGCCTGAGTGGCCCGATCTACACGTCGTCCGCGGGCGGCTCGAGAAGGCGCTCGTCGGTCGTGAGATCGTGCTCGTCCGCGTTGGCGACCCGCTCGTGCTGCGCTCGACCCAACCGGTCGAGACATTCCTGGCACATCAGCGCTTCGTCGCGGTGCGACATCGCGGTAAGTTCCTCATCTTCGACCTCGATCGCGGACGGATCGTCGTCAACCCGATGCTCGCGGGCGTCTTCGAGCTCACCGACGCGGAGGCCAAGCTCACGCGCTCGACCGCGCTCTCGCTCGTCATGGACGATGGCACCGACCTTCGGTATCGCGATGACAAGCGCATGGGCAAAGTGCACATCGTCGCTCTCGACGACGATCTCCGCGACGTCCACGGCTTCGCGGATCTCGGGCCCGACGCTGGCGACTTCACCTGGAGCCAGCGCGAGTTCGCCGAACGTGCCCGAGCGAGCCGGCGCGAGCTTCGCAATCTGCTCCAGGATCAAACCTTTCTCGCCGGGATCGGGAACGCATACGCCGACGAGATCCTGTGGGAGGCGAAGCTCCATCCCAAACGTCGCGTCGTCACGCTGAACGACGAGGAGATATCTCGGTTCTACCGCTCGCTCAAAGACGTGATCGCGCGAGGAACCACCGAAGTCGAGCAGGGACTCCCACCCGAGCTCGGGACCAAGATCCGGGATCACATGCAGGTCCGCCTGCGGAAGGGCAAACCTTGCCCGCGCTGCGGCACGCCCATCGTCAAGACGCGCCATGGCCTCGACGACATGTACCTGTGCCCGCGGTGTCAACCGCCGCCGAAAGGGCAGATCCGATAACCCGGCATCCGACGCGCGCGGATCTAGAGGCCGCGCGAGGCAAGAGCATCCCGGATGTGATCGCCGCGCGGCTCGACGTGCTCTTCGTCGGGATCAACCCGAGCCTCTGGTCCGGTGCGACAGGCGTGCATTTCGCGCGACCGGGCAACCGGTTCTGGCGGGCGCTGCATCGCGCGGGCTTCACCGATCGACTCCTGTCGCCGTTCGAAGGACGCGAGCTACTCAAAACGAAGATCGGGATCACGAACCTGGTGAACCGGGCCACCGCAAGCGCCGATGAGCTCTCGCCTGAAGACTTCCGCGATGGCGCGCGCAAGATCGAGCGCAAAGTGCGCCGCTACCGGCCGAAGGTCGTCGCGTTCGTCGGGATGGGCGCCTATCGCGTCGCCTTCGGCCGTCCGCGGGCGCGCGGCGGCGAGCAGGAGGAGCAGATCGCCGGCGCTCGGGTCTGGGTCCTACCCAACCCGAGCGGGCGCACCGCGGGATACCAGATGCCCGCGCTGGCCCGCGCGTTCCGCGACCTGCGCCGATCGGTGTGAGACGGCACACTCACCCGCGCGGGAGGTGGCCATGCCGAACACCGTAGTGGTGACGCGCGAGGAGGCGATCGCGGTCGTCCAGCTCAACCGTCCCGATGTGTTGAACGCACTGAACGAGGAGCTCATGAAGGAGCTCGTCGCGGTCCTCTCCGCGCTCGACGACGACGACGCGATCCGCTGCATCGTCCTCACCGGCAACGAGCGTGCCTTCGCCGCCGGCGCGGACATCAAGGAGACCTTCATCGCGGCGACGCCGGTCACGATGCTGAAGCAGGACCTCACGGCGAACTGGGAAGCGATCCGCCGGGTGCGCACGCCGATCATCGCCGCGGTCTCGGGCTATGCGCTGGGCGGCGGCTGCGAGCTTGCGATGGCCTGCGACATCATCGTCGCCTCCGAGACGGCGCAGTTCGGCCAGCCTGAGATCAATCTCGGGATCATCCCCGGTGCTGGCGGCACGCAGCGCCTCACGCGGACGGTCGGCAAGTTCGTCGCCAACGAGCTGATCCTCACCGGGCGACGCGTCAAGGCGGACGAGGCGAAAGCGATCGGTCTCGTCGCGCAGGTCTATCCGGCGGCATCGTGGCTCGACGAGGCGAAAGCGCTCGCGCGCACGATCGCGGAGAAGCCGCCCGTGGCGGTACGACTCGCGACCGAAGCTATCGACCTCGCGTGGAACGCAACGCTCGACGCCGGCCTCGAGTTCGAGCGCAAGGCCTTCTATCTCCTCTTCGCGACGGAGGACAAGAAGGAGGGCGTGGACGCCTTCGTGGGCAAACGCAAGGCGATCTTCAAAGGAAGGTGACGAGCCGCTCGCCGCTCCGCGTAGAGCGCGACGGCGCGACCGCGATCCTGACGCTCGATCGGGGCGACGTGCTGAACGCGTTCGACGAAGCGCTCACCGAGGCGCTCAACGCCGCGGTGGCCAACGCCGCGCGCGACCAGGCCATCCGCGCGGTCGTCATCACCGGCGCGGGCCGCGCGTTCTCGGCAGGGCAGGACCTCGACGACCGCCTCGCGACGATCGAACGCGGCGGCGATCTACACCTGGGTGACGAGCTCCGCCGGCGCTACCACCCGGTCATCGCGGCGATCCGGGCGATGCGCAAGCCGGTCATCGCAGCCGTCAACGGCGTCGCTGCCGGCGCAGGTCTGGGCCTCGCGATCGCGTGCGATGTCCGTCTCGCGGCCACCTCCGCGACTTTCCGTGCCGCATGGGGCCGCGTCGGACTCGTCCCTGACGCAGGCTCTGCCTTCTTCCTGCCGCGACTGGTGGGGTGGGGGAAGGCGCTCGACATGATCCTCACCGGCGAGCCGGTCGACGCGGCCGAGGCGCTGCGCATTGGACTGGTGACGCGGGTTTGGCCGGATGCGGAGTTCCCCGCGAAATCGCGCGAGTACGCAGCGATGCTCGCGAATGGGGCGACCGAAGCGTTCGCGTTGACGAAGCAGGGTCTGAACGCAGCGATGGCGCGGGGCTTCGAGGACTTCCTCGAGGTCGAGGCGGAACTTCAGGATCGTGCCGGGCGCACGGCCGACTACGCTCGTGGAGTGCGCGCCTTCGCGAGCAAGCAGCCGCCGGATTTCGAGGGTAGGTAGATGAGCGTCCACCCGCGCGACGCGATCGTCCTCGGTTACGTCCGCACACCGTTCGGACGGTACGGCGGCGCTCTCGCGGCGATCCGTCCCGACGACCTCGCCGCGCACGTGATCCGCGCGGTCCTCGACCGCACCGACATCCGCGACGATGAGGTCGACGAGGTGGTGTTCGGCGCTTCGAACCAGGCCGGCGAGGACAACCGCAACGTGGGTCGGATGGCCGCGCTCCTCGCGGGCCTCCCGGAAAGCGTGCCCGGGGTCACCGTCAACCGGCTCTGCGGCAGCGGGCTCGAGGCCGTGAACGATGCGGCGCGGCGGATCCGCTCGGGCGAGGCCGACATCGTCATCGCGGGCGGCGTCGAGAGCATGAGCCGCGCGCCACTGGTCACGCTGAAGCCATCCGAGGCCTTCCCGCGGGGCGAGCGCGTGCTCTCCGACACGACGCTCGGATGGAGATTGGTCAATCCCCGCATGGTCGATCTCGGCTATCACCCGATCTCGCTTGGCGAGACCGCGGAGAATGTGGCCAAACAGGAGCACATCGGCCGCGCGGAGCAGGACGGCTACGCGGCCCGCAGTCAGGACCGCTACGGGCGCGCGAAGGCGAATGGATTCTTCGCCGGCGAGATCCAGCCGGTGCACAACGGCAAGGAGCTTGTTTCGGATGACGAGCATCCGCGCGCCGACTCTTCGATCGAGAAGCTCGCAAAGCTGAAGCCCGCGTTCCGCGAGAACGGCACCGTCACCGCCGGCAATTCGTCGGGGATCAACGACGGTGCCGCCGCGCTCATCGTCGCCGCGCGAGAGAAGGCGCGCTCCCTCGGTCTGCAGCCGCTCGGGCGCATCGTCGCGAGCGCATCCGCCGGCGTTCACCCGGATTACATGGGCCTTGGACCGATCCCGGCGGTGACGAAGCTCGTCGAGCGGACTCGTGTGGCGGTGCACGAGTGCGACGCGATCGAGCTCAACGAGGCCTTCGCCGCGCAGGTGCTCCCCTGCATCCGCGCGCTCGGGCTGCCGGACGACCGCACCAACCCCAACGGTGGCGCGATCGCGATCGGTCACCCGATCGGAGCCTCCGGCGCCCGCCTCGCGGGGACCCTCCTGCGCGAGCTCGAGCGTCGGCACGGACGCTACGGCATCGCGACGATGTGCATCGGCGTCGGGCAAGGGCTTGCGACGCTCTTCGAGCGAGAGCCGGCCGAGGGCGCCCATACTTAGCCGTCCGACACGGTCGGGAGGGGGATCGATGAGCGGCTTCAGCAAGAAGAACGAACTCGCCGCGCGACGCTCGTACACCTATCGCCTCACGCGACGCCAGTGCTTGATCCCCACCTCCGCGGCGGCCCTCGCCGCGTGCAGCCCCGCAGCGGTCACGCCGGGCGCGAGCGGATCGGCGGCTCCATCGGCGACGGCGGGCAAGATGCTGAAGCTCGGGCAGCTGCTGCCCGCGACCGGTGTCTACACCGAGCTCGGGAACTCGATGAAGCGGGCCACGGAGCTGTACCTCGACCAGAACGATCGCAAGCTCGCGGGCCGCCCGGTGCAGTTGATCTACGAAGACGACGCCAACGTCATTCATCGACACCAACGCCGGCGGGAACTTCCTCACGCGAGACATTCCGAATTGCACGCCCGCGTGCAAGAGCCCGTACATCTTCCGCGCGTCGTTCTCCTCGTACCAGATCTCGTATCCGATCGGGGACTACCTGTCGTCGAAAGGCACGAAGGAATTCTTCCTCGCCTACGCGAACTACGGTTTCGGGACCGAGTCCGCGGGGGATTTCATGACCGGCCTCAAGAAGAACGGCGGCACCACTACCGGGAACGTCGCGCCGCCGCTCGGCAACGCCGACTTCGCGCCGTTCGTGACTCAGATCAAGAACCAACCGACGAAGAACGTGTACTCCTTCTTCTCGGGGGCCGACGCGATCGGCTTCATCAAGACCTGGAACTCGTTGGGCCTGCCCGCCGCCGGATACAAGATGTACGGCGCGGGTTTCCTCACCGAGCAGGACGTGCTCAAAGAGGTGAAGGACCTCGCCAACGGCGCCATCACCTCGCTGTTCTGGGCAGTCGAGCTCGATAACGCTGAGAACAAGAGCTTCGTCTCCGCATACCAGCGGCAGTACACGCTGCTCCCCGACGTATTCGCCGTTCAGGCATATGACGGCATGCACGCGCTCGACGAAGCGCTGAAGAAGATCGGCGCCGACACCTCCGACCCCGACAAGGTCTCGAAGGCGCTCGAGGATGTGTCGTTCAAGAGCCCGCGGGGCGATTTCATGTTCGACAAGAACACCCATAACCCGGTCCAGGACATCTACATCCGCGAGGTGAAGACGCAGAACGGCCAGACCGTGAACACGATCAGCGACAAGGTCGCCAAGGTGACCGACCCCGGGAAGTGACCTCGGCGTGAGCCCCGAGCTGCTGTTCGAGCAGGCGCTGAACGGCCTTTCGTTCGGCGCCTTGCTTTTCATCCTCGCGGCGGGACTGTCCCTTGTCTTCGGGATGATGGACGTGGTCAACCTCGCGCACGGCGCGTTTTACATGCTCGGTGCGTACGTCGCGCTCAGCGTGGTGCAGCGGACCGGATCGTTCTGGCTCGCGCTCGTGGTCGCCCCGCTCGCCCTCGGGATCCTCGGGGTGATCCTCGAGCCGCTGCTGCTGCGACGGCTTCGCGGCCGGCACCTCGACCAGGTCCTGCTCACGATCGGCGTGTCGCTTGTCATCGTCGACCAGATCGGCGCGATCTGGGGGCGTGAGGTCCGTTCGCTCGCGGCACCGGCGGGGCTCGACGGGTCCGTGCCGCTCGTCGGCGGCGAGTACCCCGTCTACCGGCTCTTCGTCATCGGGTTCGGCGTCCTGCTCGCCGCGGTCGTGTCCGTCGTGCATCAGCGCACCAAAGTCGGAATGCTGATCCGCGCGGGGGTCGAGGACGCCGAAATGCTCGGCGCCCTTGGCGTGAACACCGATCGGCTCTTCGCGGCGACGTTCGCGGTCGGCGCGGCGCTGGCAGGTCTGGCGGGAGTGGTTGCCGCGCCGGTGTTCGGCCTTCAGCCGGGCATGGACGGCGATGCGCTCATCTACTCGCTCGTCGTCGTGGTCGTTGGCGGCCTCGGCACGCTCGGCGGGGCGATCGCCGGCAGCGCGCTCGTCGGACCAGCCGACACGTTCGGCAAGGTGCTGTTCCAGGAGTTCGCCCTCGCGGTGATCTTCGCGATCGTTGCGCTCGTGCTCCTCTTCAGGCCGACGGGTCTTCTCGGACGCATTCGGGTCGCGCGATGAGACGCGTCGCGACCTGGCTGGCGATCGCGGTCGCCGCCGCGGGCCTCGTCGCCTTTCCGTATTGGAGCGCGGGATGGGAGTCGTCACGGTTCGCGACGACGGTCCTGCGGGACATCCTCGTCTTCGCGATCTTCGCGCTCTCGCTGGACCTTCTCGTCGGCTTCGCCGGAATGCCCTCGCTCGGCCACGCCGCGTTCTTCGGAGCCGGCGCGTACGCGGCGGGGATCGCCAGCCAGCGCCTCGCGACGAGCGAGCTCGCGGTCACGCTCGCTGCAGCCGCGGCGAGCGCGGCCCTCCTGGCGCTCGTCATCGGGGCGCTCGTCGTGCGCACGGCGGGGATCTTCTTTCTGATGCTCACGCTGGCGTTCGCGCAGATCGTGTTCGCCATCGCTTTCCAGTGGACGTCGGTTACCGGAGGATCCAACGGTCTCGCCGGTGTCGGCCGGCCCGATCTCTTCGGCATCGACCTCAGCTCATCCGAGCGGATCTACGTCCTCGTCGCTGTCGCCTTCCTTGCCATCGCGCTCGGGCTGCGGGCCATCGTCCACTCGCCGTACGGGCGCGCCCTCGTCGGCGTGCGCGAGAACGAACGACGCATGCGCGCGCTCGGATACGACACGACGCGCCTGCGGCTCTCTGCGTTCGTCCTCGCAGGAACCATCGCGGGGATCGCGGGCGCGCTGTCCGCATATTCGCTCCGCTTCGTTTCCGCTCAGGACGTCGGGATCGGAACGTCGATCCGGGGCTTTGTGATGGTCCTCATCGGGGGTGCCGGCACCCTGGTCGGTCCGGTGCTCGGCGCGGCGATCGTCACGTACATCGAGCGCGTCCTCTCGTCGGCGACGCCGGTGGCCGAGACGGTCCTCGGCCTCGTCTTCATCGGCTTCGTCCTTCTGGCCCGTCAAGGGCTCGTGGGCATCGGGCGCGCGGCATGGGCGCAAGCGCGGCGTTGATCGAGGTTCACGACCTGACGCGCACCTTCGGTGGCGTGCGGGCCTTGGACGGTGTCACGCTCGCCGTCCGCGCCGGCGAGCGGCGCGCGGTCATCGGTCCGAACGGCGCTGGCAAGACGACGCTGTTCAATGTCCTGACCGGCGAGCTCTCTCCGACCGCGGGGAGCGTGCGGCTCGCGGGCCGGGACATCACGCGGGCAACGACCTGGCAACGGGCGCGGTGGGGCCTTGCGCGGATGTACCAGCGGAACGAGCTCTTCGCGCCGCTCAGCGCGCGGGAGAACGTCGCTCTCGCGGTCGCCTCGCGCGCGGGACCGTACCGGCTCTTTGGATCTTCCGGTGCTGAGTCCAAAATGGCCGACGAGCTTCTCGCGAAGGTCGGCCTCGCCGGACGCGAGAGCAGCGCGGCACGAGCGCTCTCCCACGGCGAGCGCCGCCAGCTCGAGCTTGCGGTCTCGCTCGCGCAAGGACCGGAGGTCCTGCTGCTCGACGAGCCGACCGCCGGGATGTCTCCCGCGGAGACCGCGCGGATCACGGAGCTCATCGCCTCTCTCGATCGGGCGCTGACGATCCTCATCGTCGAACACGACATGGATGTCGTCTTCCGGTTGGCCGACAGAATCTCCGTCCTTCACGAAGGGCGCGTCATCGCCGATGGCGCTCCCGGGCAGATCCGCGGCGACGTCCGGGTCAACGAGGTCTATCTGGGTAAGGCGGTCACCGTCGGATGACCGCGATGCTCGAAGTCCGTGGTCTCCACGCGTATTACGGAGAGAGTCACGTGCTACAAGGCGTCGACCTCACGATCGAAGCGGGCCACGCGGTCTCGCTCGTCGGCCGCAATGGCGCGGGCAAGACCACGACGTTGTCGGCGATCGCCGGCTTCCTCCGGCCGCGCCGTGGAGTCATCCGGATCGGCGGCGTGGACGTCACCGGTGTCGCCGCGCACCGCGTCGCGCATGCCGGCGTCGCGCTCGTGCCGCAGGGCCGGCGAATCTTCTCCGACTTGAGCGTCCACGAAAACCTCGTGGTCGCTGCGCGATCGGTGGATGGCGGCTGGACCGAAGAGAAGGTGATCGGGCTGCTGCCCGCCCTCGGGCGGCGTTTGGCTGTGAGCGGCGACCAGCTTTCGGGCGGCGAGCAGCAGATGCTCGCGATCGGGCGCGCGCTCATGCGGAATCCGCGCCTGCTTCTCCTCGACGAGCCGTCGGAGGGCCTCGCGCCGAAGCTCGTCGAGGAGGTGGGAGTAGCGCTGGCACATCTGCGCGCCGGCGGGCTGACCATCCTGCTGGTCGAGCAGAACCTGGCGCTCGCGTCGGCGGTGGGCGAGCGGATGTACGTGATGAACAAAGGGGCGATCGTCTTCAGCGGCGCCGCGGCCGAGCTCGCCGCGGCGCGCGAGATCGAGACCAGGTACCTGGGGATATGAAGGAGCGTCCACACACCGGTGCGCCCTTCGCGGAGCGGATCCCCGGTCCAGCGGACGACCCGGACTTCATGCGAGAGACTCTCGATGAGGCGGCGCGAGCAGGCGTCCACGACGACGTCCCCATCGGTGCCGCAATCGTCCGCGAGGGCGCCGTGATCGCGCGAGCGCACAACCGGCGTGAGGTCGACGGCGATCCGACCGCTCACGCCGAGGTCCTCGCGATGCGCGAGGCTGCCCGTGTCCTCGGGCGCTGGCGCCTCTTGGATTGCGCCCTCTACGTCACCGTCGAGCCATGTGCGATGTGCGCGGCCGCGGCGATCCTCGCGCGGATCGCTCTGGTCGTCTTCGGCGCACCCGACGAGAAGGCCGGTGCGATCCGATCGGCCGCGGAGCTGTTCGACGCATCGTGGGCGAATCACCGCCCACGGTGGCGTTATTTCGCGCCGGCCCGCGAAGAGTCCGAGCGGCTCCTCCGCGATTTCTTCGCGGCGCATCGCGCCCAACCAAGCTGATCATCGGCGGATGGCTATCCTTCGAACAAGACTCGCGTAGGGCGGTGATCTATATGGGGGATCTAGCTCAAGTCGCTCGTGATCTCGTGGCGCCCGGCAAGGGGATCCTCGCCGCCGACGAGAGCACGAGCACGATCCAGCGACGTTTCGAAGCGATCGGCGTCGAAAATACCGAGCCGAACCGCCGTGCGTACCGCGAGCTTCTCTTTCGCACCCGCGGTGCGAACGAGTTCATCAGCGGGGTCATCCTGTACGACGAGACCATCAGACAGAAAGCGGCCGACGGCACGCCGCTGGTGAAGCTCCTGACCGATCAAGGCATCGCGCCAGGCATCAAGGCCGACATCGGCGCGAAGCCGCTGGCGGGCGCGCCGGGCGAGACTGTCACCGAGGGGCTCGACGGACTCCGCGAACGCTTCGCCGAGTACCGAAAGCTTGGCGCCGTTTTCAGCAAGTGGCGAGCGGTCATCACCATCGGCGAAGCGATCCCGTCCCCGTACTGCATCGACGCCAATGCCCACGCCCTCGCGCGGTATGCCGCGCTGAGCCAGGAAGCGGGCATCGTCCCGATCGTCGAGCCCGAGGTGCTGATGGACGGAACGCATTCCATCGACCGCTGCTTCGATGTCACGCGCAACACATACCGAGAGGTGTTCCGTCAGCTCGCGGTCCACCGCGTTCAGCTCGAGGGGATGCTCCTCAAGGCGAGCATGGTGCTCTCCGGCAAGAACGCGCCGAACCGCGCCGATCCCGACGCGGTCGGGCGCGCGACTGTGGAGTGCTTCAAGGAATCCGTGCCAGCCGCCGTGCCGGGGATCGTCTTCCTCTCAGGCGGTCAGTCGGATGACGAGGCGACGCAAAACCTCGACGCGATCAACCGCTACGCGGTGAGAGTCCGCGCGCCGTGGGAGCTCAGCTTCTCGTACGGACGCGGCCTGCAGGCGGCTCCGCAGAAGGCGTGGTCGGGAAAGTCCGAGAACGTCGCGGCGGCGCAGCGGGCGTACTACCACCGCGCGAAGGTGACGGCGGCAGCGCGCATGGGACGGTACTCGCCCGCCATGGAAAAGGAGACCGTCGCCGCCTAAGCGTCAGGGCCGCGCAGCCTCGAGCACCGGTGCCGGCATGCGGGTCACCGCCGGCGTGCTGATGCGCAGGGCCAGCGAGACCGCGACGAAGCCGAGGATCCCGGCCGAGATGAACATCAGGTGGTAGTCGCCGAGCAGGTCGCGGAAGAATCCGCCGGCGAACGCGGCGATCGCCGCCCCGACCATGTGGCTGAAGAAGATCCAGCCATAGATCGTGCCGAGCGAAGCGCGACCGTAGATCGTCGCCACCAGATTGGCAGTCGGCGGGACGGTCGCGATCCAGTCGACGCCGTAAACGAAGGCAAAGAGCAGCAGCCACTTCACGTCGTAGATCACCGGCAGCGCGAAGAGGCTCATCGCGCGGAAGCCGTAGTACGCCGCGAGCAGCCTGCGGTTGTCGAACCGGTCCGTGAGCCACCCGGAGGCGAGCGTCCCGACGATGTTCATCGATCCGAGCAGCGCGACCGCGCTCGCCGCGGTGACCTCGGTGAAACCGTGATCGATGGCATGCGGGATGAGATGCGTGCCGACGAGTCCGTTCGACGTATAGCCGCAGACGAAGAAGCTGCCGGCGAGCAGCCAGAAGTCGCGGGTGCGCATCGCCTGGCGCAGCGGCGTGCTGCGGAGATCCTCCGCGCGGACGTCCGCGGTCACGACCGCGGCCTCGCCCAGCGGCTGCGCGCCGACGTCGTCCGGCCGATCGCGCATGAGCAAGGCGATCGGCACGATCATGATCGCGACCGCGCCCATCACGAGCGCGATCGCCCAGCGCCAGCCCGCGTCGACGGTGAGCGCGGCCATCGCCGGCACGAAGACGAGCTGGCCCGCGCTGGTCGCGCCGCCGAACAGGCCGATGATCACGCCTCGATGGGTCCGGAACCACCGGTGCGCGACCGCGGCGCCGAGCACGCCACCGACCGCGCCGGTGCCGACGCCGATCGGCAGGCCCCAGACGACGAACATCTGCCAGAGATCGCGCACGAAGAGCAGCGCAATGAGTCCCGCCGCGATGAGGACCTCGCCGACGAGCATCACGCGACGCGGTCCGAAGCGGTCGATGAGCGTTCCGCCGAGCGGCCCGCCGAGGCCGAACGTGAGGATGCTGAGTGAGACCGCGAACGAGATCGCGGTCCGGGTCCATCCG
>VBDQ01000028.1 GCA_005889075.1 Chloroflexota bacterium
CCGGCACCACCAACATTGTTCGGTGGCAGCGAGCTGAGTGGGAGCACGAGGCGATCGCCAAAGACCATTGCAGGCGGCTTTACGAGCTGCGGGGCCGCGGCGAAGACCGCGACGCCCGCGATGAGCCAGAGGCCGACGAACAGAAAGATCCCGATGAGCGCGAACTGCTTCCAGACGGGAGTGGCATCGAGCGACTCGGGTCCGGCCCAGAGCTCGGGGGGCTGGTCCTCGTAGCGGGTGCCCATCTCAGGTGACCAGGGTGCGAACGCGGCGTTGCGCCGAGCGCACCGCGCTCCGGACGAGCGGCCGCTCGTCGGAGGCAAGGAACTCCAGGATGTCCGGCGCGCGCTGCGCGAGGCGCGCTCCGCTGGCCGCGGAGAATGACATCGCGACGTTCCAGCGCACGTTCTCGTTCTCATCCGCCATCCACTTCCGGAGGCGGGCAAGGGTCTGCTCGGGATACGACCGCACGAACTGATCGCCGATCGCGAACGGGCCAAGGCTCTTCCGCACGTACTCGTCGCCGTCGCGCAGCGCCGGCTCGATGAGGTCAAGAAGCGGCTCCGCCCACTCCGTCTTTCGGGTACGCGCGGCGTACTTGGCGGCGACGACGACCGCGCGATGCACACGGCTCTCGGGCCCATCGACCCACTCGCGTGCGACGGGCAGCACCTCGCTGAACGCCTCGATGAACAGCCGGCCGAGCAGGACCGCCCCCGTTTCTCGCACGGCCCAGTCGTCATCGCGGGCGAGTCGGTAGGCGATGCGCGAAAGCTCCCGCCAATGAGGCTTCGCCAGCGGCGCCACGATGAGCGCGCCGAGCTCTTTGTCGACGCGACGCGGATGAGCGAGCAAGCGCTCGGCCCAGTTCAGGCGAACGACCGGCGCGGGAGCGATCCGGTCGACGATCTCGACCGCTCTGTCGTAGCTGTCCTTGCGGACCCAGCCGTTCACGCCGGACTTCCGCAGCGCGTCGGAAGCCCCGAGCGGATCGCCCTGGGTCAGCGCGTGCTCGAACGGCTCGACCCATCCGGGCGCGCTCTCGGCGACGTCGGTGCTCACAGCCTCCCGACGAAGCGGGCGATGCGGTCGCAGGCTTCCTCGATCTGCTCGAGGCTCGTCGCGTAGCACGCCCGCACGTACCCGCGGCCGCGTTCGCCGAACGCGCCTCCCGGAACGACCACGACTTTCTCTTCCTTGAGCAGACGCTCGGCGAACTCGTCGTCGGAGAGACCGGTCCGAGAAACGTTCGGGAAGCAGTAGAAGGCGCCTCGCGGCTCGAAGCACGCGAGACCCATGTCATTGAAGCGTCGCCACATCACCCGTCGGCGGCGGTCGTACTCGGCGACCATGCGAAGGACCTCGCCCTCGCCGCTCCGTAGCGCCTCGAGAGCCGCGTACTGGCCGGCGGTCGGCACGCACATGACCGTGTACTGATGGATCTTCATCATCTGCTCGATGACTTCGGCGGGCGCGCACACGTAGCCGACGCGCCATCCGGTCATCGCGTAAGCCTTCGAGAAACCGGCGAGATAGATCGTCCGCTCCCGCATGTCCGGGAGCGAGACGATCGAGCGGTGCTCGCCGCCGTAGACGAGACGGTCGTAGATCTCGTCGGCGTACACGAGAAGGTCATGCCGTTCGGCGAGCCGCGCGATCCCTACGCGATCCTCGTCGGTGAGGACGGCGCCCGTCGGGTTGTTCGGGAAGCCGAGCAAGATCGCGCGGGTCCGGTCGGTGATCGCCTGCTCGACGTCCTCGGCCCGAAGACGGAATTCGTAGCGCTCCTCGGTCGCGACGGCGACCGGCACCCCTCCAGCGAGGACGATCCCCGGCACATAGGCCACGTAGCTCGGGTCCGCGAGGATGACCTCGTCGCCCTCGTTGAGCGTCGCGCGCAACGCGAGGTCGACGGCCTCGCTCACGCCAACGGTGACGAGGATCTCCGTGTCCGGGTCGTAGGTGATGCCGCGGAGCTTCGCGGTATGCGCGCTGATCGCCTCACGCAGCGGGCGGATGCCGTAGTTGGAGGTGTACTTCGTCAACCCGTCCTTGATGGAGCGGATCGCCGCCTCGCGGAATCGCTCGGGCGTAACGAAGTCGGGCTCGCCGACCCCGAGCGAGATCACCCCCGGAACGCCCGAGACGAGATCGAAAAACCGCCGGATGCCACTCGCGGGGATGCGCTCGACCTTCGCGTTCGTGAGCCGACGGCGAGCCGTCCTCATGCGGGCACCGCCTCCTTCGGACGCGCGAGATGATGCTGCGTCGCGCGCTCGTACGCCGCGGCGACGCGGAACATCGTGCGCTCGCGATAGGAGTTGGCGACGATTTGGAGCCCGACGGGCAAGCCATCTGACAGACCGCACGGGATCGAGATCCCCGGAAGGCCGGCGATGTTGACCGGAAGCGTGAAGACGTCGTTGAGGTACATGGCGAGCGGGTCGTTCACCTTGGCGCCGATCGGGAACGCGACGGTCGGCGAAGTCGGCGTCACGAGCGCGTCGACCTTATCGAAGACGCGATCGTATTCGGCTTTGATGAGGGTTCGAACCTTCTGCGCTTTCACGCAGTACGCGTCGTAGTAGCCGGCCGCGAGCGCATATGTGCCGAGGATCATGCGCCGCTTCACCTCTGGTCCGAAGCCCCTCCCACGCGTGCGCCGATACGTCTCGACGAGGTCGGGACCTTCGACCCGCAAGCCGAACCGAACGCCGTCGTATCGAGCGAGGTTTGCAGACGCCTCGGCCGGCTGGATGATGTAGTAGACGGCTAGGCCGTGATCGGTCAGCGAGAGCGAGACCTCCTCGAGCTTCGCGCCTTCCTTCTCGAAGACAGCAAGCGCCTCGCGGACCGCCCGCTCGACGCCAGGCTCCATGCCCTTGACCGCGAAGTACTCCTTTGGAACGCCGAGGCGCAGTCCTTTCACGCCCGCGTCGAGGTCCTGCCGAAGATCGTCGTTCGGGAAATCTTCGACCATCGTCGCGTCGTTCGGGTCCTTGCCGAAGATCGCCTCGCACACGATCGCCGCATCCTCGACGGTGTTGGCGAAAGGACCGACCTGATCGAGCGAAGACGCGAACGCGACCACGCCCCACCGCGGTACGCGGCCGTACGTCGGCTTCATGCCGACGACCCCGGTGAGCGCCGCAGGCTGCCGGATCGATCCGCCGGTGTCGGTGCCGAGCGCGAACAGCGCCTCTCCCGCAGCGACCACGACGGCGGAGCCGCCAGACGATCCGCCGGGCACCCGATCGGCGCACCAGGGATTCTTGACCGGACCGAAGGCCGAGTTCTCGTTCGAGCTGCCCATCGCGAACTCGTCGAGGTTCGTCTTTCCCAACATGACCGCGCCCTGGGCGTCGAGACGATCGACGACGGTCGCCGAGTACGCGGGCACATAGCCTTCGAGGATCTTCGAGCCTGCGGTCGTCGGGATCGCCTTCGTTCCGATGATGTCCTTGCATGCCCACGGAATCCCGCACAGGACTGGGGCGTCGCCATGCCTCAGACGTTCGTCCGCCGAGCGCGCCTGTTTGCGCGCGTAGTCGTCGTCGAGGTGGAGCCACGCGTTGAACCGATCGGCGTGCGAGCGCGCCAGAGCGGCTTCGGCAAGCTCGAGAGCGCTCGCCTTTCGACTTCGCAGAAGGTCGCCCGCCTCGCGAATGGAGCGCGGCAGCTCGTTCACGGCCGCTCCTCGAGGACGTGCTGGACGCGGAAGAACTCGCCGTCTCGACCACCGCTCGGGACGTTCGCGAAGGCGTCCTCCGTCGAAAGCCCCGGACGAACAACGTCCTCGCGCAGAACGTTCATCACTGGCAGCACTGAGGCGGTCGGAGACACCTTCTCGGTGTCGACATCTTTGAGCCGCTCGACCGCCTGCAGCACGACCGACAGCTGGCCGGTGAAACGCTCGACTTCGTCGGGCTCGAGCGAGATCCGCGCGAGGCCGGCCGCCTTCTCGACGACGGAACGATCGATCGCCATGAGCGAAGTTTACGTGCAACTAGGCTCTATCGATGCGCGACGAGGGTCTGCTGCCGGCCGATTCCATCGCGCGGCGCATCGATCGCGAGATGTTCATCCTGCTCGGTGGGACGGCCGCGCTCCTGCTTCAGGTCGCGCACCCGCTCGTCGCGGCAGGAGTCGACCAACACTCCGACTTCCGCCGCGCGCCGCACGGCCGATTGCTGCGCACGCTGGACACGACGCTCGCCATCGTGTTCGGAAACTCCCAGACCGCGCGGCGCGCGATGGCACGCATCAACGGACGGCACGTGACCGTTCGTGGCGTCGCCGCGGACGGCACCAAATACGACGCGCGCGATCCGGCCCTGCTCCTCTGGGTCCAGTGCACGCTCATCCTGACATCGCTGCGGCTGTACGAGCTCGTCATGGGTCGACTGAGCGACGCGGAGCGTCAGGCCTACTGGCAGGAAGCGAAGGTCATCGTATCCGGGCTCGGTCTGCCGGAGCACCTCGTCCCGGCTTCGATCGCCGATCTCGAGACGTACGAGCGCGTCATGCTCGAACGAACAGTGATCCCCGACGCGACGAGCCGTGCCGTCGCGCACTCCGTCTTACGTCCTTACCCGAGGGTTCCCGATCGCTTGTGGTGGCCGGCGGACGCGCTCACCGCGGGACTCTTGCCGCGGTCGCTCCGTCAGGCGTTCGGATTGCGCTACGGCAAGCGCGAGCGGCTCATGTTCCGCGCGAGCATCGTCGCGGTGCGGATGACGATCCCGTTCGTTCCCAGCTTCTTGCGACTCGTGCCGCAGGCACGACGATGGTCCGGGAGATGAAAGGCGCCGCGATCGCGGTCTTCCTCACTCTCGTCGTCGTGAGCTGCGGTGCGCCGAGCCCGAGCCCGACGCGAACGGCAGCGGCCGGGGTCCCGTGCGGACCGAGCGAGGTCTTCACCCGCCACGACCACGCGCATCTCACGGTGGTCGTCCGTGGTCAGCTGCGCACTCTGCCAGCCTTCATCGGGATCAGCGCGACTTCGATCTGCTGGCTTCACACGCACGACACGACCGGGATCATCCACATCGAAGCAGGCGATGCGCGCCAGCTCACGCTCGGCGACTTCTTTCGCGTGTGGGGCGTCGCGCTGAGCACGATCTCCCTCGCAGGCGAGCGCGCTGCGAGCGGCGAGTCGGTGCAGGCGATCGTCAACGGCACGGCATACGCGCAGGACCCGAGCGGGATCCTGCTCACCAATCACGAGGACATCGTGTTGCAGCTCGGGCCACCCTTCCTCCAGATCGCGGCGTACGTCTGGCCGGCGGGGTACTAGCGCTAGACCGTGGCGCTCCCGCGGAGCCCGAGAAGTCCACGCCGTGCTTCGATCATCCCGAGGTGCCGATTGTCATGGTCC
This sequence comes from Chloroflexota bacterium, assembly GCA_005889075.1. Taxonomy (GTDB): domain Bacteria; phylum Chloroflexota; class Limnocylindria; order P2-11E; family P2-11E; genus 3-1-20CM-2-70-9. The sequence goes on from VBDQ01000028.1 coordinate 5,378, forward strand.
TCATACCCGATGACCCAGCTCGCTGGCGGTCCCTTGTTCGGACCGGTCAACCACGGCGCGTCCTGGTCCGCGACAGCGCCTACGACGAGCAGGTCCGCGTCCACAAGGCGGCCGACGGCATCATCCGCGGCGGAGAACGAACGGCGCACATAGTCCAATAGCACCCGCTTATCGGGGAGCGGCAGCGCGGCGGCGAGCGATTCGTCCATCCCCATCCCTGTCTCGACATGACCGAGCTTGTCGGCCGGGTAGCCCCAGCGCCGGGCGAGCGACTCTTTCACCCAGATCTGCTCGCGGGCTCCGAGCCGGTTCGCGAGCCCCTCAGTCATGCGCGGAAGGAGCATCTGCAGGTGGTCGGCCCAGCGGCCGCAGTGCCACGCGTCAAAACCGATCGAATTCGCGTGCGGCCACTGTCGACGGAGCTGCGCATCGTCGAGCTCTTCGACGACCTTCAGGAACCGCGCATGCGTTTGGTGATAGTGGAAGGCGAGAACGGCGGCAACCGACTCGACCACAGGCGAGAGAGTACGCCCGGCTCAGGCCCCCGGCGGGTTGCCGCTCGGGTCGAGCGAGACAAAGTAGCTGTCGCACGCCATCTCGATGAGGTCCGGGGTGAGCTGTGCGGGACGGCCGAGGAAGCGCGCCGTGTCGATGAGCTGCTCGACGATGTCGCGGGGGTGGCAGCTCCGGAGACCGAGATTCTTCTTGCGATAGTGCGCGAGGATCTGGCTCATCGCCTCGGTCTTGTACTCGATGCCCTTGCGCGCGCACATGCGCTTGAAGATCTCGTCGTACTGCTCCACCGACGGCGCCTCGATCCCGATCTTGTAGCGGATGCGCCGCAGGAAGGCCTCGTCGACGAGGTCGGCGGGGTCGAGGTTCGTCGAGAAGATGATCAGCATGTCGAACGGGATCTCGATCTTCTTGCCGGTGTGCAGCGTCAGGTAGTCGACGCGCTTCTCGAGCGGAACGATCCACCGGTTGAGCAGGTCCTTCGGTGTGACGCGCTGCCGTCCGAAGTCGTCGACCATGAAGATGCCGCCGTTCGCCTTCATCTGGAACGGCGCCTCGTAGAACTTCGCGTTCTCGTCGAAGATGAGGTCGAGCGTCTCGAGAGTGAGCTCGCCGCCGGTCATGACGATCGGGCGCTTCGAGACGACCCAACGGTGGTCGAAACGCAGGCGCTCGGCGACGACCGGGTCGAGCGCGACGCGGTGATAGACCTGGTCGTAGACCTTGATGACCTGCTGATCGACCTCGACCGCGTACGGCAGCACGACGTCGCCCTTCATTAGCGAAGCGAGGACCTCGCCGATCGTCGTCTTGCCGTTGCCGGGAGGGCCGAACAGGAAGATCGATTTTCCCGAGTTCACCGCCGGACCGAGCTGCGCGAGCGTCTCGCGCGGGATGACCATGTGCGCGAAGGCGCGAACGAGGTCGTCCTGGGTGACGTGCAGGTTCGCGATCGACTGGCGCTGGACCGCTTGGACGTACATGGAGAGCGGCACCGGCGCTTTGCCGACGTACTGGCTCCGGGCGAGAGCCTCCTGCGCCTTCTCCGAGCCTCGATCGACGATGACGAACTGATAGTTCGCCGACGAGAGGCCGGTGCCGCCACGGATTTCGACGAGGCGTTCGCTCTTGAGAAAGTCCATGATGCGGTCGGCGATGTTTGCGATCGGCAAGCCGAGCGAGCTCGCGATCTCGGCAAGCGTCATCTGCCCGCGCAGGTAGAGCGTCTTGAGCGCGAGATCGGAAAGGAAGCCGAGGGTCAGGCCGGTCTGATCGATGGACTGCGGCTCGGGAGGAAGCGGGATCTCGGGCGCGGTCGGCCCTTGCGCCACTGGCGCAGGGCGAGTCACTGTCGGTGTCTGGTACATCTGGCCCCTTTACCTAACACGAGAGCCTAGCGGAGCATGCGCTCGAATCCTTCCTCGTCTACCACTTTGACACCCAACGATTTCGCTTTGTCCAGCTTTGAACCAGCACCGGGACCCGCGACAACGAGGTCCGTCTTCGCGCTCACCGATCCCGTCGCTTTGCCACCCATCGAGCGCACGAGGGCTTCCGCCTCGTCACGCGATCGGCGCTCGAGATTTCCTGTGAAGACGATCGTCTTGCCCGCGAAGGGTCCGCCGGTGACCGCGCGCGGCGCCGGCATGCGCGGCCGGATTCCGGCGCGGACGAGCTTGTCGAGGAAGGGTCGCTCCTCGGGACGCGCGAAATATTCCTGGATGCTTTCAGCAACGACAGCGCCGACGCCTTCGATCGATTGGAGCTCCTCGACACTGGCATTTCTCAGCATCTCGAACACCGCGCCGAGGTCGGCATTGTTCGGAAGTCGCGTCGCAAGCCAGCGCGCGAGATCATCCGCCGTGGTCTCGCCGACGTGGCGGATGCCGAGCGCGAGAAGGATGCGCGCGAGCGGCCGATCCTTCGCGGCCTGGATGCGTTCGTAGATGTTGGTCGCGCTCTTCTCGGCGAACCGATCAAGCTCGATGAGCTGCTCCTTCGTCAGGAAGAAGAGATCCGCGGGATCGCTGATCAGACCTTTCTCCTGCAGCTGAGTCACGAGGGCCCAGCCGACGCCCTCGATGTCCATGCCCCCGCGCGATACGAAGTGTCCGACGCGCTGGCCGGTCTTCGCCGGGCACGCCGGGTTGCCGCAGTAGTACGCGACCTCGCCTTCGGGATGAATGACCAGGCCGTCGCATACCGGGCAACGCTCGGGCATCACAAACTCCGGGTACTCGTTCCCCTTCTTGCGAGCATCCGCGTCGACGCGCACCACCTCGGGAATGACATCTCCGGCGCGCTGGATCACGACGCGATCGCCCTTCCGCACGTCGAGCCGTCGGATCTCGTCGAAGTTGTGGAGCGTCGCTCGGCGGACGGTCGTTCCTCCGACCAGAACCGGCGCGAGCGCGGCGACCGGCGTGAGCGTGCCGATCCGGCCGACGTATATGAGGATGTCCTCTACGGTCGTCGTCGCCTGCTCGGCCGGGAACTTGAAGGCGGTGGCCCACCGCGGATTGCGGGCGACGAAGCCCAGACGCTCCTGGTCGGCGACGGCGTCGACCTTTACGACGACGCCGTCGGTGCCGTAGTCGAGCGAATGCCGCTTCTCGCGCCACTCGTTCACGAACGCGATGACGTCATCGAGGGTCGCCGTTCGCCGCCAGTGAGGGTTCACGCGCAGTCCCAGAGCCTTCAGGCGCTCGAGGAGCTCGTGCTGCGATGCGACCTTGAGGCCCGCCGCGCTGTATGACCACATCGCGAGGTTCCGTTTCGCCGTCGCTTTCGGATCGAGCTGGCGGACCGCGCCCGCGGCCGCGTTCCGGGGATTGGCGAACGCCGGCTCGCCGCGGTCCACCCGCTCGCGATTGGTCCCCTCGAAGGAAGCGGTCGGCAGGTAGACCTCGCCGCGAATGTCGAGCCGGCCGGGAATCGGCTCGCGGAGCGTCAGCGGGATCGAGCGGATCGTTTTGAGATTGCTGGTCACATCCTCGCCGACGAAGCCGTCTCCGCGCGTCGCGCCTTGTACGAACCTGCCGTCCTCATAGGTCAAATTGATGGCCAGACCGTCGATCTTGAGCTCGCAGACGTAGCCAACCGCCTCGCGGTCGAGAAGCTTGCGGACGCGCTGATCGAATGCTCGGAGCTCGGCCTCATCGAATGCGTTGGAGAGCGACAACATCGGCGATCCGTGCTCCACTGGAGCGAAACGTGTCGACGGCGCGACGCCGACACGTTGTGTGGGCGATTCGGGAGTGACGAGCTCCGGGTGCGCTTCTTCGAGCTGCTGCAGCTCGCGCAGGAGCGCGTCGTAGGCCTCGTCCGCGAGCTTCGGCTGATCGAGGATGTAGTACTCGTAGTTCGCCTTCTCGATCTTCTCGCGCAGCTCGGCGACTCGTTTCTGCGCGGCGGGAACTGCCATCGTTCGATTGTCGCCGAGAGCACAGGTACAGTCAGCGCCGCCAGTCGCAGGACTCTTACGCCGCGCGTACGCGTTGCGGTCTGACTTCAGCGCGCCACATTTGACGACGCGCAGGCAGGCGTCGGGCACGCTCGTCTCGTGTTGTTTCCGACGATCGAGTTCTGGCTTTTCTTCGCGATCGTCTTCGTCGGCTTCTGGGCGCTCGCGAATCGCCCGACCGCCTGGAAAGCGCTCCTTCTCGTCGCGAGCTACGTCTTCTACGCGTGGTGGGACGTCCGCTTCGTCCTGCTCCTGGCGGCCGCGACGATCATCAACTTCGCAGGGAGTCGCGCGATCGTGCGATCTCGCGCTCGCGCGGCAGCGCTGGCGCTCGGCGCGACCGTCGCGGCGAACCTCGCGCTGCTCGGCTGGTTCAAGTACTACGGGTTCGTCTCGATCAACGCGAACGGCGCGTTCGCCTCGCTCGGCCTCGCTTCACCCTTACCACTCGTACAGGTCACGCTGCCGGTTGGCATCTCCTTCTTCACGTTCATGGGGATCAGCTACGTCGTCGACGTCTACCGCCGCGTCATCACGCCGGCCCGCGCGCTCGACTTCGCGGTCTACCTCTCCTTCTTCCCGCATCTCGTGGCCGGTCCGATCGTCCGCGGTGCGGAGCTCCTTCCTCAGCTCGCCCGGCGGCTACGCGACCGCGAGGTCGACTTTCCGCGCGCTGCGACGCTGATCGTCGGTGGTCTGTTCAAGAAGGTCGTGCTGTCGACGTTCCTTGCCACTTCGATCGTCGATCCGGTCTTCGCGCTGCCCGGCGCACATTCAGGCGCGGACACGCTTCTCGGGGTCTACGCATATGCGGTCCAGATCTGGGCGGACTTCAGCGGATACACCGACATCGCGATCGGCGTCGCGCTGCTTCTGGGATTCCGGTTTCCCGACAACTTCGACGCCCCCTACGCGGCCACGTCGCTTCGCGACTTCTGGCGGCGCTGGCACATGACGCTCTCGCGCTGGCTGCGCGACTACCTCTACATCCCGCTTGGAGGATCACGGTCGGGAGAGCTCCTCACCGCACGGAACCTGCTCATCACGATGGTCCTCGGCGGGCTCTGGCACGGCGCGGCGTGGACGTTCATCGCCTGGGGCGCTGTCCACGGCATTGGCCAGGTGGTCGAGCGGGCGGTGCGCGCCCGAGCGACCGTCCCGAGCTCATTGTTGACGCGCGGTGCCGGCCGGCTCGTCACCTTCCATGTCGTGTGTCTGGGCTGGATCCTCTTCCGGTCCGACTCGCTCGCCTCAGCGGGCGAGCTTGTCGTCGGGCTCGCCCGCTGGAACACCCCAGCGAATCTCGTCACGCCGACCGTCGTCGCCGCGGTCGCGCTCGCGTTGCTGTACCAGCTCGCGCCTCGGTCGATCTCAGGATCGGTCACCACACTGTTCGCGCGCCTGGGTCCGGTCCCGCAGGGAGCCCTCATCGGCGCGGGCCTCGCCGGCATCACCTACCTCGGCCCCTCCGGCGTGCCGCCCTTTATCTACTACCGGTTCTGATGGAGGCACGATGCGCGAACAGCTCACCGCGAACGATCGCGATCGCGGGCGCGATCGCGGCCCTCGTCTGGATCACGCTCGCGGCGTCGCAGATCGAGCGGTCCGTCAGCGGAGCGGAGCTCGGTCCCTGGCGGGACGTTCGGCTCGCGATCATTCGGCCACTCGCGAACGCGCACGGCGAGATCGCCGCGACGCCCGCGCCCACCGCCAGCGCCCCGCCGACAGTCGCACGACCGATGGTGGTCGCTGGCGTACAGGCCGCGCCCAAACCCGCGGCAACGCCAGCCGCGCGCGTCCCGACACCGAGCGATCCGCTGCGCGTGCTCGTGATCGGTGATTCTCTGGCCGGCGATCTCGGCCGCAGTCTCGGTCGCATCTCGGCAGCCGCTGCTCTCGTTTCGGTGGAGCTCGATTACATGCCCGCCTCGGGACTCTCGCGGCCCGATTACTTCGACTGGGACGCAGCGCTGGCGAGCGACATCGCCCGCCTCCACCCCGAGGTCGTCGTGGTCATGCTCGGCGGCAACGACGCGCAGTCGTTCGAGGCGAACGGCCACGTCGTCCAGCAGGCCACCGCTGAGTGGAGCGCGATCTACGCCAAGCGGGTCGCCGACCTCATGATGATCGGAGCCGCCAACGACCGGCGCGTGATCTGGATCGGTCTGCCGGTCATGGCCGATCCTTCGTTCGGCGAGCTCATGCGACGCCAGAACGATCTCTATCGCGGGGCATCCAACGGCAATCCGCGCGTGACGTACCTCGACACGTGGGCACTCTTTGCGGGACCCGATGGCCGTTACGCGCCCTACCTACCCGACGCGAGCGGACGTCCCGCCCCGATGCGGCAGGCCGACGGCATCCACCTCAGCATTGCCGGCGCCGACCGGCTCGCCGGTGCGGTCAAGACTGAGCTTGAGCGCGCGGTGCCGCTCTTGTCCGGACCCTAAGGCGTGCTGGTCCGGCTTCCGATCTTCGCGACCGCGGCGGCCTCAGGCGCGTAGGTGAGCGGATCGACGAGCACGCCGTTCGTCCGGGCCTCCCAGTGGACGTGCGGACCGGTCGACTCGCCGCTCGATCCCACCGAGGCGATGCGCTGCCCTGCGCTCACGCGATCGCCCACCTCTACGTTCGTCGCCGAGAGGTGGTAGTCGCAGATCTCGAGCCCCCAGTCCAGGCGCTCGCAGACGGATAGACCACCGGGACCGCGCCAGCCCACTTCGGTGATCGTCCCCGAGTCGCTCGCCACGACCGCGGAACCGTACGGCGCGGCGATGTCGATCCCGGAGTGGACCGACGTGAAAAGCTGCGTCACGACGCCGGCGGTCGGCCAGCGCACCCGCGGCGCGAACACCCGCGGGGGATCGCTGACGCGAAGACGGAAGCCGGGGTAGCGGCTGTCCGGGACCGGAAGGAGCAGCACCCGGCCGGGCGTGACGTCCTCGGGCTCGAAGGCGATGCTGTTCACGGCGCGCACCGCGTCCCCGTCGACACCGAAGCCGGCGGCGATGGTGGCGATCGTCTCGCCCTCGCGAACGACGTGGATCGCCGCATCCAGTGGCGGCACCACGAGCGCCTCTCCTGGACGCAGGTCGCGGGTGTCGGACAGGTTGTTGTTGTACGCGATGGTCTGCGGCGTAACGCCGTACAGCGCAGCGATGGAGAGCAACGTCTCGTCCGGCGCGACGACGTGCACGCCGAGGGCGGGCGCCTCGGGCCGTACCGCGGTCACCACCGAGCTACGCGCGCGCAATGCCGGGCGAATCCGGATCGCGGGGTCCGGCACGACGGCCGAGGCGGTTGCGGGAAAGGCGAGCGCACCAAGGCGGCTCAGGTCAGCGGCTGCGACGGCCGTTGCGACAGGCGCGAGCGCCGCGATGACGATGCAGGCCGCGGTCGAGGTCGCCGTGAGCCAGCGTCGCGCGATGCCGTGACGGCGGGTACGGCGACGAGCCCGCCGGACGGCCAGACCGAAAGCGATGTCGGTCGACCCCATCAGATGGACGCGAACCTCGACGCGTCGCGCAGGGCGACGCGCGATCACCCCTGCCTGCGCCACGCCCATAGCGCAGGCAAGCAGCGTGCCGTTCGTGTGTCCTACGGCCGAGAGAGCCACCGGACGCCTCGTTACGTGCCGTAATGGCTTGGGCGCTAGGCGCGCGCGAGCTTCGCGTAGCTCGCCATGAGCTTCTTCACTCCTCTATCCGGAAAGGCGACGGTGACCTCTTCGTCGTCGTCGCGCGCGACACTGGATACGACCATTCCTTCGCCGAGTGACGGATGCGTGACCCGATCCCCCGCCCGGAACCGCGTCTCCGCCGTCGCCGCGCGCGTCTTCGACGCGCGGCCGGACCACGCCGCTGGAAGGCCGGCCAGCATCGCGTCGCGCCGGAGCTGGCGGCGCTCGTCGTAACGCGTCCTCGCGCTGGCGTCGAGCTCCTCCCACTCATCACGCTCCTCGGTGAGGACCTCGCCGCGAAGCTCGACCCCCTGGGTCGGAAGCTCGCGAAGAAATCGCGATGGCGGGTTCATGTTCGTATGGCCGAAGAGCGTCCGTCGGCGCGCCCAGGTGAGGTAGCAGCGATCCTTCGCGCGCGTGATCCCGACGTAGCAGAGCCGGCGCTCCTCCTCGAGCTCGGCCTCGCTCCCGCTCTCGATCGAGCGCGCGTGCGGGAACACACCTTCCTCCATGCCGGTCATGAACACGATCGGGAACTCGAGACCTTTGACCGCGTGCATGGTGATGAGCGTCGCCGCGGGCTTCGCGTCCTGATACTCATCGACGTCCGAGACGAGCGCTATCTCTTCGAGGAACCGCGGCAGCTGGTCCTCGTGCGGAAGCTCGCTGTACTCCTCGGCGAGCGTCCGCAGCTCCTGGACGTTCGCCCACCGCTCCTCGCCCTCCTCGGTGCCGTCCTTGAGATAGGTCTCGTAGCCGGTCGCGTCGGCGACCTCGTCGAGCAGGCGAGGAAGGTCGACCCGCGCGGCCGCAGCGCGCAGCCGCCCGACAAGCCGAGCGAACCCCATGAGCGCCTCGGCCTGTCGTTTGGCGATGGAGGCGATCTCGCCGGCGAGCGCGAGCGCGTCGCCGACGCCGATCCCGCGCTCGCGCGCATGCGCGAGCAGCGCGGCGCGTGTCTTGTCCCCCAGCCCGCGCGGTGGCGTGTTGAGCACCCGCGCCAGCGCGAACGCGTCGTGCGGATTCTGGATCAGCCGCAGGTACGCGAGGGTGTCCTTCACTTCGCGACGCTGATAGAAGGACACGCCGCCGACGATCTGGTACGCGAGCCCGAACGCGCGGAACGTATCCTCGATCGGCCGTGACTGCGCGTTGGTCCGGTAAAGGATCGCGACGTCGCGGGTGCCGTGGGCCTCGCCGTCGCGCTGGAGACGTTCGATCTCACGGGCGAGGAGCTCAGCCTCGTGGCCCTCGTCGTACGCCTGCATGACCACCAGGTCCGCGCCGCCTTGGCGGTCGGTCCAGAGCTTCTTTTCCTTCCGCGCGGCGTTGTTCCGAACGACCGACCAGGCCGCGTCGAGGATGCGCTGCGTCGAGCGATAGTTCTGCTCGAGCTTCACGACCTTCGCGTTCGGGTAATCGCGCTCGAAGTCGAGAATGTTGCGGACATCCGCGCCGCGCCAGCTGAAGACCGATTGATCGTCGTCCCCGACGACCGCGAGGTTCTGCTTGTACGCGGCGAGGTAGCGCAGCAGGACGTATTGCGCGCGGTTGGTGTCCTGGTATTCGTCCACCAGGATGTGCTGGTAGCGGTCCTGCCAGCGCTCGAGGGCGGAATCTCTCGTCTCGAATAGGCGGCAGGCGAGAAGCAGCAGGTCGTCGAAGTCGACGGCGTTGTTCTCGCGCAAGAGCTCGTCGTAGCGTTTCCACGCGATCGCGACGATGCGGTCGAGCTGGCCCTTCGGATTCGCGCCTAAGTCGGCCGGCCCCTTGAGCTCGTTCTTTGCCGACGAGATGACGGCCCCGATCGCGCCCGGGGCGAACACGCGCTCGTTCACCTGCGTGTCGCTCATCGCCTGCCGTAGCACGGCGCGCTGGTCGGCCTCGTCGTAAATGGCGAAGGACCGGTCGACGCCCACGAGCGGCCCCTCGCGCCGCAGAAGCCTCGCGCAGAAGGCGTGGAACGTGCCGACCGTCAGCTCCGCCAGGAGCTCTTTTCCGACAAGACGTTCCAGCCGCTCACGCATCTCGCGGGCGGCTTTGTTCGTAAAAGTGACGGCCAGGATGGCGCTCGCCGGTACGCCCAGATCGCGGATCAAGTAGGCGATCCGGTGCGTGAGCACGCGGGTCTTGCCCGATCCGGCGCCGGCGAGGATAAGCAGCGGCCCTTCGCCGTGCGTGACGGCGGCACGCTGCTCTGGATTCAGGGGATCGAGGATGGGATCGGCCACAACCTCCATCGTAGAAACCACGGGCGACTGTTGATGCACTGTTGAAAAACGACCGAAGTCGTGGACAACATCGAGCGGGGCGGTCTCGATTTCGTGGATAAGTCCGTTGCTCGGCGACTGGACGGCCCGTAAATTTCACCTCGTCCCGAGGGGTCTGCTAAAGGGAACGGGTCCGAGATTCCATCAAGGGCACCGGTCCCCGGGAGCGCAACCGGAGATAGCATCAAAGGCGGTCCGAGAGGATATCGAGGATCGGCTATCCGCTCCTGTGCGCCGCCCGTACAGTGAGCGAGGTGTCTGACCACCAACCGTCCGACGACGCCCTGATGGCCGACCTGGCGCGGCGCGATCTTTCCGCCCTTGCCGCCCTCTACGACCGATACGGCCGACTTGCCTATTCGCTCGCGTATCGGATCTTGGGCGAGGCCGAGACCGCGGAGGACGTCGTTCAAGATGCATTCCTTTCGGCCTGGCGCGGCGCGACGACCTATCGGCGCGAGCGCGGGAACCCTCGCGCCTGGCTCCTTTCGATCGTCCATCACCGGGCGGTCGACATCCTCCGGCGAAAGACGACCTTCCGTCCCGCCCCGCTCGAGGCTGCGGAGATGCAGCCCGCAGACGAGGACACCGCCGCCGCCGCCGAGCGCAACGTCGAGCACCACACCGTCCGTGAAGCGCTGGAAGCCTTGCCGCAAGCACAACGTCGGACGATCGAGCTCGCGTATTTCGGCGGCTACACGCATGTCGAGCTGTCCGAGCTCATGGGCGTGCCCCTTGGGACCGTGAAAGGTCGGATGCGCATCGGGCTCCAGAAGATGCGCCGCGCCCTCGAGAGCTCCCGATGAACGAACACGTCGTCGACGATCTCGAGGCCTACGTTCTCGGCGCGCTCGATCGCGAGAGCGCCGAGCGCGTCGCGGGCCATATCGCGACGTGCGCGTCGTGCCGACGCGAGGCGTCGGCGCTCGCCGAGGTCGTCGGGGCGCTTCCGGAGACCGTGCCGGCGCGCGAGCCGCGGACCGCTCTGCGCGAGCGTCTGCTCGCCGCAGCTCGTGCCGACGCGGCCACGATCGTGGCGCGGGGCGGGCTGGGCTTGCCGCTGGGACCGGTGCGCGTGCCTCGCGTCGCGTTGGCCGGACTGACGGCGGCGGTGATCGTCCTCGGAGCGATAGACCTGGACGCGTTCGCGAGGCTCCAGGCCGCGACGGCCGACCGCGACGCGTACTACGCGACGGTCGAAGCCTTCCGCCAGGGCGGCCGGCTCTGGTACATGGCGGGCAAGGACACGTTCTCCGGCTCGGGCGGGACGCTCATCGATCCGCGCGCGCAGGGCCAGCAGCCCTTCGTGCTCTTCCACGACCTGCCGGCGGTGTCAGCGGGGAAGATCCTGACGGTCTGGCTCGTCAGTCCGGACAGTACCTGGGCGCGCGCCGCCACCTTCGTGCCGAACGGCAAGGACATCCAGGCGGTCCAGATCAGCATGGAAGTCTCGGGATTCGATCGCTGCGCCGTCACGCTCGAGGATTCCGCCTGGGGACCTCGCTACGGACCGGTCGTGATGGAGTCCCGCATCGCTCCGCCCTCCGGAGGATAAGAAGAAGCCCGCCGGTTCACCCGACGGGCTTCTCATGTTCCGACTTCGGCTGGCTTAGTAGTCCATGCCTCCGGGCGGCATCGCCGGCGCCTTCTCCTTCTCGGGAAGGTCGGTGATGAGCGCCTCGGTGGTCAGGATCATCGCGGCGATTGAGGCACCGTTCTCGACCGCGGACCGCACGACCTTGACCGGATCGATGATCCCGGCCTTGGGCAGGTCGACGATCGTGCCGCTGATGACCTCGTAGCCCCAGCTTGGTGACTTGGTCTCGATCTGCTTACGGTGCACGTCCGCGAGGATCACCGAGCCGTCCTGCCCGGCGTTCTTGACGAGCTGCAGGAAGGGCTCCTCCAGCGCACGGCGAAGGATGTTGACGCCGGTCTTCTCGTCGCCCTCGGCCTGGACCTTGTCCAGCGCCTTGATGGCGTTGATAAGGGTGATCTCGCCGCCGGGGACCATGCCCTCTTCGACGCCCGCACGGGCCGCCGAGAGCGCGTCCTCGACGCGGTGCTTCTTCTCCTTGAGCTCCACCTCGGTCGCCGCGCCGACCTTGATGACGGCGACGCCGCCGGCGAGCTTCGCGAGACGCTCCTGGAGCTTCTCCTTGTCGAAGTCGCTGGTGGTCTCTTCGATCTGTGCCTTGATCTGCTTCACGCGCGCCATGATCTTGTCCTGCGAGCCGTGGCCCTCGACGAAGGTCGTCTCGTCCTTGTTGGACGTTACGCGCCGAGCGCGCCCGAGGTCCTGGACCGTCGTCGCGTCGAGCTTGCGTCCGGCCTCCTCGGTGATGACCTGGCCGCCGGTGAGGATCGCGATGTCCTCGAGCATGGCCTTGCGACGGTCCCCGAAGCCCGGGGCCTTCACGCCGAGGATGTTGAGCGTGCCGCGGAGCTTGTTCACGACGAGCGTTGCGAGCGCCTCGCCGTCGATGTCCTCCGCGACGATGACAAGGTTCTTTGAGACCTGCACGAGCTTCTCGAGCACGGGCAGGATGTCCGTGATCGCCGAGATCTTCTTGTCGGTGATGAGGATGTACGGGTCCTCGATCGCCGCTTCCATACGGTCCGCGTTGGTGACGAAGTACGCGGAGATGTAGCCGCGGTCAATCTGCATTCCTTCGACGTACTCGGTCTCGAACTGCAGACCCTTCGACTCCTCGACCGTGATAACGCCCTCGCGTCCGACCTTCTCCATGACCTGCGCGATGAGATCGCCGATCTGCTTGTCGGCGGCCGAGATCGTCGCGATCTGCGCGATCTCTTCCTTGCCCTTGACCGGCGTCGCCTGCGCCTTGATCTCGTCGACCACGGCGGTGACGCCCTTCTCGAGCCCGCGCTTCAGCAGCATCGGGTTGGCGCCCGCGGCGATGTTCCGGAGACCTTCGTGGACGATCGCCTGCGCGAGAACGACCGAGGTGGTCGTGCCGTCACCGGCGATGTCGTTGGTCTTGGTCGCCGCCTCCTTGAGGAGCTGGGCGCCCATGTTCTCGAAGGGGTCCTCGAGCTCGACCTCGCGCGCGACGGTCACGCCATCGTGGGTGACGGTCGGCGAGCCGAACTTCTTGTCGAGCGCGACGTTGCGGCCCTTGGGGCCGAGCGTCGTCTTGACCGCGTTGGCCATGGTGTCGATGCCGTTCTTGAGCTTCTTGCGTGCGTCGTCAGTGAAGACGAGCTGCTTTGGCATATTCCTCTCCCGTTAGTTCTCGACCTGGGCGAGGACGTCCTTCTCACTCAAGATGAGAAGCTCCTCGTCGTCGAGCTTGAATTCCGTGCCCGCGTACTTCTGGAAGAGGATCCGGTCCCCCTCCTTGAGCTCCACGGGGATTCGCTCACCCGTGTCGGGGTGCCGGTCGCCGGGTCCGACCGCGAGGACCTTCCCCTCCTGGGGCTTCTCCTTCGCGGTGTCCGGCAGATAGATCCCGGTCTTGGTCTGCTCTTCACGATCGAGCGCCTTGACCACGACGCGGGAGCCGAGCGGCTTCAGCTTCAACTTGCCTTTCGGTGCTGGTTTGGGCGCGGTTGCGACTGCCACTGTGTCTCCCCTCCTTGTTGTTTTCGGCCTTGATTCGGACGCGGCGAAGCCCGCTGCGGGCCTGCTTGCTTGAATTAGCACTCGCCGGGTTTGACTGCTAAGACAGTACGAGAGGGGCGGAAAGGCGTCAAGCCGCTCCCGAGTCGCCTCCAGCCGCCGCAAGGGCAATCTCCGCCATTACCCGGTCCTTACCGGCCCGCTTGGCCGCATAAAGCATCAGGTCGGCGGCCTCGAGGACCTGGTCGGCGCTGCGCCCCGGCCGCCAGCCGGCGACGCCGGCGCTGACGGTGATCGCGATGCGCGGGTCCGACTGGCCCTGCGCGTCGATCGCCTCCCGCAAGCGCTCGGCTGCGATTCGAGCTTCATCGAGCGTCGATTGCGCCATCAGGACGATGAACTCGTCGCCGCCGGTCCGTACGCCGACGTCCGACGCGCGCACGGTCCGCCGTAGGGTGTTGGCGAGCGCGCGGAGTGCGAGGTCGCCCTGCTCGTGTCCGTACGTGTCGTTCACGCGCTTGAGGCCGTCGACGTCGAGAGCGACGACGCTGTACGGCTGGCCATGCCGGGCGGCGAGCGAGTGCATCAGGCGAAGCTGCTCGGTGAGGAAATGGCGATTGTGGAGCCCCGTGAGACCGTCGGTCGTGGCCTGGCGCTGCGCGGTCTCGAGCACGCGGCGCGTCGCGAGGCTCAGCGCGACCCGATCCGCGGCCGCGCGCAGCACCGCGACATCCACCAGCGAGTCGCCGTCGGGCTCGAGAAAGAGCGCTCCAACCGAATCGCCGCCTGCGACGAGCGGAAGGCACGAGTACTGGGAGCGGAACGGCATGAAGGGACAGACCACCGGGTCTTCGGCGGACTTGACTTCGAAGAAACGCCCGCTGCGGATCGCTGGGCAACTCGTCGGACCGTTCACGACAGGATGCGGCGTGCTACGCCCGGCGCTACCGACTGGCTCGAGGATCGCGACCGAAGGATCGGTGAAGAGCACCGTCGCGGCGGGCAGCCGGAAGCCCTGCTGGATGCTCCGCGCCGCCGTCTGCGCCAATGTGGCCTCATCGGTCGCGAGCGAAAGCGCGTCGACGAGGTTGTCCATGCTCTCGAGGACCTTCATCCGCTCTTCGAGGCGATCGCTCTGGGCCCGCACCTCTTCGAGCGCGAGGAACGACGCAACGGCCGCGGCCGACGCGTCGCCGATCACCTCGGCGAGCCGGATCTCGTGAGCGTTCCAGTCGCGCACCTCGCTGCTCGAGACGGCCATGAGGCCGATGACTTCGCTTCGCTGGATGAGCGGGACGAAGAGGCCGGACGCGAAATGATGGTGCTCGCGCACGCGTTGCGACATCTGCTCCTGGGTCGCGTCGTTCACTGCGACGGTCTTCTTCTCCCGGAGGGCCCGCCGCCGCGGCGTGTCCTCAGGGAGCGACGGATCGGTGTGGAATTCTTCCAGCGCGCTGTCCGACCCGATCGTGTAGCCATCGAGGAAGTCGGGTCGCGTCGCGAAAAGGTACACGCGCTCGATGGGAAGCGCGGATTTCGCGGCCTCGAAGATCACGCGGATGAGCTCGTGTAGCTCTCGAACCCGCGCCAGCGCGAGTGACGTGGTCCGCGCGAGGGCGAGCTCGGCGTTCTGCGACGAGAGCTCGTCGGTCCGCTGCCTGAGCGCGGCGCGGGTCTCCTGGATGGTCCGAGAGATCAAGGCGGTCATCGCGATCACCGAAATGAGCGAAAAGAACCGGATGATCCCGACGTCGATCTGGTTCCGCTCGCCGGTGAGGACGAATTCCGAGACCAGCGTCGCGACGTAGGCGATGAGCGCGATCGCGCCCGTGAACAGGGTGCCCGAGACGCGCATGCCGAAAACAGTCGCCAGGACCGGCAGCACGAAGTACGGGAAGTAGCGCGAGTCGACGCCGCCGGTGAGGACGAGAAGGATCGAGGCGATGATCTGCGTGATCGCGGTGCCGACGGCGAACCGGCTGCGGCCGAGCCAGGATTCGGGGAAGACGTGGAACCACAGGGTGGCGAAGAGGAAGAGGAGAGCCGAGCTCGCGAGCAGACCGATGCGCGCGGCCGGGTCAGTCGAGGGCAGTGCGGCGGTCCCGAGGAGCGCAGCGCCGATTCCCCAGCTGGCTACTTCCGAGGCGATCCGGATGCGGCGCTCGTACGAGGGGCGCCGCGGGTCCGGCAGCTCGCGGACATGGTGTGCCAAGTTGACTTAGCCTGTCGCCCCTTGAGGTGGGAAGCAAGCGTGAAGCCTCGCTCCGCGCGCGACCCTGGTCTCAATTGCATGGCGATGTGATGCGTCCCTGGCGGACGCTCGCTCGCCGCGTCGTCTTCTCCCGGCCACCGTGGATGGAGGTCGCCGAGGAACGGGTGTTACTTCCCGATGGCCGCGAGGTCGACGGCTTCCTTTCGGTCGGCACCCGCGACTTCGCTGCGATCGTCGCGATCACCGACCGCGCCGAAGTGGTGCTCATCCGCTCGTACAAGCACGGCCCGCGATCGATCTCGCTCGCGGTGCCGGCCGGCTACCTCGAAGAGGGAGAGGATGCGCTCGCCGCCGCGCGACGTGAGCTGCGCGAAGAGACCGGGTACGAGAGCGACACGTGGACGTCGCTCGGCCGATTCGTCGTCGATGGCAACTACGGCGTCGCGACAGAGAACATCTTCGTCGCGCACCGTGCGCGTAGGACGGCCGACCCGGCGTCCGGCGATCTCGAAGACATCGAGGTAGTGCTCATCGCGCTCACGAGGATCGACGGGCTGTTACGAGGTGGCGAGATCGCGCAGCTTTCATCCGCGGCCGCTCTCGCTCTGGCTCTGCTGGCGAAGCCCTCAGGATCGTGAGATGAGCAGGAGCGGATCCACCGGGATCCCATTCCGCAGGATCGCGAAGTGGAGATGCGGACCGGTCGTGATCCCGGTGAGGCCGACGAAGCCGACGACCTGCCCCGCCTTCACGGTCTGGCCCGGCTTCACCGGCGGCGCAACGAAAGTGTCGTCGAGATGCGCGTACTCGGACACGTAGCCGCCGGCGTGAGCGATGAGCACTATCTCCGCGCCGTCGGGAAGATGACCGACGTAGGTCACGATGCCGTCGGCGCCAGCCGCGACGGGGGTCCCGAAAGGCACGGCGATGTCGATCGCCGCATGGAAGTGCGGGTAGAGCGTCCCCTGGTACACGAGGCTGGGCTCGAGCGCGAACGCTGTCGGACCAAAGGCAAGCGAGACCGGACCACGCGCTGGTAGCTGCCAGGTCGACGCGGGTGAACCCTGAGCCTGCGGTAACGCCGCGGCGATGAGCTGAGCGAGCGAGGTCTGCGCGGCCGCCGCCTCATTGGCGAGCTGCTCGAGGACGGCGACCTCCGCGGCCCGCTTGGTCGTGTCGTCACGCGCGGCCGCTGCCGCGAGCACCTGCGCTCGCGCTCGAGTTCGGTCCAGCTCAGCGCGCTTGGCCGCGACGCTCTCGCGGAGGCGCGCGAGATCTTCCGAGCGGGCCGCGAGGACCGCGCTGCGCTCGTTCAGCTCCGTGGTCAGCGAGCGCAGATCGGCGAGAGCGTCAAGCTCCGCCGGATTCAGATTGGCGGGGATCGCCGACTGCGGCATGTCGATCAGCCGCAGCGCGTCGCGAACAAGACGATCGGGATTGGATCGACGCATGTCGACCTGGGCCTGCATTGCCGCGATCTCAGTGTTCACGGCGTTCAAGTCATCGGTCGTCTGCGTTACCTGCGCGTCGAGGGCATCGAGCTCGTCCCGCGCGACCACGGCCTGCGCTGCGATGAGCTGCGCCAACGACCGAGCGCTCGCGAGCAGCGCGGCGTCCTTCGCGATGGTCTCGGCGGTAGGAGCGGATGGCGTAGCGCTCGGTGTCGCGGACGGTGTCGGGCTCGGCGAAACGCTCGGTGTCGTGGATCCCGCTGGCGAGGGCGACGGCGTTGGTGACGGAGCGGGTGACGGCGACGCGCCGGGGTTCGGTGACACGGACGCCCTTGCGCTGGCAGTCGGAGATGTGGCCGGCGACGCGGACGAGGTCGCGCCCGCGCTCGGCGCCGCCGTCCCGCTCGGTGCGGGAGACGACGAACCCTGCGGCGTTGAGCTTGGGGATGGGGAGATCGGCGAAGGCGGCGCGGTCGGAGATGGCGTCGGCGGTCCGTCGGCGCTCGCGGGCGACGCGAAGAACCAACCGCTGAGCGCGAGGGCGATCGCGGCCGCAACAGGCATCCGGATTCGCACGGTCGCCACCGAGATTGCCTCACCGCGCTAAGTGAACGGTCGCCGGAACGGGAAGCGAACGACCGTGGGTGCGTGCTCAGCTTATTGAGATTGCTCTCGGTTTCTCAACGACTTCTTATCGTCCTTGTCGTCCGCGAGGTTCGAGCGCGCGTGTAGCCGAGCTGATCGATCCAGAGCTTCACCTCACCGGTGAGGACGCGTGGGACCCGCGCAAGGTCGGCCGCACGATGCACGCCGGCGAGGAAGACGGCGGTGCGAAGCTCGAGGGCGAAGTCGTCAACCCAGCGCAGGACTTCGCTCTCGCCGCGGAGCGCCGCCTGAAGTAATGGCCGCCCCACGCCGACGAGCGTTGCTCCGAGCGCGAGCGCCTTTGCCGCATCGAGGCCGCTTCGCACGCCGCCTGTCGCGATCACGGGCAAGCCAACCGCGCCGACGCCGGCGACGGCGACGGCGGTCGGAACACCCCAGTCGCGGAAACGGTTGCCCAGACTCATGCGCGCGCTGTCGGACTGCGCGGCGGCGCGCAACGCCTCGACCGCGGCGAACGATGTCCCGCCAACTCCGCCGACGTCGATCGCCCTGACGCCGGCGCGACGCAGGCGGAGGGCGACATCGCGCGTGATCCCGGCGCCCGTCTCCTTGGCGATCACGGGCACCGTCGCTCGTCGGGTGAGCGCGCGAATCGCAGCGAGTGCTCCCCGCGCGCGAGTCTGCCCCTCGGGCTGGACCGACTCCTCGAGATAGTTGAGATGGATCGCGAGAGCGTCGGCCTTCACCATCGCGATGATCTGTCCGATCTCGCGCGCGCCGAGGGCCTCCTCGCGGTCCTGCTTCACGAGCTGCGAGATCCCCAGGTTGGCGATCACGAACGCATGCGGCGCGCTCTGACGAACGACGGAATACGTCGGGACGAGCATGGGGTCGCGAAGCGCAGCGCGCTGGCTGCCCACGCCCATCGCGATGCCGCGCTTCTCGGCGACGCGCGCCAAAAGCTCGTTCACCGCGAGTGCGCGGCCGTGGCCGCCGGTCATGCCAGAGATCACCAGGGGAAGCTCGAGGGTCCGCCCGAGGAAACGCACGCGCAGATCGACATCGGCGGCGTCCACATCGGGGAGCGCGTCGTGGACGATCTGCACGTCGTCCCACCCCGCGGCCGTGCGCGTCTCCACGTCGCCTTCGGCCGCGAGCTTGAGGTGCTCTGCCTTGCGGCGCGCGATCTCCTCGGCTTCGCTCAGCCGTTGGGGGACTTCGCCCCCCAATCCCCCAGGATCTCTCACGCAAACACGCCGTCTTGCTCAAGGGCACGGTACTCGGACTCATCGAGGCCACAAAGCCCTCGCCACACCGCGTCGTTGTCCGCGCCAAGGGTCGGCCCGGCCTGCTCGAGCACCGCGGGCGTAGCCGAGAGCATGAATGGAGGTGCCATCGCGATGACCGTCCCCAGGACTGGGTGTTTCGTTGGGCGCCAGAACCCGCGGTGCATGAGCTGCGGGTCTGTGGCGAGCTCGGCGATCGTGGCGACGGGCGCGGCTCGTATTTCCGCGCGGCGGAGATCCGCGACCACCTGGTCCCGATCGCGCTTCGCGGTCCACGCCTCGATGCAGCTATCCAGATCGGGATCGTCGCGCGACCACTCGGGATGGCCGACCGCGCCGCGAAAGCGCGCCCATTCGTCCTCGCTCCAGACGCTGAGCGCGACCCAACGATCTTCCCCGGCGCAGCGGTACACGCCGTGCGGCAGCGCGATCGGATCGCGATTTCCGTCACGCGAGGGGACCGCGCCCGTCGCGGCGTACTCGAGGAGCGCAGGGGCCATGAACTGAAGTCCGGATTCGTACTGCGAGAGATCGATCGCGCACCCGTCGCCGGTGCGTCGCCGCCGCTCGAGCGCGGCGAGGATTGCGATAACGCCGTAGCCGACCGCGATGTAGTCGATATACGGGCCGTAGAGGATGACCGGGGTCCGATCGCGCTCGCCGAGGAGCTGGTTGAATCCCGCGAGGGCCGTGAGCTGGCTGCCGTAGCCGGGGTGCTGCGCGTGCGGTCCGGTCTGGCCCTGGTTGCAGCTCGAAAGCACGATCAGGTCGCCCTTCGCTTGCCGCATGGCGTCGACGCTGAGCCCGCGGCGCGCGAGCGTTCCGGCCGGGAAGCTCTCGATGACGACATCGGCGTTCGCGATGAGCCTGAGCGCGATCGCCGCCGCCTTCGGATGGCGCAGGTTGAGCGTCGCACCTTTCTTTCCGTCGTTGTAGAACGCGAACATCCACGCATTGTTCGGCGCGGGCTCTCCTTTGAAGGGCGGGTACGTCGAGCGGAATGCGTCGAGCGCGGTCCCGCTCTCGACGTGGATCACCTCGGCGCCGTGGTTCGCGAGGTATTTGCCGACGAGGGGCCCGGCGGCGGCCCAACCGAGCTCGACGACCCGCAAACCGGAGAGCGCGGCCGCCTGGTGCGGATCGCGCACCGTGGCGGCCACCGAAGCGGCGCGCTCCGGCGTCGAAGCGGGGAGCGTGCATGCCTCCGCGTTCGCCCGCGACCAGGCGGCGATCACCGCGACGGGGTCCGCCACGGTCGGCGCGCCGACGCGAGGACGTGCGCCGTCGAAAAGCGCGAACCCGCCCGGGAATCGCACGCGACGGCCGCCGAGGTCGAGGTCCTGCCAGAAATCCCGCGCCTCGAGCTGCGCATCGGAGAAGATCTCGGGTGCGTCGGAAACCGGATAGCCGAGCATGTTCCGGGCGATCACGCCGTCGAAGAAGTCACGCTTCGTGAGCATCGCGAGAAACTTGCCGACGGCGGTCTCGAGACGATCCACCTCGGCCTGCGAGAGCAGCCGGTTGTCGAACGTCTCCCAATCGATCCCGCCGATCACCTCGTCGAGCGCGCCGCGAGAGCGCATCCATTCCGCGAGCATCCGGCCGGTGTGCCGGCCGATCGGCCCGCCCTGGATCGCGAACGCGACGTAGCCGTCCGCGCAGGGCCAGATGTTCCGGAACTTCGCGCCGACGATGCTCCGCCCGAGGAGAAATGGGCCGAGCCGGCGATGCTCCTCGCGAAGCGCCTCCCAAAACACGATCGCCGGCGGATGGATGGTCGCCATCGCGGCCTGCGCCGAGACATCGGCGTGCTGACCGCGACCGGTGCGCTGGCGTGCCGCGAGCGCGATGAGAGCGCCCATGGCCGCGTACATGCCGGTCCAGAACGGCGACTGCGCGAGCGTCGTCCGTACCGGGGTGCGCCCCTCTTCGCCGGCGAGCCAGAGGCACCCGCTCGCGGCGGTCACCTCGAGGTCTGACGCAGGCACCCAACCCAGCGGTCCGCTCGATCCGTAGGCGGTGACCGTCACAAGGATCGCGCGTGGATTCACTTTTGCGACGTCGCCGTACACGAGCCCCTGGTCGGTCACGACCACGTCGGCGTTGGCGATGACGCGCCAGAGGCCGATCTGCTTGACGTCGACGAGCCGCTTGTTCGCGTTCATCGCGAGGGAGTACGTGGACTGCTCGCCGATGAGCGGCGGCCGCGGGACGGGATCATCGGACCATGGCGCGCGTATCACGTCGGCGCCCAGATCGGCGAGGACGCGACCGCAGAAGGCACCCGATGTCGCCGTGAAATCGAAGACCCGGATCCCGTCGAGCATCGCTACGCGCCGCGGCGGCGTCGCGAGGCTAACGACCGGTGCGCGAGAGGACCTCCGCCCACGATGACGTCTTCATCGCCTGCTTGCCCTTGGCGATCTGTTCCGAATCGAACCAGCGAGCGGGG
Organism: Chloroflexota bacterium; assembly: GCA_005889075.1. Classification (GTDB taxonomy): domain Bacteria; phylum Chloroflexota; class Limnocylindria; order P2-11E; family P2-11E; genus 3-1-20CM-2-70-9. The sequence goes on from VBDQ01000028.1 coordinate 26,893, forward strand.
TCGACCCGGTCGATCGGATAGACGGGCCGCATGAAGTCGTTCTCGAAGCCGTACGGGACCGTCGCGTCGATGGCCATCCCACCCTCGAACCGGGTGTTCATCGCGGTCCACTGGGCGTTCCCCGCGGTGAGCCGCTCGGATGGGATGAACGTCTGGCCCGCGCCGCCCGGGACGGGGCTCCATACGTCGTCGCGGGGATTCACCCGGGTCGTGAGCGACCAGATGATGTCGTCCATCGAGTAGATGTCGACGTCGTGGTCGACCGCGATACAGAGCCGCAGACCCGAGCTGCATGAGAACGCCGCTGCGAGGAAGTTGCGCACGAAGCCGTCGTCGGTCTTGAGTCGTTTTTTCACCTGCAGGATCGCGCCGGCCCAGTCGGTCATCGGGAACGGGATGTTCACGTCGTGGATGAGACCGGGTTGGATGCGCTCGCAAAGCTCGAAGAACGCCGCCTCGCGGACCGTCGTGTCGATGTTGTTGCAGTCGTACATGTGGACGCCCATCGGGTAGATGAAGGGACGCTCACTCTTGGAGCGCATCGTGATCGCCGTGACCTCGAAGGTCGGAGCCTTGTATGCCTTGCCCATGTACCCGGCCCACTCCGGGTGGAAGTGATAGCGGCCCTGGGTATCGTGCTCTTCCGCTTCCTTCGTCTCGTAGCGCTTGTCACGCGGACGCAGGAAGCCCTCGAGCACGATCTCGCAATCGGCCACCGCGTAGGCGTCGACGGTCCGTGCTTTGACGAGCCGCATCGGGAATCCCTGGACCGCGCCGGCGGCCCCGAGCTCGTCGCCGCCGCGCGGCAGCACCACGTAATCGAAGCCACCGCCGGCGAGAAGCGTCGCCGCGACGGGCAGGCCGAAGCAGATCGTCAGCGGAACGGGATCGTCCTTGTAGTACTTGGTCATGACCTGCCACATGTGCGAGCCGGGCGAGATCTGGAACGTGCCGACGTTGCCCCAGCGGAAGTTCATGCGGTTGTAGCCGATGTGGCTGCCGCCCCAGAACCGCTCTCCGACCACGACGCTGTTGCCCGAGCCGATGGTGATCTCGGACTCGAGATGGGTGTGCCGGATCGGGAGGATGTACTTGTTGACCTCGAGGTCGTCGGTGATCACGTCCTGCTGACAGGCAGCCTCGTCTTGTGAGACCACTTCGCTCGGGATCGGGTGCGTGAGCGCGTGCGAGAGCTTGCGGGTCCGGTCGGTCGCGTTTTCGTAACCGAAGAACCGATCGACGATGTCCATGTTGGCGAATAAGTTCGTGATCGCCCGAAGGTGCGGATAACCCTTGACGTTGTTGAAGAGGATCGGATAGCTCCCGTCGAAGTGCTTCTGGACGCCGGTCAGCTCGAGGTCGCCCGATACCGGGACGTCCGTCTCCATGAGGAGACCTTCGCGCTGGAGCCACGCGATCGTCGCCGGCAAGGAGCGCAGGGCATCTTTCGGCGTCCGCTCCCCGCCGCGGGGATCGCGGAGCTCGGACTTCCCCGTCTTCCGCCGAAGGTCAGCCTGCGCTGTCGCCATCATGTCGCTCCTGTCATTTGTCCAGGCCGCGGTCCACGGCGCTCTGCACGAAACTCGTGTCGAGCATCTTGCTGATGTCGAAGCTCTTGACCGCGGCATTCGTCGCGCCGAGCGTCGCCTGCGAGTCCGCGAACATCTCGGGCTTCGCGAACGGCTGCGTCGCAGTCACCAGCTGCGCGTAGAAGTCATAGGTCGCGCCCATCGCCTGATCGTCGGTGGATTGGAAGTACTTCTTGAGCACGGTGATGCCAAAAGCCTTGTCCGCCTTCAGCCTCTTGATGCCCAGCACGAGCGAGTCGACGTATCGCTGCACGACGTCCTTGTTCGACGTGATGTACGACCGCCGGACCACGACCGACGTGTTCGCGGACGGAAGATGCTGCGAAGCGAGGTCATAGAGGACGTGGAATCCTTTCGCCTCGAGCTGCAGCGAATCGGGCGGCTGGGACACGCCGGCCTGGATCGAGCCCGCAAGGAGACCCGCGGTCCGGTTCTGTGACGAGCCGACGGCGAGGATGGTCACGTCCTTGTCCGGATCGAGGCCCATCTTCTTGAGCGCGACCCTCGTCGCGATGTCGGACGAAGATCCGACGCTCGAGACGCCGACCTTCTTCCCTTTGAGATCGGCGACGGTCTTGATGTCGGGCGCGACCTCGAGCACGAACGGATAGACGCCGGCGAGCTGCGCGACGACCACGAGATCGGCACCGCCCGCGATGGCCGAAAGCGTCTCCGAGCCGCCAACTTGAGCGAACGTGACTTGCCCGGCAAGCACGGCAGGCACGCCTTGCGCGCTCGCGATGTTCGAGAGGTTGACGTCGAGGCTGTTCTTTTCGAAGAAGCCGCCCTCTTTAGTTGCCCAGAGCGGAAGCTCGTCGCCGATGACGTTGCTGTAGCTCACCTCGAGATGGACGGGGGGCACGGGTGCGAGGGAGCCAGCCGATCCGGTCGGGGCCGCGACCTGCCCTCCGGTGCCGCCGCACGCGGCGGCGATGATCGCGAGCGCGAAGGAGAGCCCGAGGGTTCGACGCACCGTGCACCTCCACAGCGGAGCCCGTCGCGAGAATGGTAAGACCATTCGACGGCTCCCGTTACCGAGCCCTCCGTGAATCGCGGGATCAGCGTCGCGCTAGCCGGTCTCTTCGCCGACCCGACCCGTGGCCCCGATCTGATTCGTCGTCACTTCGCGCGCCTCGTGGTCACGGAGAATGCGCTCCGCGTCTCGCTCACGGCCCTTCGCGCTGACGGTCACCATCAGGCCGCCCGGCACGAACTTACCGGACGCGTCGGTCTCAGCGCCGCGTGCGACGAGCGACAGCTGGTCGTCGCTGAAGTTGTGCGCGAGGAGCGCGTCGATGGCCGCCTCAGCCGCCTCGCGGTCGGCGAACATGGCAACGACGGCAACGTGCTCACTTGGAAGGTGGACCTCATCTGTCCTTGTTTCCATTTCTGCCTCCGCGCACCGCGCCGCAGGGTCCGTGCCACCGTCAGCCCGACGCGACGCCGGTCTACCGCCGCGCGCCGTATGGATGATTGGCAGGCGGGCGACCGACACGTGCTCGGTTGACGATCATCGCGGCGTCATCTCGCCGGCGGCGATCGCCGCCGGGAGATCGTTCTCTTCCGGCGGCAGGGGGCAGTTGTAGTGGGGCGAGAACGCGCACGCGGGGTTGTACGCGCGATTGAAGTCGACGACGTAGCGCCCGTCCTCCGCGTCCTCGAGGTCCAGATACCGGCCAAGTGCGTACGTCTCGTCACCGCTCGTGCGGTCGCGGAAGAAGACCTGGTAGGAATCCGCTGGTACGCCGGGCTCGACGAGCCGCGTCACGGCAAGGCGGCACGCCTCGTCGTCGACCTCGAAGGAGATCCAACCAACGCGCTCCGCCCTGCGGTCGCGCTCGCGCGTCGAGCCGAGCATGATGCGGACCGGGTCCGGCTCGAGCGCCAGCGCGAATCGGAAACGTGGATCGTACGGATACCAGCGCGGCGAAAGCGGGGCGCGCGCCGCCTCCGGATCGATGACCACGACGGCCGGTGCGTTCTGGTGCGAAAGGCGCAATCGATAGCGCCCGAGCCGGATCACGCCCGGCCCACGCTTGAAGCCGTCGACCCGAAAACCGTCGTCGCTCGCGGCGACGGTGAGTAGCGTGCCTGCATCCGGCAGATCCACATCGCCCTTCACGCCGATGCGGAGGGCGCTTCCGATGGGCAGCTCGTGCCGCGCGACCGCCGCGAGGAAGGACTCGGGACCGGCGAGCCACTCGCGATAGCTCTCACGGCTCTCCTCGATCTCGCGCTCGGCGTCGGTCTGCGAAGCCATTACGCACGAAAGTATCGGGAGGGCGCCCGCGCCGGTCGAGGCCTTCTGATGGCGGGCGCCCCCGTGGGCCTCGCGCCGGGCCGCGAAAGTCAGACGACCGATTCGAAGTCGAGACCATCGAGCGCACCGGCGCGGCGCGCTCGCTCGATCGCGTCGATCCAGATCTTGCGCACGATGCGCGGCTCCGCGAGCTGTCCACCGACGCTCGCGAGCTCGTCGTCGGTGAAGCGGCGGGGCTCGCCGATCGCGTAGGTGAGCCAGAGGCGGTGCGCGCTCTCCTCGAGCTGCAGGGCGAGCGCGACGGCGCTGGGCAGATCGGCGGCGACCACGACCGCGCCATGTCCGCGGAGCAGTGCGGCCGGTCCTCGTCCCACCACGGCGGCAAGCCGCCGGCCCTGGTCCTCGCTGCGGACGAGTCGCGGATCGTCGAAGACCGGCACCTCGCGGCCGAACGGTGCGCCCGCGTTGAAGGCGGTGACGAGCGGCTTTCCTGCGACCGAGAGCGAGGTCGCGTACAGGGCATGGAAGTGGACGATCGCGCCAACGTCCGGTCGCGTTCGATAAAGAAGGAGGTGGATCGGAATCTCGCTGGGCGGCGTCCCCTCAAAGGTCGTTCCATCCGCGATCCGCACGATCGCGACCGCTTCAGGCGTGACGGCCACCCGGCTCGCGCTGTGTCCATTCACGTACGTCACATCGCCCTCGCGGACGCTGATGTGGCCATGCATGTCAAAGAGCTTGGCGACCGCGAGGGCACGCGTGGCTGTCGCGACGAGCAACGCAGTCCTCGCGCCGGTCTTGACCGTCATTCGTCCTTCGGGACTCCGGCCCATCGTCGGAACAGCGCGTGCTCGACGCCCAGCTGGTCGAGCGCCTTGCCGACGCTGTGGTCGACGATGTCGTCGACCGACTTCGGCAAGTGGTAGAAGCCCGGCGCGGGCGGCAGGATCACCGCGCCGGTGAGGGCGAGCTCATGCATGAGCCGCAGATGGCCCGCATGGAGCGGGGTCTCGCGCACCATCAGCACGAGCGTGCGGCGCTCTTTGAGGTGCACATCCGCAGCGCGCACGATCAAGTTGTCATTCAGCGAGTTCGCGATGCTCGACATCGTCCGGATGCTGCACGGCGCGACGACCATGCCGTGCGTTTGAAAGCTGCCGCTCGCGAGCGTCGCCGCCAGGTCACGCTCGTCATGTACGACGTCGGCGAGCGCGACGACGTCCTCGACCTTCCACGACGTCTCGTACGCGATCGTAGCCTTCGCTCCCGTGCTAACGATCAAATGCGTTTCGACGTCCTTCACTTTCTGCAACGCCTCGAGCATGCGTATCCCATAAATGGCTCCAGAGGCGCCCGATATCCCGACGACGATGCGGCGTGTCATTGGCTCGTGGCGGCGGAGCGGGTCCTGTCTCGGGGTCGGGGGCCGCGCCCTCGCGCACCCTGGCCGCTGGCCGCCGCCCGCGCGTGTCGCGGCGTCACGATCTGGGCGGCGGCCGCGGTCCCAGGGGACCCGCGCTCGCACGCGACCCCGCTCCCCCGTGCCACCCGCTCCGCCGCAAGCGGTATGTATGCCGGTCTCAGGTCGGGTAGCCCTCGGGCGCTTCTTCGGATGTCCAATGGCCCATGCGCATGTACCGACGCCGATAGCGAAGCAGAGCATCGAACTTGCGATCGTTGACGACCGAGCCAATGAGCTCGCCGACGAAGAGGATGTGGTCGCCGGTAGGTCGCTCGTCGATGACGCGGCACCAGAGCATCGCGATGCTGCCGTCGACCGCTGGCGTCTTCGTGAACGGCTGCGTCGCGACCGGGATGTTCAGCGCGGCGAACTTATCCGCACCGTCGGCTGACCGGCCGGCTGCCATCGCGAGCTCCTGCTGGGCGTCGTGCAGCAGCGAGACGCTGAACTCGCGCGAGGCCTGGATGAGCCGGGTCGTGCGTGACCCGGGGTGCTGGGCGATCGCCACCATCGCCGGGCTGTGCGACACGTACATCACCGTGCCTGTCGAGCAAGACCGCTCATCGCCGTCCGCCGCACCGATGATCGCCACCGGATGAGCAATCCGCGAGAGGACCAGCTTCGCCGCGGCGTAACGGTCGGTCTTCGACGAGGTCGCGGTGGTCATCACGTGCCGTCGTCGCGGCGCACATCGCGCGGCGTTTCCTCGTCGTACCCGGGGCCACCTGGGCCGTGCTCGGCGGCGTCGCGGTCGACCGGGGTTCCCGGCACAGGATCCGTGCCGATGTACGCATCGGGCCGCGCGGCGCGAGTGTCGGCCAGCTTCACGCGACGCCGCGCCACCTTCTCACCGGTCTGGTAGTGCTCCCCGCGCAGCGCGAGGCGCGCTTCCTCTTCGAGGTCGTCGTCCCACTGACCGAGCGAGTACCCGTACCACGGTCGCTGGGGTCGGACCTTGGGCAGACCGAGCTCGTTCCAGATCTCGAGCGCCCGTTCCATGTGCTCCTTCGTCGGCAGCGAGATCGGCGGCCACGGTTCCTTGAGACAGGCATTGATGAGCATCCCGCTGTCATCGGCGCGATCCCCGTGCCCGACGACGTCGCGCCCCTCGGCCGCCTGCTCGATGCCGGTCCCGCGGAACGGGGGCGCATGACCCTTCTCGAGATGGCCGGTGATCTCGACGTCGAGCGCAGGCCGCGAGCGATAGCAGACGGCCCACCAGAGCGAGGTCGCGTCCTCGGGGTCGATGTCCTCATCGACGGCGACGCAGATCTTCCCCACTCCCTGGTTGAACGACGAGGCCGCGCGTAGCGCGCGCCAGACCTCGGCCTCGCGCGCGCCCTTCGCCATCTGGATCACGATGAGCTTGCGAAGGTTCGTCAGCGGCTCGTGCATGACGACGCGCTTCACGCTCCGGATGTTGCAGGTCTGCCGCAGGTGCTGCGTGAAGATCGGCTCATACGCGACCTTCTTGATGACGCTCGACTCCGACGGGGTCACCTGGCTGATGAATGAGACCCAGATGGCGTCCTTTCGATGCGTGATCGCGGTGATCTCGAAGAACGGGTTCAGCTGGCGAGGATGCATGTACCCGTGCGATTCTCCGAACGGGCCCTCTTCCTCGAGCTCCTGCGTGTTGATGTATCCCTCGAAGACGACCTCTGCCTCGGCAGGGACCTCGAGGGGCACGGTCTTGCAGCGCACGAGACGGATCGGCTCCCCGGCGAGGCCACCCGCGATCGAGAGCTCGTCGATGCCGTACGGCACCTTCTGCACCGCCGCATAGGCGACGACCGGAGGACCGCCGATAACAAGCGCGGCGGGAAGGTGCTGGCCCTTGCTTCGCGCCTTCTGCCAGTGGATGTACACGTCCTGGCCGAGGCCCGACGGAAAGATGCCGATGCGCGTCGGGCTCTTGATCTGCCCGCGGTAGTTCCCCTGATTGCGGACGCCCGTCTCCGGGTCCTTGGTGAACCAGTGCGTGCACGTCGTGTAGGGCCCGTTGTCGAAACCCGGCGTGGAGATCGGGATCGGGAACTCGGCCGTCCCGCCGCGCTCGAGGAGGCCGTCGCCGGTGTGCACCTCTTCGTGCACCGGTCCGGTCTCGACGATCGTCGGCGCGATGCGGTTGGCGAGCGCGCTCTCCCAGCGCGACGCGATCTCGTCCGGGGCACAGCCGAGCCCGGGCGCGTAGACGTACTTCGACGCGGCGAGCACGCCGACGCCCACGCGGAACGGCGAGGCGCCCCCTTTCACCGTGCGTACGTTCTCGAACAGGAAGGCCCGCCAGTCCTCCTCGGGGAGCCCACCGCGGTACTGCCAGCGCACGAGCGGGTGGATCTCGCTCTCCGCGAGCATCGGCCGCCTCACGCGGACGAGCAATCCGGACCGGTCGAGCGCTTCGAGATGCTCGCGCAGGTCGGGGTAGCCGCGGCCGGTGCGCGCTCCGGGCTTTGTCGCGACGGCCATCAGCGCCGGCTCTCGCGCCGTATGAGGCGGTGCACGTTCCCCGTCGGTAGGCGCTCCTCCTCGCGCTCGGCCAGACGCTTGCGGAGGCGCTTCTCGAAGTCCTCGAGGTGCGTGACCATCAGCTCGCGCGCGCCTTCAGCGTCATGACGGCGGACCGCTTCGACGAGCTCCTCGTGGACCTTCTGCGTCTTCGTGACCGTGCTCGGGTTCCGCAGGTCGCGGAGAGCCGGGACGAGCAGCTCGCGGTATGCCGCGACCGTGGCGTAGAGGACTTCGTTGCCCGCGGCGCGGGCGAGCTCGACGTGGAAGTCCATGCTCGCCTCGGCGTGCGTGACGCTCTCGCGGATCACGGCGCGCCCCTGCTGCACGTTCTGCGCGAGACGCGACACGGCAGCCGCGTCGGCGCGCTGCGCGGCGAGCGCGGCGGTCGCGGCCTCGACGACCGTCCGAGCTTCGGCGAGCTCGGACAGCGTCATGCGCTTGAGGCGGATCATCGTCGAGATCGATTCGGCGACGCGATCGGTGTTCGCGTCGGCGACGAAAGCGCCGCCGGTCGCGCCGACCTTCACCCGGATGAGGCCACGCGCCTCGAGGACGCGCAGCGCATCGCGCACGGTGATGCGCGAGACACCGAACTGCTCGGCGAGCTCGCGCTCCGACTGCAGCCGATCGCCGGGCGAGAGCTCCGCGGCGAAGATCGCGCGCTCGATCTGGGAGACGATCTCGCCGGAGGCGCGCGCCTGGTGGATGGGGGTGAACACGCTGACCGAATGGTATGACCATTGAGGCCGCCGGGACAAACGCGTCCCGACGGCCTCTGTTGATCGCTGGCGACTAGGCGCGAGCCTCGCGCGCCCCGGTCTCCATCTCCATCGTGACGCTCGGGTCGCTCTGGAAGAGCGAGAAGGCGTTGCCGTCCGGATCGGCGCACGCCGCGAAGTAACCCTGTGTTGGGATCGGTAGCTTCTCCCCGGCCTTGCCGCCGCTCTCCTTGACCTTGCGGAGCGTCGCGTCGATGTCGTCCGTGCCGAAGTACACGACGGGACTTTTCTGGTCGGACTGCATGGGGTTGATCGCCCCACCCGGCTCGACGCCGTCGATGACGTAGTACTCGATGCCCGGGATCTCGGAGTCCTTGTACTTCCAGCCAAAGAGCGAGGTGTAGAAGCTCTTCGCGCGCGCGGCGTCCTTGGTGTTGATCTCGAAGTGAACGATGCTTCCTGCCATGGGTTCCTCCCCTGCGTTGTGGGTAGAGCCTAGTCGACGGCAACGATCTCGTCAGAGAATGCCGGGGAGGGTGGCCTGCGGTCGAGCGGACCCTAATTGGGTCGCGGTCGCCACGCCTCGAAGCGTTGCTCGAGCTTCTGAAGGGTGAAGGTCATCAGCATGCCGGTGCCGGCGATGATGAAGAGGCCCGCGAAGACTTTGGCACTCTGGAAGGTCGCGCCGGCCACGGCCATCATCTGACCTACGCCGAACTGCGCGGCGACGAGCTCGCCGACGATGACGCCGGTAAGTGCGTGCCCTATTCCGAGCCGAAGGCCGGTGAGGATGAAGGGCACCGACCCGGGGAGCGCGATCGTGCGGAAGAGCTGGAGGTCGGAGGCGCCAAAGGACCGCGCGACCTTGATGAGGTTCGCATCGAGGTTGCGCACTCCGGCCGCGGTGTTGATGAGGATCGCGAAGATCGCGCCCAGGAAGACGACCGCGATCTTGGACTCGACGCCGATCCCGAACCAGATGATGAAGAGCGGCAGCAGCACGATGCGTGGCGTCGCGTAGAGGAACGTGATGAACGGGTCGAGCGCATAGCGGAGCCGCTTGTACCAGCCGACGAGGAGTCCAAGGACGATGCCGAGTACGACCGCGGCGAGGTAGCCGGTCATGAGCTCCTGTCCGCTCACGGCCATGTCCTTCCAGATGCGACCGTCCTGCACGTAGGCCTGGAACGCCTTGAAGACGTCGAGCGGCGCCGGCAGGAAGAGCTGCGAAGGCGCGATGAACGTGATCGGGCCGAGTGAGACGCCATCGGGCCAGGTCGTTCGCACGAAGCCGACGCCCTGCCACAGGATGAAGAAGATCACGACCGCAGCGAATCCGATCACCGTCGACTCGCTCAGGCCGCGGCGCTCGCGGGTCCGGCTCTCGGGGGGCGGCTGCACGAGCCACTCCGATTCGGCGGGCTGCGCGACCGTATCGAAGGGACCCTGGGTCGCCATCACGCAATCGCCTGGCCGCGCGATTCGGAACGGATTACTTCTTCGCGGATCGTCTCCCAGATCATCCGCTCGTAGTCGATGAACCGAGCGTCTCGCTTGAGCCGGAGATCGCGCGGACGGGGCAGCTCGATCTTCACGTCCAGCTTGATCCGTCCGGGCCGTGCGGTGAAGACGATCACCCGGTCCGCGAGATACACGGCCTCGGTGATGTCGTGTGTGATGAAGATCGCCGTCTTGCGGGTCGCTCCCCAGATGCGGAGGAGCTCCTGCTGCATCGTCTCGCGCGTCTGCGCGTCCAGCGCGGCGAACGGCTCGTCGAGGAGCAGCACCTCGGGGTCCGTCGCGAGCGCGCGCGCGAGGTTCACGCGCTGCTGCATGCCGCCCGAGAGCTCGGATGGCCACGCGTCCGCGAAGCCCTGCAGGCCGACGAGGTCGATGAGGCGCGCGGCGGTCTCGCGGGATTCCCGGCCAGCGCGGTGTTGCATCTCGAGCCCGTAGACCACATTGCGCGTCACCGTGCGCCACGGCAGGAGACTCGGCTGCTGGAAGACCATCGCGCGGTCCGGACCAGGCGAGCTGATCTCGTTTCCGTCGAGGAGGAGCGAGCCGGACGCGATCGGAATGAGTCCGTCGACCGCATTGAGGAACGTGGTCTTGCCACAGCCCGAAGGGCCGACGATCGAGAGGAACTCGCCCTCGTCGACGCGGAGGTCGACACCGTCGACGGCGATCAAGTTGAGGCCGCTGCGTTGCCGCCGGTAGTGGATCGCTACGCGCCGTGCTTCGAGCTTTACTGCCGTCGCTCGCATGTCGCCCCCACTGTGACGCAGCATTGCACGGGTGGTCCAATGGTATGATCATTCGCCGTCACGACGCCCTCGCGCTGGTGGTGTGATGCGCCAGCGACCGGTCGGTCGCATGGCCCGCGTACCGTTTGATGGACAAAGACGCCGGGGAGACGGAACGATGGCCACCACGATTCCCACGAAGGTAAGTGTCCCGACCGATCTTCGCGATTGGCTGCGCCGCGTCGATGTGCTCGGCGAGCTGCAGACGGTGCGCGGCGCGAACACTGAAGAGGACATCGGCATGGCGACCGAGCTGCTCGGCCGCACACGGCCGTCGAAGGCAACGCTGTTCGACGAGATCAAAGGACATCCAAAAGGCTTCCGCGTGCTCTCGAATGGCCTCGGCTCCTTCGGGCGCGTCGCCGTCACGCTGGGGCTCGATCCGAGCGCATCGCCGCACGAGCTCGTGCGCCAGTGGCAGGAACGCGTGCGCAAAGGCATCCCGACGATCGCCGCCGAGGTCGTGAAGGACGGGCCCGTCTTCGAGAACGTGCTGCGCGGCGACCAGGTCGATTGCACGATCTTCCCGGCGCCGAAGTGGCATGAGTTCGACGGCGGCCGCTACCTCGGGACCGGCAGCTTCGACATCACCAAGGACCCCGAAGAGGGCTGGGTCAACCTCGGCACCTATCGGGTGATGGTCCACGACAAGACACGCCTCGGTTTCTACATCTCGCCCGGCAAGCACGGCCGGCAGCACCGCGACAAGTGGTTCGCGCGCAAGGAGCGCATGCCGCTCGCGTTCTGTCCGGGTGGCGATCCGCTGCTCTTCCTGGCGGCCTGCACCGAGATCCCGTACGGCACGACCGAATACGACTGGGCGGGCGGCGTGCGCGGTACGCCCTACCGCGTGGTGAAGGGTCCAGTCACCGGGCTACCGATCCCGGCCGACGCCGAGATCGTCATGGAAGGCTGGGTGGATCCCGAGGAGCGTGAGGTCGAGGGGCCGTTCGGCGAATGGACGGGGTACTACGCGTCGGGGGAGCGCGCCGAGCCCGTATTCCGCGTCCAGGCGATCTATCACCGCAACGATCCCATCGTGCTCGCGTCGCCACCGAACGTACCGCCGGACGAGCAGTCCTTCTACCGCGCGTTCATGCGGAGCGCTCGGCTGCGCGGCGATATCGAGGCCGCCTCGATTCCCGGCATCGTCGGCGTGTGGTGCCACGAAGTCGGCGGTTCACGTCTCTTCAACGCGATCTCGATCCAGCAGCGCTACGCGGGCCATGCGCGCCAGGTCGGGCACGCGGCCGCGAGCGTTCACACCGGCGCCTATCTCGGGCGCTACACCGTCGTGGTCGACGACGATATCGACGTGATGGATCTCGAGCAGGTGCTCTGGGCCATGTGCACCCGCAGCGAGCCGGCTGAGTCGATCGACATCATTCCGCGGGCGTGGAGTGGGCCGCTCGATCCGCGGGTACATCCTGATCGCAAAGGCTTCAGCTCGCGCGCGATCATCGACGCGACGCGACCGTGGGAGTGGCGCGACCGCTTCCCGGTCTCACAGCTGCCGACCCCCGAAACAAAGCGGCGCGCGCTCGAGCGGTGGGGCTGGCTCGTCGGCAAAGGAGAAAAGCCAAAGGACTTGCCATGAAGCCCGCGATCCTTCTGGTAACGCGGGCGTAACTGGCACGCCCTGAGCCATTCTTCGCTGGTATGAGCACCGTGATCCACGAGTTCACCGCGGAGGTCGCTGACCCCGACGGGCACGTCTACCTCGCGCGCGCGCTGGGACGTGCGCGCAAGAGCGGCACGTGGGAGGGCTGGCTCGAGTTTCGACCACGCAGTGGCGGCGGCCTGCCTCGTCGCACCGCCGTCGAGACGACGCAGCCAAACCTCGAAGCGCTGCGCTACTGGGCCAGCGGATTGGAGCCGGTCTATCTCGAGGGTGCGCTCGAGCGGGCCATCGCGGGCCGGCGTTCCGACTCGGCCACGTCGTCGAGATAAGAGTGATCTGCGCGAGTCTTCGAATGGTATAACCTTTGGCCGCCGTCGCCGGCGTCGATTGGCGGCGTGGAGGTGGGCTCGTGAAGCGCATCGTCCTCACGACGGTCCTCGTCTCGCTCATCGTCGGCGCCTGCGGCGGGACCGCGGCGCCCTCGCCGGCAGCCTCGGGTGGCGGAGCGACGCAAGCGCCGGAGCTGGTCAAGATCAAGGCGTCGTACGGCAACGTGACCCCGGCGAACATCGCGCCCTTCTTCGCCAAGGAGATGGGCATCTTCGCGAAGCACGGCCTCGACGTGGACCTCTCGCTCATCGATGGCGGATCGCCGTCGGCGGCCGCGCTGATAGCCGGTCAGGTCCAGTTCGCCAACTTCGGCGGCACCGAGACGATGAGCGGCGTCGCCGCGGGATCCGACATCCTCGCGATCGCGCTCTTCGTCCCGGTGACGCCCTGGCAGCTCCTCGCCAAAAGCGACTACAAGTCGCCGGATGACCTCAAGGGCAAGGTCATCGGCGTCGCGTCAAAAGGTGGTTCGAGCGAGGTCGCGGCCGATCTTTCGCTTCAGCGTCTCAAGCTCGATCCGAACAAAGATGTCACGAAGCAGGCCTTCGGCTCCGTCGCCAATCTCACGAAGGGGATGCTCGGCGGAGCGGCGTACGCCGGGCCGGGTCACCCGCCGGACACCGTCCTCCTTCTCAAGAGCGGCTTCAAGGTGATCGTCGACCTCGCATCCGAGAAGATCCCCGCGACGGACAACTGCACCATCGTGCGTCGCTCGTACATGCAGGCGAACCGTCAGACGGTGCAGGCGTATATCGACTCGGAGATCGAAGCCATCGCGGCCGCGAAGAAGGACAAGGCCGGTGCCGTCAAGGTCCTCGGCAAGCTTCTTCAGCTCGACGATCAGGACGCGTTGGGCCAGGCGTACGACTTCTACGTCACGCAGATCATGCCTGTCTACCCGCACGTGACGACCGAAACGTTCAACTACACAAAGGACACGCTCGCGGCGACGAACGCGGCAGTGAAGACGCTGGACGTGACCAAGGCGATTGACGACTCGTTCGTCGCCGATGCGGAGAAGCGAGGGATCGGCAAGTAGCGGCGCGGCAGCGGTACGGGTCCGACGTCATCGTCGACTTGCTCCGGACGTTCGGGATCGAATACGTCGCCCTGAACCCCGGAGCGTCGTATCGCGGCTTGCACGACTCGCTGGTGAACTACGGCGGCAACACGAAGCCGGAGATCATCCTCTGCACGCACGAAGAGATCGCGGTCTCCATCGCGCACGGCTACGCGAAGGTGACTGGGCGGCCGATGGCCGCGGCCGTGCACGACGTCGTCGGCCTCCTGCACGCGACGATGACCATTTACTACGCTCAGCTCGACCGCGCGCCCGTGCTCGTTCTCGGCGCGACCGGTCCCGTCGACCGCGCGAGGCGCCGGCCGTACATCGACTGGATCCACACGGCGCTCGTCAATGGAAACGCCGTGCGCGATTACACGAAGTGGGACGACCAGCCCGCCACCGTCGCCGACTTCCCCGCCTCGTTCGCGCGCGCGTATCGGATCGCGACCACCGAGCCGTCCGGGCCCGTGTACGTCTGCTACGACGCTGGACTTCAGGAGAGCGAGATCGAGCGGCCGATCGAGATCGCCGACGTCGCCGCGGGCGCGCGTCCGAGCCCCGTCCAGGCCGACCCCGCCGCGATCCGCAGTGCCGCTGAGCTTCTCGCCGGCGCCGAGCGTGCGGTCTTCGTGACCGAGTTCACCGGTCGGCATCCTGCGGCGGTGGGCGAGCTCGTGGGTCTGGCCGAAGAGACGGCCGCAGCGGTGATCGATCTCAACGGCCGCGTCAATTTCCCGAACCGGCACGAGCAGAACCTCACCGGCGGTGACGCGCTCGCGGAAGCCGACCTCGTCGTGCTGTTCGACGTAGGGGACTCCTCGCGAGCCCTGAACGAGCTCGACCGTCTCACCAATGAGAAGCGGACTCGCTACCGCGCCGGCACGCCGATCGTCGACATCGGCCTTGCGGAGCTGCGGCAAAGCAAGTGGGCCGAAGACCTTGGGCAGTTCCAGCCGGTGACGCTTTCGATCGTCGCCGACACGCAGCTCGCGATCCCCGCGCTCCGCGCCGCGGTCCGCCAGACCGCGCCGCGCGACCGGAGCGCGCGATGTGCCGAGCTCCGCCGCAAGCACGCGGAGATCAAGGCGCGCTGGGAAAAGGAAGCGCACGAAGACTGGGACGCGTCGCCGCTCACCGCTCCTCGCCTCGCAAGCGAGATCTGGTCGGTGATCAAGCGCGAGGACTGGATCCTCACATCGAACACGCTCGAGGACTGGGCCCTGCGGCTCTGGGAGGTCGACGGCCCCGATCGTCATCCGGGCCGCTCGTTCGGCACGGCGACACAGATCGGCACCTCGGTCGGGATCGGTCTCGCGTACCGCGGGACCGAGCGGCTCGTCGTCGACATCCAGCCCGACGGCGATCTCCTCTACGACCCGGGTGCGCTCTGGACGGCTGCGCACCACCGCATTCCGCTGCTCGTAGTCATGTACAACAACCGCGCCTACTACAACGACTGGGAGCATCAGCTCCGCGTCGCCAAGCATCGCGGGACGCCGAGCGAGAACGCGCGTGTCGGTCAGGAGCTCGACGATCCAGCGCCGGACTTCGCGATGCTCGCGCGCTCGTTCGGCTGGCATGCCGAAGGCCCTATCGCCGAGCCAGCCAAGGTGCGGCCGGCGCTCGAGCGCGCGCTCGAGGTGGTCCGGCACGAAAAGCGTCCCGCGCTCGTCGACACGATCGTCCGTCACCGTCAAGACAAGCGATTTCGGTAAGGGGGGACAACATGCGCAAGATCGTCACGCTCATCGCACTCTCCGCGATCTTGGTCGCAGCGTGCGGCGGCGCCACACTCGGTGGATCGTCGCAAAGCGTCGCACCGACGACCGCGGCCAGCGCGACGCCGCTCACGCCGATCGCCGTCAAGGTCGCCTACACCAACCTCAGCGGCGACAGCCTGCCCATCTGGTCGGCGATGGACGCGGGCATCTTCACCAAGAACGGCCTCACGGTCGACCTCCAGAACATCAACGGCGGCGCTCAGGGCATGGCGGCCGTGCTCTCGAACGGCGTCGAGATCGCCGGCGTCGGGGGAGCCGAGGCGCTCTCGGCGACCGCGAGCGGCGCGAAGGTGACGGTGACCGCGGTGCTCACGCCGGTCTTCCCGTACTTCCTCATGGCAGCGCCGGACATCAAGACCCCTCAGGATCTCAAGGGCAAGAAGATCGGGATCTCGAACCCCGGAGGATCGTCCGACATCGCCACCCGGCGCGCTCTGAAGGCTCTCGGCCTCGATCCCGACAAGGATGTAACGCTCGTTCCGCTCAGCTCCCACGCGCAGCGGACCGCAGCCCTGTTCGCCGGTGCCATCTCGGCGGCCGTCGACGATCCACCCAACACCGCCGAGCTCGTCGACAGGGGGTTCCACTCGATCTACGACCTCGCCGGTCAAAAGCTCGCGACGGCGCAGACCGCGGTCGTCGTCCAGAGCTCCTTCGTCACGTCCAAGAAGGAGGCGATGCAGCGATTCATCGATTCGATCGTCGAGGCGAACGCGTGGATGAAGAAGAACAAGTCGCAGACCGTCACGATCATGAAGAAATACTTCCAGGCAAAGCCTGACGCGAAGGGGTACGAGGAGGCCATCGACTTCTACACCGGCGAAGCGCTCGCGGCGCTTCCTTACCCGAAGCCGGAGCTCTTCGCGGCGGCGCAGGAGACGCTCAGCGCGACGAACGCCGCCGTAAAGAACGTCGATCCGAAGACGATCGTCGACGACTCGTTCGTGAAGAGCGCGGCGGATCGAGGTGTAGACAAGCGCTAGTCGGGAGGTGCCTTCGATGTCCGTGGACTTCGGAGTGAATTACGTGGCGGTCGTCGTGGCGGCGATCGTCGCGATCGTCATCGGATTCGTTTGGTTCTCGCCACAGGCGTTGGGCGGCCGGTGGACCGCCTACGGCGTGCCGGCGGCGCCAGCGCGGCCGGGGGGCAGCGCCGTCGCGGTCGGCGTGATCTCCGCGCTGCTCAATTCGTGGGTGATCGCGCTGCTATCGCTCAACCTGGGCGGTGCAACGATCGGCGACGGCGTCGTGCTTGGGATCCTCGTCTGGGTCGGCTTTATCGCGACCGTGACCGCGGCCGAATTTGCTTTCCTGCGACGGCCGTGGGGAGCCTGGGTGGTGAACAACGTCCACCATCTGATCGTGCAGGTGGTTCTCGGGGCGATCGTCACCGTCTGGCGCTGAGCGCCAGGTGAAAACAGACGGACCCGCGCATGCGCGAGTACGTCAAGTGCGGGACGGTGCCGTTCGCGTTCGAGCGCGACATGGCCGACTTCGGCCAGACGAGCGCGAAGCACGTAACGCTCATGTTCGGGGTCGGCGTGCCATGCCGACAAGAGCAGCGCCCCCGGTCAAGGGGCGCGAGTGCCCGGAGGCGGGCGAAGAAGGTGGGAGCTCGACGCGTCTAGCCCCCACCTTCGGCGGCTACTGCTGGAAGAAGGCGCACCGCTCGAAGCGGATCGCTGCCGGGAAGTCCGGACCCGCGGATGAGACTGTCGTGTTCGAAAAGTGGTTTAGAGGAACGCCAGCTGAGTCATATCCCGTCACGACCCCTTGGAGCACGGCTCTGCCGGAATCGAGCCCGACGCCAGGGATCTTTTCGACGAGTCCGGTGAGAACGCCGGTCACGGGACTTCCGATGGCGGCGTTGTCCGTGTAGTACTGCGTGAGGACCGCAGGACTCGCTGTCGTGTAGGACTGCGTCGTACCTGGGCGATAGACGGTGACCTTGAGATTCGGAAATACATCGACTTCTCGAACGATGTTCCCGGTGTTGTCGTAGAAGACAGTGAAGATCTGGTCACCCTCGGCATGCACTCGGATCGGGAATCCGCAGACAGCACTGGCGCCGACGGCTGGCCCGTCGAAGGAAATAGCCTTCCGCTCCTGAAGCGGCTGATCGGCTGAGGCTATGGACTGCATCGCG
>VBDQ01000126.1 GCA_005889075.1 Chloroflexota bacterium
TGTTATTGCGCCGCCGAGAAATCGTCGCTCGTCATCTGGGTTGCGGAACGCGATGTATACGGACCGTCATTCGGCCGTTACCGAAGTCTCGACCTGAAGACACCGCTCCGTTACGCCCCGCCAAACGACTGGAGTCGACCCTGCTCGCCCGCCTACCAGAGGTGCCCGGTCGACCGGGCGAAAGCACAGGTAGAAAGCGGGGGCAGAACATGCCGAGAACTTTCACGCACGGGCTCAAGTTCATAGCCGTTTCGGCACTGACGATCGCAGTCGTTTTCGCTCGTGCCGACATGGCGTTCGCTTATTCCCGGCCCGTCGACGCAAGCTATGCCGCGGACGACGGAGGCAAAGACAAAGGCAAAGCGGATAAAGGCAACAGCAATGACAACGCGAAGTCCGACGCGAAGGCGAGCGCGAAAGCTGACGTAAAGGCGGAAGCCAGCGTCAAGACCGACGTAAAAGCCGACACAAAGACGAACGAGTCGGCGAAGGGCAACGCCAAGTCTGAGGCGAGCGCCAAGTCGGACACCAAGACCGAGGTGAAGTCAGACACCAAGGCCAGCGAGAAGACCGAGGTCAAGACATCAGAGAAGTCCGGCGGGAGCTCTGAGAGCAAGAGCTCGGAGAAGACTGAGGTCAAGACCTCTGAGAAGTCGGGCGAGAAGTCTCAAGGCAAGGGCTCCGAGAAGACCGAGGTCAAGAGCTCGGAGAAGTCCGGCGGCAGCTCAGAGAGCAAGAGCTCGGAGAAGACTGAGGTCAAGGCTTCTGAGAAGTCGGGCGAGAAGTCCGAAGGCAAGGGCTCCGAGAAGTCGAAGAACAAGGGGTCGGAGGAATCAGGCGAATCTGGTGAATCCGGCGAATCTGGCGGAACCGGTGGTTCCGGAGGCACCGGAGGCAGCGTCAGCAACGGCAACAACGGGACGGTCAAGATCATCAACGACTCCGGCGACTCGGCCAACGATGAGGATGAGGACTCGCACGTGTGCCTCTTCCACATCTACGGATTCCACTTCGACGCGAACCAGTCGGGAACCTGGCAGATCCAGAGCTGGCCCCCGACCGGCAACGGGATGACGGTCATGACGGGCGTGTGGGGACCGGCAACCGGCAGCAAGCGGGAGTGGAGCACGACCACGAAGACTCTGCCAAGCGGGCACTACAAACTGACGGTCAACACCGGTATGGGCGACGGAAAGCACAAGGTCTTCTGGGTCGGGTGCGGCACTCCAACGTCCCACAACAACGCGGAGCGGGCGCGCGCGCGTCTGGCGGCTGAGATCAACAGCGCCACGACCGTGAGCGGGCGCCTCGCGGTCACGATCGCCCTCGCAACCCAGCTTCTGAACTCTGGCGTTCTCACCCAGGCCGAAATCGGCGCCGCTCTCAACACGGCGAATAGCGCCCAAGGGACGCTCACGACGAGGCTCGGTGAGGCGACGACCGCGCTGCAAGGTCTGATCAACGCGATCAACACCGGCACAGCCGAACAGATCAATTCGGCGATCACCACTGCCGAGCAGGCACTCGAGAACCTGAAAGCCGCAGAAGAGGCGGCGGTCAGCGCGAACGCGGGGCTCACCAGCTCGATCAACGCGAATCTCTCTGGGCCCTCATTGACGTCAGCGCAGCTCACGATCGCGCTCGGCAACGCTGGGGCCTTGAGCCAGCAGCTGCTAAACAACATCGCGGCGGCCCAGCAGCTGCTCAACTCGGGGACGGCGTCCAACGCGGTGGCGCTGCAGACAGCGATCAACAACGCGATCACCGCGCAGGGCAACCTGGCTGGCGAGATTTCCCCGGCAACTACTGCGTTGAACAACCTCAACGCCGCGATCAGCACCGGCGTCGCCGCCAACATCGCCGCGGCGCTACCAACGGCGGTTGCCGAGTTGGCAGCGCTCAATGGCGAAATCATGGCCGGCGAGAACGCCAACGAGCAGCTCGCCGCGCAGATGACGGTGAGTGGGTCGACCGGATCGAACGAGACCGGCAACACGGGCGGCACATTCAGCGGCGGATCCAACGCCGCCGAGAACCGTGAGAACCGCGAAGAAGTCAGCGCGGGCACGACGACAGGAACGTCAGGCACGACCACGACCGGCACGACAACCGGTATCACGACCACCGGCACCACGACTACCGCGGGCGCTTCGACAACAGGTGCCGCGGCGGTCGCGGGTGTCCAAACGGCGCCTCAGTCAGGCGTAACGTCTCCGAGCACGTCGGGCTCCGCCACAGGCGTGCAGAACTTGCCGTCGACGTCAACCGACGACATGCCTCTCGCCATCATCGGAGCTCTTCTGATGCTCGCCGGTGGAGCGCTGCTCCGCCGACCAAAGGGGATCACGGTCCGGTAATTCCGCGGTACCCGTCGTCATCGCACCAGGAGGGAGTCCACCAGGGACTCCCTCCTTTTTTCGTCACACCGCCGCAGCCTGGTTACCCATCTCTGCTTCACCGGTTACGAGGTCGTTACGCCGCAGCGAAGACATGGAGCACGACCTGC
>VBDQ01000029.1 GCA_005889075.1 Chloroflexota bacterium
ACGGCCCCATGCCCCAGACCCGCGAGCACATCCTGCTCGCCAGACAGGTCGAGGTCCCCCAGATCGTGGTCTTCCTCAACAAGGTGGACATGGTCGACGACGAGGAGCTGCTCGAGCTCGTGGAGCTCGAGGTGCGCGAGCTGCTCAGCAAGTACGGCTACAAGGGGGACGAGACTCCGATCATCCGCGGTAGCGCGCTCAAGGCCCTCGAATCGACGTCCACGGACATCAACGCTCCCGAGTTCAAGTCGATCATCGAGCTCATGAACGCCGTCGACAGCTACATCCCGACCCCGGTCCGCGCCAAGGACAAGCCGTTCTTGATGCCGATCGAGGACGTGTTCGGCATCAAGGGCCGTGGCACGGTGGCCACCGGGCGGGTGGAGCGCGGCGTGGTCAAGGTGGGCGAGGAAGTCGAGATCGTCGGCATCCGCGAGCCCAAGAAATCGGTCGTCACCGGCGTCGAGATGTTCAAGAAGCTGCTCGACCAGGGCGAGGCCGGGGACAACATCGGCCTGCTCCTGCGTGGCCTCGAGCGAGACGACATCGAGCGCGGGCAGGTCATCGCCAAGCCCGCGAGCGTGAAGCCGCACACGAAGTTCAACGCGGAGACGTACATCCTGAGCAAGGAAGAGGGTGGCCGGCACACGCCGTTCTTCTCGGGCTACCGTCCGCAGTTCTACGTGCGGACGACGGATGTGACCGGCGAGGCGAAGCTCGCGGCAGGCACCGAGATGATCATGCCCGGCGACAACGCCAACATCGAGGTGACCCTCATCACGCCGATCGCGCTCGAGGAAGGGCTCCGCTTCGCGGTTCGCGAAGGCGGACACACCGTCGGCGCCGGCGTGGTCACGAAGGTTTTGGAATAAGACAGATGGCAAAGCAGCGGATCCGGATCCGGCTCAAGGCGTATGACCACAAGCTGATCGACCAGTCCGCGGCGCAGATCGTCGAGACGGCGCAGCGGACCGGGTCGACGGTGACGGGGCCGGTCCCGCTGCCCACGCGCATCGAGAAGTTCACGGTGATCCGCAGCCCGTTCATCTACAAGGACTCGCGCGAGCAGTTCGAGATCCGCACCCACAAGCGGCTCATCGACATCAACGATCCTTCGCAGAAGACCGTCGACGCGCTGATGAAGCTGAACCTTCCAGCGGGCGTCGACATCGAGATCAAGCTCTAAGGCCTGAGGAAGATGACTGACGAGACGAAAGTCGAAGACCAGGACGGCGCGAAGACAGCGCCCGCCATCGCCAAACCGGTGCTGATCGGCCGGAAGGTCGGCATGCTCCAGCACTTCAAGGAGGACGGCTCGGTCGTCGCGGCGACCGTGATCGCCGCCGAGTCGAACGTCATCACGCAGGTGCGCACGCGGGAGCGTGACGGGTATACGGCCATCCAGCTCGGGTTCGGCCGCGCAAAGAAAAAGGAGCAGCTGTCTGGCGGTGAGCGCGGTCACCTCAAGGATCTGCCGCCGCTGCACGTGCTCCGCGAGGTCCGGGTCGACGACGTCGCCGGCTTCGCGACGGGGCAGGAGATCGGCGTCGACCGGTTCAACGCCGGCGACAAGGTGCACGTGAGCGGGGTCTCGAAGGGAAAAGGCTTCCAGGGTCCGGTGCACCTGCACCACTTCACTCGGGGCCCGAAGTCGCACGGGTCCGACCACCTGCGCCGGCAGGGCTCGGTCGGCTCGGGAACGACTCCCGGCCGTGTGCTTCGCGGTCTCCGGATGGCGGCGCACCAGGGCGCCGATCGCGTGACCGTCCGCAACCTCGAGATCCTGCGGTCCGATCCCGCGCGCGCGCTGCTCGTCGTGGCCGGGGCCGTGCCTGGTGCTCGCAACGGGATCGTGATGGTGAGAAAGGCCTGATGGCGGACAAAGAGAAGGACACCAAGAAGAAGGCAATCGCGAGCGCGCGCGAGAGGCGCACCGCCACGACATCGGCGGCGAGAGCGCCGACGAAGGGGAAGGCGACCGCGCCAGCGACCGCGAAGGCCAAGGTCGCGCCGAAGCGCGCGCCCAGGCCGAAGACTCCGGCCCGGCGCGCCGTCGCACGCCCGGCGACGCGAGTCGTGCGTCCGCGCGCGGCGGAGGCGCCACGCCCTCGGGAAGAGGAAAAGCGTGCAGAGCCGCGCCCGAAGATCGCGCCGCAGCCGCTGCCGACGGCGCCATCCGGGCACGCTCCGCTTATCGGACCCGACGGCAAGGCGAGCGGATCGGTGGAGCTCCCCGCAGCGCTCGCGACGGCCGCGCCCCGGCGGGGCGTGCTGTTCCAGGCGTTGATCGCGTCGCTCGCCAACGCGCGCCAGGCGACGAGCGCGACGAAGAACCGCTCTCGTGTGGCGGGCGGCGGCGCGAAACCGTGGCGCCAGAAGGGCACCGGGCGCGCGCGCCAGGGATCGACCCGATCGCCCCAGTGGCGCCACGGCGGGGTGGTGTTTGGCCCGAACGGCCGCCGGTACGAGCAGCGCATGCCGGCGAAGATGCGCCGCGCCGCGTTCGCCGAGGCGATCGCGGGTCACGCCGCGAACGGCCGGATCCTCGTGATCGACGATCTCCGCTTCGACGGTGTCGAGGGGGACCGTCCACGCACGCGCGACATCGCCGGCTGGCTCGCGCGGGTGGGGGACACCGGACGAGCGGTGCTCGTGACGGCCGAGCGCGAGGAGCGCGTGGGTATCGCGGCCGCGAACCTCAAACGGGTCGACCTGCGCACGGCGGGGACCTTGCGGCTTGCCGACGTGCTGCGCGCCGAGACGATGCTCGTCCACCGCCCGGCCCTCGAGGTGCTCGCGGCGCGCGCGACGGTGGGAGCTCAGTCGTGACGATCAAAGGGAGCGCGGTGCTTCTGCGGCCGGTCATCACGGAGCGCTCGATGAGCGAAACGAACGGCGGCCGCTACACCTTCGCCGTCGCGAAGGACGCCACCAAGCGTGACATCGCCGACGCGATCTCGCAGTCGTTCAAGGTCGACGTCATCGCGGTGAACGTCATCCACGTCCCGGGCAAGACGCGGCGTCTTGGGCGCCGCACCGGCACGAAGCCCGACTGGAAGAAGGCGATCGTCACCCTCGCCGAAGGCCAGCGGATCGAGAAGTACTTCGTGGAGGGCGTATAAGAATGGCCACTCGTTTCACTCGTGGCCATTCATACGTGCACCTCCTTGCGGAGCTGCTGTAATGCCGCTGAAGCAGTACAAAGCGACATCGCCGGTTCGGCGCTTCCGGCAGTCGGCCTCGTTCGAGGAGCTGACCCGCGGCAAGCGGCGCGAGCGCGGGCTCAGCGAGCGGAAGGTGCGCCACGCCGGACGCAATGCGCAGGGCCGCGTGACCACGCGGCACCGCGGCGGAGGCGAGAAGCGCTCGTACCGGCTCGTCGACTTCAAGCGGAACAAAGACGGGATCCCGGCACGCGTGGTGGCGATCGAGTACGACCCCAATCGCTCGGCGCGCCTGGCCCTCGTGGTGTATCGCGACGGCGAGAAGCGCTACATCATCGCGCCGAACGACCTGCGTGTTGGCGACACCGTGCTCTCCGGAGCCGATGCGGAGGCGCGCGTCGGCAACAATCTGCCGCTCGAGCACATCCCGACCGGCACGCAGATCCACGGCATCGAATTGCAGCCGGGACGCGGCGCCCAGCTCGTTCGCGCAGCGGGGACATCGGCGCAGCTCGTCGCGAAAGAGGGCCAGTACGCACAGATCCGCCTGCCGTCGGGCGGGATCCGCGTCGTCCACGTGCGCTGCCGCGCGACCGTCGGACAGATCGGCAACGTCGAGCACGAGAACCGCAAGGTCGGCGGCGCGGGCCACAAACGTCACATGGGCTGGCGTCCAGCGGTCCGTGGCGTGGTCATGTCGCCGCGCGACCACCCGCACGGCGGCGGTGAGGCGAAATCGCCGGTGGGCGGCATGGCGCAGACGCCCTGGGGCAAGCCGGCCATGGGACTCAAGACACGCAAGAACCCGCGGACGGATCGCTTCGTGACGGAGCGGCCGAGGAAGAGGAAGTCCAAATGAGCCGCTCGGTCAAGAAGGGCCCGTTCGTCCAGCAGTCCCTCAAGGAAAAGATCGACATCCTGAACTCGCGCAACGAGAAGAAGGTCGTCAAGACCTGGTCGCGCCCGTCGGTGATCCTCCCCACGATGGTCGGCCACACCATCGGCGTCCACGATGGCCGCCGTCACGTGCCGGTGTTCATCACCGAGAACATGGTCGGTCACCGGCTCGGCGAGTTCGCGCCGACGCGGACGTTCCGCGGCCACGGGCGCGCGATCGCCGCCGCCGAGGCCGCCGCCGCGGCTGTCACACCCGCGGCCGCAGCGCCCGCGGCGGGCGCGGGCGCGCCCGAGCGCTCGACGAACGTGCGGGCGGGTGCTTGAGGTGGAAGTGAAGGCGAGCGCCCGCTTCCAACGGCTCTCGCCGCGGAAAGCGCGGCTCGTGACAGACCTGATCACCGGCAAGAGCGCCGAGGAGGCGATCGCCATCCTCGAGCATCTCCCGAAGGCGACCGCGCTGCCGCTCGGTCGGGTGGTCCGCTCGGCGATCGCGAACGCCGAAAATAACTTCAACCTCACGCTCGAGAACCTTTACGTGAAGCGCGCGATCGCCAACGAGGGGCCGCGTATGAAGCGCGCGTGGTTCCGGGGCCGCGGTCGCCGCGATCTCAAGCTCCATCGCCTCGCGCATCTCGAAGTCGTCTTGGACAGCAAGGAGAGCTAGTGGGACAGAAGACGCACCCTGTCGGTTTCCGCCTCGGGGCGAAGCCCGGCGTGGTCATCGGCAAGGGCGGGGCGAAGGTCGAGGAGCTGCGCCAGGTACTCGGGAAGATGACCGCCAAGAACGTGAAGGTGAACATCTTCGAGATCCGCTACCCAGAGCTCGATGCCAATCTCATCGCCGAGAACGTCGCTCAGCAGCTCGAGCGGCGGGTCAGCTTTCGGAAGGTCCTGAAGCAGACGGTGCAGCGATCGATGAAGGCCGGCGCGCGCGGCGTCCGGGTCGCGGTCGCCGGCCGTCTCGGTGGCGCCGAGATGAGCCGGCGTGAATGGGAGCGCGAGGGCCGCGTTCCCCTGCACACCCTGCGCGCGGACATCGAGTTCGGGCGCGCGATCGCGAAGACAACCTTCGGAACGATCGGCGTGAAGGCGTGGGTCTACAAGGGCGACGTGGAGCCTACGCCGCGTCAGGTCACCCAGCCCTCGACGCCCGCGCAGCGGGCGGCAGCAATCTGATGCTGCAACCGAAGCGGCTCAAGCACCGCAAGTTCCAGCGCGGGCGCATGAAGGGCGCGGCGCAGTCGGGGAACAAAATCACCAAGGGGGACTACGCCCTGCAGGCGCAGGAGCCCTGCTGGATGACCGCGCGCCAGATCGAGGCCGCGCGCCGCGCAGTGACGCACCACTTCAAGCGAGGCGGCAAGGTCTGGATCAACGTCTTCCCCGACAAGCCGGTCACCAAGAAGCCGGCCGAAGTTCGAATGGGCTCGGGCAAGGGCGCACCGGACCATTGGGTCGCGGTCGTCAGGCCGGGCCGCGTGATCCTCGAAGTGGGCGGCGTCGACCGCGCGCTCGCGAAGGAAGCGCTGCGGCTGGCGGCCCACAAGCTCCCGATCAGGACGCGATTCATGGCGAGAGAGGAGGCGGTGGCGGATGAAGGACATGCGGCGGCTGTCTGACCAGGAGCTCGCGGATCAGCTGCGCTCGGCGGAGGAAGAGCTGATGGACGCGAAGTTCAAGCTCGCCACGCGCCAGCTCAAGAACTAAGACCGAGAAGAAGACGCCGGCGAGGGCCGGTCGCGCCACGAAGGCGCCGCCGAAGGTCGCCGCGCGCGCGATCAAGGCCCCGGCCAAGGCCGCAGTGGCGGCTCGACCGATCGGACGGCGCACGGTGGCAAGGAAGCGCACCGCCGTTCCTGCCGCGGGCGCGCCCGAGGCCTTCACCTGGCGACGGCTGCGACGCAAGACCAAGGTCGGCGTGGTGGTCTCGGCGAAGATGGCGAAGACCGTCATCGTCGAGGTCGGCCGGCTTCGCGAGCACCCTCTGTACAAGAAGGTGATCCGCACCCGCAAGCGCTTCGCCGCGCACGACGCGAACGCCGAGGCGAAAGCCGGAGACCTCATCCGCATCCAGGAGAGCCGCCCGTTCAGCGCGACGAAGCGTTGGCGGGTGGTCGAAGTGATCTCGCGGGCGGGCGAGGCAGGCGCAGCTGCGCCGCGCGTGGCCGACGTCGAGAAGATGCTCGAGGCCGCGGAAGGCTCGGGCGAGCTCCTCGTGCGCGAGCGTGAGGAGCCGTTGGGGGGCGCTGCCCCCCAAGCCCCCGAGGAGCCCGAAGAGAAGTGATCCGGCCATACACCCGTGTGCGCTGCGCGGACAACTCGGGAGCGCGGGAGCTCTCGGTGATCCGCGTGCTCCATTCGTCGTCCGGTACGACGGCCGAGATCGGCGACGTCTTCGTCGCCGCGGTGAAGAACGCGATCCCGAACTCGGGCGTGAAAAAGGGCGAGGTCGTGCGCGCGGTCGTGGTGCGCCAGACCAAGGAGTACCGGCGCAACGACGGCTCGTTCATCCGCTTCGACGACAACGCGGCCGTGCTCCTGAATCCGCAGGGACAGCCGCGCGGGACGCGCATCTTCGGGCCGGTCGCGCGCGAGCTCCGTGAGCGCAACTTCATGAAGATCGTTTCGCTCGCGCCGGAGGTGCTTTGATGCCTGCTGGCCTTCGGCTGCGCAAGGGCGACGAGGTCGTGGTGATCACAGGAAAGGACCGCGGCAAGCGCGGTCGCGTGCAGGAAGTGCGGCCGGGTGACCTGACCGTGATCGTGGCCGGGGTGAACATCGCGAAGCGCCACACCAAACCGAACCCCTCAAAGAATCAGAAGGGCGGCATCATCGAGCAGCCCATGCCGCTCGGTCTCGGCAAGGTCATGGTCGTCTGCCCGCACTGCGGGAAGCCCACCCGTGTCGCGCATCGCGTGGACGAGGACGGCACCAAAGAGCGCGTGTGCAAGCAATGCGGCGAGGCGATCGTCGTGCAGGAGCCCAGCTGATGCCGGCAGCCTTGAAGGAGCGCTACGACAAGAGCGTTCGGGAGGAGCTGCGCAAGCAGTTCAGCTATCCAAACGTGATGCAGATCCCGAAGGTCGAGAAGATCATCCTGAACATCGGCATGGGCGAGGCGATCGGGAACGCCAAGGCCATGGACGCCGCGGCGGGCGACGTCGCGACGATCACTGGTCAACGCCCGATCGTCACCAAGTCGCGCCGGGCCATCTCGAACTTCCGTCTGCGCGTTGGTATGCCGATCGGCCTCAAGGTCACGCTCCGCGGCGAGCGCATGTGGCATTTCCTCGAGAAGCTCGTGACGGTCGCGCTCCCGCGGATCCGCGACTTCCAGGGCGTTCCCGAGAAGAGCTTCGACGGCCGCGGCAACTTCTCGCTCGGCCTGAAGGAGCAGCTTGTGTTCCCAGAGATCGAGTACGACAAGATCGATCGTCTTCGGGGCATGGAGATCACGATCGTCACGACCGCCCGAACGGACGAAGAGGGTCGCGCGCTGTTGCGCGGGCTCGGGATGCCGTTCCGAGCCGCATCGTGAGAGGTTGAAGGTGGCAAAGAAGAGCCTCATCCTGAAGTCACAGCGCCCGCCGAAGTTCAAGGTGCAGACCCACCATCGTTGTCAGGTCTGCGGCCGACCGCGCGGCTTCATGCGGAAGTTCGGCCTCTGCCGGATCTGCTTCCGCGAGCGCGCGCTCATCGGCGAGCTTCCGGGCGTGACGAAGTCCAGCTGGTGATCGAGAAGGGGAGCGAGTGGTGACCGAAGACATGCAGGTGGCAACCATGGAGCCAGCCACGGAGGGCGCACCCAAACCGGAGCGCGCCGCGCGCAAGCCCGCGCCGCCGAAGAAAGCGCGGCCGAAGACCGTCGGCATGCCGAACGACCCGGTCGCGGACCTGCTTACTCGGGTGCGCAACGCGGCAGGCGCACGACACGAGACAGTGAGCGTGCCCGCCAGCCGGATGAAGGCCGAGGTCGCTCGAATCCTCCGTGACGAGGGATTCATCGCTGGTTACGAGACCGGCGAACGCGATCTCGTGCTCAAGATGAAGTACGCGGGCAAGCTCCCCGCGGTGTCGGGTCTTCGGCGGATCAGCAAGCCCGGTCTACGGGTCTACGCGCGCAAGAGCGAGATGCCGCGGGTCCTCGGGGGGCTTGGCGTGGTCATCGTCTCAACCTCGTCGGGCCTCATGACCGGACGCGAGGCGGAGCGCAAGGGCCTCGGCGGAGAGGTCCTCGCGTATGTCTGGTAACGAGCAATGAGCCGGATTGGACGACTCCCGGTGGCGATCCCGAGCGGCGTCGATGTCAAGGTCGAGGGCCGCACCCTGACGGTCAAGGGGCCCAAGGGGCAGCTCGCGCGGACGTTCCATGACGACATCACCTTGGCTCGCGAAGACGGAAGAATCGCCGTCACGCGCGCGGACGACAGCAAGGAGAGCCGCGCGCTGCATGGCCTCACGCGGACGCTCGTCGCGAACATGGTGACGGGCGTCACGACGGGCTTCGCGAAGGATCTCGAGATCAGCGGCACCGGCTATCGCGCGGTGCTCCAAGGAAAGAAGCTGCAGCTTTCGCTCGGATTCTCGCATCCGGTCGAGATCGATCCGCCGGCTGGCGTCACATTCACCGTGGAGACGCCGCAGAAGCTCAAGGTGTCGGGGATCGACAAGGAGGTCGTGGGCGAGATGGCCGCCAAGATCCGCAGACTGCGCGTCCCCGACCCGTACAAGGCGAAGGGCATCAAGTACGCGGGCGAGTACATCCGGCGCAAGGCCGGCAAGGCCGGCAAGGTCGGCGCTGCAGCGGGGAAGGCGTAATGGCACGCGAGTCGAGGCGCGAGGGGCGCGGGCGGCGCCACGAGCGCGTCCGCGAGAAGATCCGCGGCAGCGCGAGTCGTCCACGGCTCGCCGTCTTCCGATCGCTCGTGCACATCTATGCGCAGCTCATCGACGACGATGCCGGCGCGACGCTCGTCACCGCCTCCAGCGTCAATGCCAAGGAGATCAAAGCGAGCAAGAGCGAGCGCGCCAAGGCGGTCGGCACGACGCTGGGAGAGCGGGCAAAGGCGAAAGGCATCGGCGTGGCCGTGTTCGACCGCGGTGGCTACCGCTACCACGGGCGCGTCAAGGCTCTGGCCGACGCGGCCCGCGCCGCCGGGCTCAAGTTCTAGGAATAGGGAGCGAGATGGCCAAGATCGACGCCAGCCGATTGGAGCTGACCGAGCGGGTCGTCCAGATCAACCGCGTGTCCAAGGTCGTGAAGGGTGGACGGCGGTTCTCGTTCTCGGCGATCGTCGTCGTCGGAGACGGGCGCGGTCACGTCGGTGCGGGACTTGGGAAGGCCGATGAGGTCCCGGGCGCGATCACCAAGGGCCGCGAGGACGCCAAGAAGCACGTCATCGAGGTTCCCCTCGTGGACCGTACGATTCCGCACCGCGTGGTCGCCGACTTCGGCGCGGCACGGGTGATCCTTCGTCCCGCGTCGAAGGGCACGGGCGTCATCGCCGGCGGATCGGTGCGGGCGGTCGTGGAATCGGCGGGGATCAGCGACATCCTCTCAAAGTCGCTCGGCAGCAGCAATCCGGTGAACGTCGTGATGGCGACGATGAAGGCGCTCGGCGAGCTGCGTTCGGCGCAGACGGTCCGCCAGATGCGCGGCATCGCGCGCCGCGAGCCAGAGGCGGCGACGTGACCCGTGTCGAGATCCGCCAGCGGCGGAGCGCGATCGGGGAGAAGGTGAGCGCCCGGCGGACCCTGGGCGCGCTCGGCCTGCGGCGGACCGGTCAGATCGTGTCGCACGACGACACGCCGGCGTTACGCGGCAAGCTCCGCCGTGTCGCGCATCTCGTCGAGATAAAGGAGTCGCGCTGATGCGCCAGCACGACGTTCGTCCTCAGCGCGGAGCGCGCAAGCCGCGCCGGCGTCTCGGGCGGGGCACCGCCCAGGGACAGGGCAAGACCGCGGGTCGCGGAACGAAGGGTCAGCTCGCACGCACCGGACCGGGCCTTCCGGGCTGGTTCGAGGGTGGACAGACGCCGCTCCACATGCGCGTGCCCAAGCTTCGCGGTTTCAAGAACCGTTTTCGCGAGCACTTCGTCGCGGTGAACGTCGGGCGGCTCGCGGACTACGCGGCGGAAGGCCGCGTCTCACCCGACACGCTCGCCGCGAAAGGCCTCGTCGGCAAGGATGCGCGCATCAAGGTCCTGGGCGAGGGTGAGCTCCAGGCCAAGCTCGAGGTACACGCGCATGCGGTGTCAGCGACGGCGCGGCAAAAGATCGAGTCGGCCGGCGGCTCCATCGTGATCATTCGCCCCGAATAGCGACATGGGCATGTTCCAGGCGCTCATCGACTCGATCCGGACGCCGGATCTGCGCAACAAGATCCTCTTCACGGTGGGGATGATCATCGTCTTCCGGTTCCTTGCCCACGTGCCGCTTCCCGGCGTAAACGAGGCACAGCTCCAGACGCTGCTGCAGAACAACCAGCTGCTGAACCTGCTCGATCTCTTCTCCGGCGGCGGGCTCGCCCGGTTCTCGGTCGTGGCGCTCGGCGTGAATCCGTACATCAACGCCTCGATCATCATGACGCTGCTCAACCAGACGATCCCGGCGCTCGAGCGGCTCTCCAAAGAAGGCGAGTACGGCCGCAACCGCATCAACCAGTACACCCGCATCCTCACTGTCCCGCTCGCGCTCCTTCAGGGCATCGGCGTGGCGGTCTTCATGCAGCGCCAGGGTGTGTTGAACGCGTTCGGCCCGTCCGACCTCGGGCTGACGCTCTCGATCCTCGCCTCGCTCACCGCCGGAACGATCATCCTCATGTGGCTCGGTGAGCTCATCAGCGAGCGCGGGATCGGCAACGGGATCAGCTTCATCATCTTCGCGGGCATCGTCGGGCGGCTGCCAAACACCGTGCAGCAGACCCTCGAGGTCCAGCAGAACTACCTCGCCCTCGGGGCGATCGCGGTCATCGCCATCGCCGTGATCGCGGCGATCATCTTCATCCAGGAAGGCCAGCGCCGCATTCCGGTCCAGTATGCGAAGCGCGTTCGGGGCACGCGGATGTATTCGGGCGGAAGCACCCACATCCCGCTCCGTGTGAACAGCGCGGGAGTCATCCCGATCATCTTCGCGATCTCGATCCTCCTGCTGCCCAGCCAGGTGGCGCAGTACTTCACGACGAGCGAGACGGAGTGGATCCGCAACCTCGCGACGGGAACGGTCGGGTTCTTCCAGAATCCGATCTTCTATAACCTCGTGTACTTCATCCTCGTCGTGGCGTTCACGTTCTTCTACACCGCGTTCACGTTCATCCCGAACGACGTCGCCGACAACATCAAGCGCTACGGCGGGTTCATCCCCGGGATCCGACCCGGCCGCCCGACGGCCGAGTTCCTCGGGCGCGTGGTGACGCGCATCACCATCGCGGGCGCGCTGTTCCTCGGGATCGTCGCCGTCATGCCGACGCTGATCGGCGACATCACTCAGGTCCAGACGCTTCGGCTCGGCGGCACGAGCATCCTCATCGTGGTCGGCGTCGTCGTGGAGACGATGAAGCAGCTCGAGGCCCAGCTGCTGCAGCGCTCTTACGAGGGGTTCATCCGCTAACCGTGGGTGGCGATCTCATCCTCATGGGCCCACCCGGAGTGGGGAAGGGCACGCAAGCGAAGGCACTCGCGCGGGCGAACGGTTGGCTCCATCTTTCGACTGGAGATCTCTTTCGCGATCACATCCGCCGACAGACCGACGTCGGCCGTCGTGTGAAGGGCATCCTCGACGCGGGCGCATACGTACCCGACGATCTGACGGTCGACATGGTCCGCGACCGTCTGGCGACGACTCCCGCCGATCAGCGGATCGTCTTCGACGGTTTCCCGCGGACCGCCGCGCAAGCCGACGCGCTCGATGACCTTCTTGCCGAGCGGGGCCGCCGCGTCGAGGCGGTCCTCCTTCTCGAGGCGCCCCGCGAGGAGCTGCGCGCCCGTCTCGAGGGCCGCGCGAAAGCGGAAGGCCGGACCGACGATACCCCGGAGGTGATCGCGAATCGCCTCGACGTCTACGAGCGAGAGACGCGACCGCTCGTCGCCCACTACGAAGCGAAGGGGCTCACGCGCCGGATCGATGGCGTCGGCCCGGTCGAGGCGGTCACCGAGCGGTTGCGCGACGCGGCCGATCGTCACGAGGTGCGCAGTTGATCACGCTCAAGACGCCCGACCAGACCGCGAAGATGCGCGAGGCCGGGCAGGTCGTCGCGACGATGCTCGACGCGTGCCGCGCCGCCGTTCGACCGGGTGTGACGACCGCAGAGCTCGATCGCATCGCGGCGGAGATCCTGCGCAAGGCCGGTGCGACCAGCTCGTTCCTTGGCTACTACGGCTACCCGGCGACGATCTGCACCTCGGTCAACGACGAGATCGTCCACGGCATCCCGTCGCCAAAGCGCAAGCTTCGCGAGGGCGACATCATCGGCATCGACGCCGGAGCGATCATCGATGGCTGGCACGCCGACGCAGCGATCACCGTCCCGGTCGGGGGCGTCTCCTCGCAGGCGGCGAAGCTGCTCCGCGTGACCGAGGAGGCTCTGCGCGCAGGGATCGCCAGGGCGGTCGTCGGCAACCGGATCGGCGACATCGGCGCCGCGGTCCAGGAGGTAGCCGAGCGGCACGGCTACAGCGTCGTGCGCAACTACGTAGGCCACGGGATCGGACGCGCGATGCACGAGGAGCCGCAGGTCCCGAACTACCGACCGGTGCGTGGACAGCCCAATCCGCCGATCACCGAGGGTCTGTGCCTCGCCATCGAGCCGATGATCAACATCGGCGGGCCCGAAACCCGGACGCTCGCCGACCGGTGGACCGTGGTGACCGCCGACAAGAGCCTGTCGGCCCACTTCGAGCACACCCTCGCCTGCACGGCAGGCGGTCCAGTCGTGCTGACGGCCGCAGTCGGCGCGGCGGTGGCCGCCTGATGCGTATTTCGACGCAGAACGTTGCTGTGCGATGGGCGCTCTTGGTACACTTTTGGTTCCCGTTGGCGAATGCCGCGGAGACGCGTGCGTCTGGAGACCATGGCAAGTAAGCCACCGAGCAAAAAAGAAGTGCTCGAGATGGAAGGGACCGTGACCGAGGCCCTTCCGAACGCGATGTTCAAGGTCGAGCTCCAGCAAGGGCACGCGGTGCTGGCACACATCAGCGGCAAGATGCGGATGAACTTCATCCGGGTCGTGCCGGGCGACAGGGTCCTCGTCGAGCTGTCGCCATACGACTTAAAGAGGGGACGAATCACGCGAAGGGTGCGGTACTAGGTGAAGGTCAGGGCGTCAGTAAAGAAGCGCTGCGACAAGTGCAAGATCATCCGGCGCGAGCGGCAGATTCTCGTGATCTGCTCCGAGCCGAAGCACAAGCAGCGGCAAGGTTAGGTGGTCATGCCGTACTCCGTCCGGCCTGACCGTCCTGCTGCGCCCTGCTACGCAGGGACGGAGTAGGTAGGCATGGCTCGTATCGCCGGTGTTGACATTCCACGCGAGAAGCGGGTGGATGTTTCGCTGCGTTACATCTTCGGCATCGGGCCGACGACGGCGCGCGAGGTCCTCGGGCAGGCGCGCGTCGACGCGGGCATCCGCGTTCGCGACCTGACCGAGCCCCAGGTGGCGAAGATCCGCGAGGTCATCGACCGCGGCTTCACCGTCGAGGGCGACCTGCGTCGCGAGATCGCGCTCAACATCAAGCGACTTCAGGAGATCGGCAGCTACCGCGGTCTTCGCCACCGCCGGAACCTGCCCGTCCGCGGGCAGCGCACACGCACGAATGCGCGCACGCGCCGCGGCACGCGCAAGACAGTGGCCGGGAGGAAGAAGGCGGTGGCAAAGACCTAGTGGCAGAGCAGAAGCAGGAGAACGAAAAACCGGCGCGACCGCCACGTGGCGAGCCACCGGTGAAGCAGGCCGAGAAGCCCGAGGCCGAGGCGCAGGGCGCGGAGCCGAAAGCCGCGCCGCGTCGCCGCCGTGAGAAGCGCGTGGTCCCGCGTGGCGCCGCGCACGTCAAGGCCTCGTTCAACAACACGATCATCTCGCTTAGCGATCCGGCGGGGAACGTCATCGCATGGTCGTCCGCGGGCGCGGCCGGCTGGAAAGGCTCACGAAAGAGCACGCCTTACGCCGCGCAGGTCGCCGCCGAGAACGCCGCACGCAAAGCGCTCGACCTCGGGCTGAAGAGTGTCGAGGTCTTCGTGCGCGGCCCCGGCGCCGGACGCGAGGCGGCGATTCGCGCGCTCGAGGCGACGGGCCTCGAGGTCACCGCGATCACCGACGTCACGCCGATTCCGCACAACGGCTGCCGTCCACCGAAGCGGAGGCGCGTCTAGATGGCGAGATACACCGGCCCCGTCTGCCGGATCTGCCGCCGCGAGGGCGTGAAGCTCTTCCTTAAGGGCGAGAAGTGCCTGACCAAGTGCACGCTCGAGAAGCGGAACTCGCCTCCGGGCATGCACCAGCAGCGCCGTCGCAAGGTCTCCGACTTCGCTCTCCAGCTTCGGGAGAAGCAGAAGGCCCGTCGCATGTACGGCGTCCTCGAGCGCCAGATGAAGAACACGTTCGATCGTGCTTCCGAGGTCACTGGTGCCACGGGCGAGACGCTCCTCATCAACCTCGAGTGCCGCCTCGACAACGCCGTTTACCGCGCGGGGTTTGCCAAGTCGCGGCCCCAGGCGCGTCAGCTGGTCGCGCACGGACACATCACCGTGAACGGCCGGGTCTCGAAGGCGCCGAGCCACGAGGTCCAGCAGGGTGACCAGGTCGCTGTGAAGGAATCGAGCCGCGCCTTGACCTATTTCAAGGAGGTCGCCGGCTGGGCGAAGACCCAGACGCGGCCAGGCTGGCTCGAGGTCGATCCCGAGGCATACATCGCGCGGGTGCTCGCGAGGCCGACCCGCGATCAGATCGAAGCACAGGTGAACACCCAGCTCGTCGTCGAGCACTACTCCCGTTAGCGCGAAGCAGGAAGGAAACCACCCATGACCCTAGTCGAGCTCGAGTACCCGAAGATCGAGCGTCTCGAAGGCGACGACCGCTACGCGAAGTTCGCGTGCGAGCCGCTGCCGCCCGGATACGGCACAACTCTCGGGAATTCACTCCGCCGCGTGTTGCTGTCCTCGCTCGAAGGCGCCGCGATCACCTCCGCACGCGTGCGCGGCGTCGCCCACGAGTTCTCGACCATCCCCGGCGTCAAAGAGGACG
Organism: Chloroflexota bacterium; assembly: GCA_005889075.1. Taxonomy (GTDB): domain Bacteria; phylum Chloroflexota; class Limnocylindria; order P2-11E; family P2-11E; genus 3-1-20CM-2-70-9. The sequence continues at coordinate 15,295 of VBDQ01000029.1, forward strand.
TGGTCCAGATGGTTCTGAACCTCAAGCAGATCCGTCTGCGATCGTTCGCGACCGAGCCGGTGACGCTGACGCTCGAAAAGACCGGACCGGGCGAGGCGACCGCCGCGGACATCATGACTACGAGCGAGATCGAGCTCGTGAACCCTGAGGCACACATCGCGACGCTCGAGCCTGAGGCATCGCTCTGGCTCGAGCTCACCGTCGAGAAGGGCCGCGGCTTCCATTCGGGCGATCGCCGCGAAGGGCTGCCCATCGGTGTCATTCCGATCGATGCGCTGTACAGCCCGGTGCGAAAGGTGAACTTCAGCGTCGAGAGCACGCGCGTCGGACAGGTCACGAACTACGATCGACTGATCCTCGAGGTCTGGACTGACGGGACCATGACGCCTGACGACGCCGTCGCGCAGGGCTCGGGGATCCTGGTCCAGCAGTTCACGCTCTTCGCGGGTCTGACGCGCTCGCAGGCCGCGCTCGCCCAGCCAGAGCGCACCAACGGCTCTTCGCTTCCGTCGGCCATCGCTGACATGCCGATCGAGGATCTCGATCTGCCTCAGCGCGCCTTCAACTCACTCAAGCGACACGGGATCACGAAGGTCGGCCAGCTGCTGCAGACCCCCGACGATGAGCTGCTCCGGATGCGCAACTTCGGTCGCAAGTCGCTTGACGAGATCAAAGAGCGGCTCGCCGCGCGTGGCCTCATCGAGCCACCGGTCCGCGATGAGTCGGCGACCGAAGAGCCTCCCGTCGCGGAAGCGGAAGCGGAAGAGGAAGAGACGAGCGTGAGCGAGGGCGAGGAGACTACTTAGTGCCGCATCAGGTCCACGAGCGCAAGTTCGGCCGTCTCCGGGGTCACCGCCGGTCGATGCTGCGAAACCTATCGCTCTCCGTGCTCCGGTACGAGCGCGTCAAGACGACCGAAGCGAAGGCGAAGAACGTGCGGACGTTCGTCGACCAGATGATCAATCTCGGCAAGGATGGGACGCTCGTCGCGCGGCGCCGGGCGCTCGCCTGGCTTCCCGAGCCGGTGATCGTGGACAAAGTTTTCACCGATCTCTCGCTGCGCTGGCCCGACCGCCGATCGGGTTATGCGAGGATCACGCGGCTCCCGCGACGCGTCGGCGATGGCGCCAAGCAGATGCTGATCGAGCTCCTGCCCGGGGCGGAAAAGTCACAGGATGGCGCCAAGGCCGCCGCGGCCGGGACCGAGGAGAAGCCCCGCCGCCGTCTTTCGCTGCGCCGCGGGCCCGCCGAGAAGAAGCCCGAGCCAAAGGCCGAAGCAAAGGCGGAGACGAGGAAGAAAGCACCGACGAAACGCACGACGACGAAGACGACGAAGAAGACGAAGGGAGCCGCGACCTAACACGCCGCACTGGAAGGCGCGCGTGGCGTATGACGGAACCAGATACGCCGGATTTCAGATCCAGACCAACGCGCCGACGGTGCAGGCGGAGCTCGAGAAGGCGCTCGGCAGGATCTGCGGCGAACCGCTCCGGATCACCGGTGCCGGCCGCACCGACGCCGGAGTGCACGCGAGCGGACAGGTCGTCGACTTCCGCACGAAGAGTCCGCTGAACGCAGCGGACCTGGGGCGAGGGGTGAACGCCCTTCTCCCCGAGGACATCGCGGTCTCGGCGCTCGAGCCGGCGGAGGAGAGCTTCCACGCCCGGTTCTCGGCGACGGGACGGACATACGAATATCGGATCCGCAACGCGGGAGAGCGCGATCCGCTCGAGCGGCGGCGCGAACACTGGCTCGCACCGACGCTCGATCTTGCGGCGATGGCCGAGGCGAGCGAGGTGCTCGTCGGGCGGCACGATTTCTCGGCGTTCGCGGCGGGCCCGGGCGGAATCCGCACGATCCGAAAGGCGGCATGGTGCAGGGACGCTGCACTGCTGCGTTTCGAGATCAGCGCGGACGCATTCCTCCGCGGCATGGTCCGCGCGATCGTGGGGACGCTGATCTGGGTCGGGCGCGGAAAGATCGACCGGGCGGCGTTCGCCGAGATCGTCGCGTCGCGCGACCGCGCGCGCGCGGGTCCGAGCGCGCCGGCGAACGGGCTCTGCCTGATCGCCGTCGACTACGCGCTGGGGGGCGCTGCCCCCCAAACCCCCGCACCAAGCGAATTGAACGAGGCGGATGAATAGGAGCAGATGAAGACCTACACGACGAAGGCGACGGATATCACGCGCAGCTGGCAGGTCGTCGACGCCGATGGCGCGACGCTTGGCCGGCTGGCGACAGAAGTTGCCGCACTCCTGCGCGGGAAGCACAAGGCCACGTTCTCGCCGCATCTCGACACCGGCGATCCGGTGATCGTCGTGAACGCGGCGAAGGTGCGCGTGACCGGCAACAAATTACAGGCGAAGCGCTACGTTCGTCACTCCGGGTACCCGGGCGGGCTGCGATCGGAGACGCTCGAGGCGTTGCTGTCGCGGCGACCCGAGGAAGTCGTCCGCCGCGCGGTGCGCGGGATGCTTCCGCAAAACCGCCTCGGGGAGCAGATGGCGCGAAAGCTCCACGTGTATGCCGGCGGCGACCATCCACACGCCGCGCAAAAGCCGCAACCGCGCAAGAGGGAGTCCGCCACATGAAGGCAGCGCCGTACTTCCAGGGCACCGGTCGGCGTAAGACGTCTATCGCGCGGGTCCGGCTCGTTCCCGGCGAGGGCGCGGTCGTCGTGAACGGCAAGCCGCTCGATGACTACTTCGCACGGGATGGCGCCACCGAGCAAGCCCTCCTCCCGTTCTCGGTCACCAATACGGCGCGTCGATTCAACGCGATGATCAAGGTCACCGGCGGCGGTGTGACGGGTCAGATCGGAGCCATCGCGCACGGGATCTCACGTGCGCTCCTTCAGGTCGACCGGGAGCACCTGCAAGCGCTCCGGCGCGCCGGGCTCCTCACACGCGACCCGCGGGCGAAGGAGCGGAAGAAACCTGGTCTCAAACGCGCTCGGAAGGCGCCGCAGTTCACCAAACGCTAGCCCTGGGACACGCCGCGAGCGCACACTACGGCCGTGTCACCGGGTACTAACTACAACTACCAGGTCGCGCTCAACGAGGGCCTCCAGTACTTGAAACAAGGCCGCTTGCGTCAGGCGGAGCAGAGCTTCAAGTATCTGGTCGATAAGTTCCCCGGAGCCGAGGGCGGTTACCGCGGGCTCGCAAAAGTGCACTTCGAGCAGGAGGACCGCGCGAGCGCGCTGCGCGTTCTGCGCGACGGCGCGGCAGCCCTCACAAAGTCAGGCGAGCGCCCGCAGGCCATCGGTCTCCTGCGCGAAGCCATCACGCTCGAGCCGCGCGATCTGGCGACGCACCGCCGGCTCGCCGCCGCGCTCGCGCTCGCCGGCGACACCGATGCCGCGATCGGCGAGTACGCCCGGTTCATCCGCGACCTGCGCGATGCCGGCAATGCCGAACGGGCGTCGCTCGAGACCGCCTACGCTCTCGGACAGCTCAGGCACATTCCTGGGTCGGCGATGCTGAAAGAGATCGCGAACGGCGAGGCACCGCCGCCGACTGAAACCACCGAGGAGAGCGAGCCCGAGCCGCCTGCACGCGCGACCGAGACGACCACGCTCCGTCCACAATCTCTGGCAGCCGATCCGTGGGAGGCCGCGGCGAAGCCGCCGGCGTACGGCGCCGTCGATCCGTGGGCACCACGATCCACCACCTCGGAGCCGACGACCGCAACGACGCGTCCCGCCGCCGCGCCGACCGCTCCCGCGCCAAAGCCACCGCCGGCCCCGTCCGCGCCGACAACCGTGTGGGCCGAGTCCCCCGCCGAACGGGCCGCGAAAACGCCGGCCGACGTGTGGTCGACGCCGAGCGCGGCCGCGCCTGCCCCCCAGACGCCGGCCGAGACCACCGCGGCGGCGCAAGCCGATGACGTCGAAGTCGAGGCCGCCGCCGCCCGCTATCTCGCGACGCGAGATCCGCGTGCCGCGGAGCTCGCCCTCGAGGCCGCGCGACGCTATTTGAAGGACGGTCGCACCGACGCGGCGTCGGACCTGCTCCTCCAGCTCATCGCCGCCGGTGTCGCGGATCACGATGCGCAGCGGCTGCTCGTCGAGGTCGCGCGTACGCTCGGAAAGCGCGAAGTCGCCCGTGCGAAGTGCCAGCTCCTCGTGCAGGCCCTGCTGCTCGACGGGCGCAACGACCTTGCCGCGGAGGTCGAGGCGCTGGCGCGGGCCGATTAAGTGGACCGCATCGTCCAGCAGCTCAACGACCTCCTGCACGGGCAGATCTTCAAATGGAACAACGCACTCGACGTCCTGATCGTGGCGATCTTCATCTACTACGTCCTCGTCCTGATCCGCGGTACCCGGGCGGTCCAGCTGCTCATCGGTGTCCTGGTCCTCGTCCTCATCTACTGGATCGCGACCTATCTCCAGCTGACCCTCACGGTGCTGCTCCTGCAAGGCCTGTTTGCCGTGGCCGTCGTCGCGCTGGTCGTCGTGTTCCAGCCGGAGCTGCGGCGCGCCCTGGGCCAGCTTGGACAGCTCGGCCCCCTCAACCGCCTGCTCGCGCCGGGCACCGAGGAGGAGGTGGAGGGCATCGTCGACGAGCTCGTCCGAGCCGCTCTTCTCATCAGTGAGGCGAAGCACGGCGCGCTGATCGTGCTCGAGCGCGCGACGGGGCTTCAGGACTACAGCGAGACCGGCGTTCCGGTGAACGGCAAGCTGACCGCGGAGCTCCTCGCCTCGATCTTCATGACGCGCTCGCCCCTGCACGACGGAGCGGTGATTGTGAGGGGCAATGAGATCATCGCGGCGGCCTGCCTCCTCCCGCTCGAGGAGACGGCGCAAGGTGCGGCAGCGCACCGCTACGGGATGCGCCACCGAGCGGCCCTGTCGATCAGCGCGCAGACCGACGCCATCGTCATCGTTGTCTCTGAGGAGACTCAGTCGATCTCGATCGCGTCGGGCGGCCGCATGATCGGCGCCCTGGACGAGGAGCGGCTGCGCCGCGTGCTGTCGTCGCTGATCCGGAGCCGCATCCAGCCGCTCCCCTTCCGCAGCAAGGCTTCCTGACATGCAGGGCGTGCCCGCGAGGCGTCAGATCATGCCCCGGGGGCGGATCGATCTCCGTCGCGCGTTCGTTTCGGACCTGCCCCTCAAGCTCACCGCCGTGCTGGTCGCCATGATCTTCTGGGCCGTCTCGCTCCTGAATCAGGCGCCCGCGGAGGTGACGCAGCCCTTCGCGGGAAGGATCGCCGTCGAGCGACCGGACGTTCCGACGGGATACGTGCTCGAGGGCTCGCTTGGCGACGTCGGAGTGAGACTCCGCGGTCCGGAGGGCGCCGTCGGTGGAATCGTCGCGTCGGATCTCCACGCGACACTCGACATCGGGTCGGCCGACCTCCACCGCAGCGATCCGCAGGACGTCACGGTCAACGTCACCGTCGCGAACCCGAACGTCCACGTCGTGGACGTCTCGCCGTCGGCCGTGAGTGTGCGGATCGAGCCGATCACGACACGGCCCGTCGCCGTGCAAGTCCGTTTCGCGAACAATCCGCCCGTCGGCAATCAGCCCGGCGATGCGGCGCTCAATCCGAGCGAGGTCCGAGTGAGCGGCGCGACGAGCCAGGTCGCGCGGATCGCCGCCGTTTACGCGACCGTCCTGTTCGGCGACGCGGCGACCGATCTCGTACAAAGCGTGCAGCCGAGCGCGGTCGATGCCGCGGGAGTGCCGATCGACGGACTGACGACGGATCCGGCTGTCGTCCAGGTGACCGTTCCGGTACTGCCGACCGCGACCACCCGCACGGTCCCGGTCGTCTGGAGCATCCGCGGCGCCGTGGCGGCCGGCTACCAGATCACTCGGATCACGGTCGACCCTCCCGCGGTGACCATTCGCGGCGAGCCCGACGCGATCTCGCCGATCGATCACATCGATACGGGAGCTGCCGACGTCAGCGGCCTCACCGGGGACAAGTCCTTCAACGTCGCCCTGCTGCTCCCGGCAGGGACCTCGCTCTTTCGCCAGACCGGCTCGACAGTGACGGTCTCGGTCGCGCCCTACGTGGGCACCCGGCCGTTCCCGCTCGTAGCCGTGACTGCAGTCAATCTCGGTAGCAACCTGCTGGCCGACACCGACCCGCAGACCGTCGCGGTGGTGCTCGCTGGGCCGGTGGCGACGCTGCAGGGCCTGGCGCCGGGACAGGTCGTCGCGATCGTCGACGCGTCCGGCCGTGGAGCCAGCAGCGCACCAGCGGATGTCAGCGTTCGCGTTCCCGCGGGTGTCACGGTACAGACCGTGCAACCGACCCGGGTCACACTCACCATACGAACGAGAAGTTAGTGGCCAGGCTGTTCGGTACCGATGGCGTTCGCGGTGTGGCGAATCTCGACCTCACGCCGGAGCTCGCGCTCCGGCTCGGTCGCGCGGCGGGGCACGTCCTCGGGGGCGGCGGCCACGCGGTCGTCGTCGGCCGGGACACTCGACGAAGCGGGCGGATGCTCGAAAGCGCGCTCGCCGCGGGTCTGTGCTCGGTCGGCATGGAGGTGCGGCTTGTCGGCCACATCCCGACCCCCGGCCTCGCGTACCTCGCCAAACGAGGTGAGTTCGTCGCGGGGGCGGTCATCAGCGCGTCGCATAACCCGGCGCCGGACAACGGCATCAAGTTCTTCGACCACCGCGCGCAGAAGCTCGCCGACGTAACGGAGGAAGAGATCGAGCGCCGGATGACCGATGAGGACATGCTTCCGCGTCCGACCGAGGGCGGGATCGGCCTGGTCGGCGATGCACGTGGCCTGGTGCGGGAGTACGAGGACTTCCTTCTCTCGATGGCCCCGAAGCTGGATGGCATGCGGATCGCTCTTGATTGCGCGAACGGCTCGACGTACCGCGTCGCGCCCGCCGTGTTCGCACATTCCGGCGCGGAGGTTCTCGCTTTTTTTGACGCACCCGACGGCCAGAACATCAACGATGGCTGCGGAGCAACCGCGCCGGGGGCGCTTCAGCGGCTGGTGGTCGATCGAAAAGCCGACGTTGGCTTCGCATTCGACGGTGACGGCGACCGTGTGATCGTCGTCGACGAAAAGGGCCGAGCGCACAACGGCGACTTCGTTCTCGCGCTCGCGGCGCGGCACTTCGCGCGTCACGGCCAGCTCGAGCCGAAGATCGTGATCGGCACGGTCATGACCAACGGTGGGCTTGAGTCAATGCTCGCGCGCGAAGGCATCCGTCTCGAGCGGACCCAGGTCGGGGACCGCTATGTGTGGGAAGCCATGGAGCGCCTCGGGGCACAGTTCGGCGGAGAGTCGTCGGGTCACGTGATCTTTCGCGAGTACGCGACGACCGGCGACGGCATACTCACCGCGCTCGAGGTCCTCCACCTGATGAAGGCTGAGGGCCGGTCGGTCGCCGAGCTCGCCGACCAGATGCAGTTCTGGCCGCAGGTGACCATGAACGTGAAGGCTGCGCGGCGCCGCGAGTGGGAAGCGAACGACGCGTTCGTGGCCGCCTATGAGGGCGCGAAGTCGACGCTCGGCTCGAGCGGCCGGCTCCTCGTGCGGCCGTCAGGGACCGAGCCTGTGCTGCGGATAACGGTCGAAGCGCAAAGCTCGACGATCGCGTCGAGCACCGCGCAGATGCTCGCTCGCGTCGCCGAGAAGGAGCTGGTCTAGCCATGTGCGGCATCGTCGGCTACGTCGGTCCGCGGGAGGCGCTCCCGCTCCTGATGAATGGGCTGCGCCGGCTCGAGTACCGCGGCTACGACTCGGCGGGCGTCGCGGTGCAGCAGAACGGCGCTCTCGAGGTCATGCGCGCGGAGGGCAAGCTCGACAACCTCGCCACGATCGTCGCGACCCACCCGACGCAAGGGCACACCGGAATCGGCCACACACGATGGGCTACCCATGGACGGCCCAACGAGCAGAACGCCCATCCGCATGTCGACTGCGGTGGAGTGACCGCCGTCATCCACAACGGGATCATCGAGAACTTCGAGTCACTGAAAGCGCCGCTCCTCGCGAGGGGACACCGTTTCACGAGCGAGACGGACACCGAGGTCGCGGTCCACCTGCTCGAGGAGGAGCTGGAAAAGCGCCAGAGCCTCGAGGATGCGGCCCTCGCCGTCCTGCCACGGCTCGAGGGCGCCGCGGCGCTCGCGTTCATCTCCGTCCGCGACCCGGGGAAGATCGTGGCCGCGCGGATCTCCAACGCCGGCGGCGTCATCGTGGGGTATGGCAACGGCGAGAATTTCCTGGCGTCGGATGCGCCTGCTCTTCTCGAGCACACACGCCGCGTGAGCTTCCTCGACCACGGCGAGATCGCGGTCGTGACCCAGGACGCGGTGAGCTTCCGGAAGCTCACGGGCGAGCGGATCGACAAGAAGATCGAAGAGATCTCGTGGGATCCGATCGCCGCGGCGAAATCCGGATACAAGCACTTTCTCCTGAAGGAGATCCACGAGCAACCGCGCGCGATCTCGGACACGCTCCTCGGGCGCGTGGAGCGATCGACCGGCCGAGTCGTCTTCGATGACAACGTGAAGATGGACGACGCCTTCGTTCGCGCCATCCCGCGGATCAGCTTTGTCGCCTGCGGGACCGCGTCTTACGCGGGCCTCGTCGGCAAGTACCTGATCGAGCGGCTGGCGCGCATCCCTTGCGATGTCGAGATCGCGAGCGAATACCGCTACCGCGAGCCCGTCGTCTCGCCGGGGCAGCTGGTCGTCTCGGTGACACAGTCAGGCGAGACCGTAGACACGCTCGCCGCGATGGAAGAGGCGAAGCGTCAGGGCGCGCGGCTGCTCACCTTCGTCAACGTCGTCGGCAGCCAGGCGAGCCGCGTGGCCGACGACGTCGTGTATCTCCACGCCGGTCCCGAGATCAGCGTCGCGTCGACGAAAGCTTACGCCGCGATGCTGGTCGATCTGTACCTCTTCGCGATCTACCTCGCGCAGCGCCGCGGGGTCATCGATCCGGAACGTTCGCGCAAGCTGCTTGCGGAGGCATTCCATCTGCCTACCCTCGTCGACGCCGTCCTGCAGGAGGAGCCGAAGGTCAAGGCGCTCGCCTATCGCTACTACAGCGCGCACAACTTCCTCTTCCTCGGGCGCGGCGTGAACTACCCGACCGCGCTCGAGGGCGCGCTCAAGCTCAAGGAGCTCTCGTACATCCACGCCGAAGGCACGGCATCGGGAGAGATGAAGCACGGCACGAACGCGCTCATCAACGAGGAGCTGCCGGTCGTTGCGATCGCGCTCCGCGACTCGGTCTACAAGAAGATCCGCTCCAACATGGAGGAAGTGCGCGCACGTGCTGGCGTGCTCATCGCTCTCGCGAACGACGATGACGATGAGATCAACGGCAAAGCCGACGACATCATCCGCATTCCGCGAACAGAAGAGCTGCTTTCACCGGTTCTCGCGGTGGTCCCGCTGCAGCTACTCGCTTATCACATCGCGGACCGCCGAGGGAACGATGTCGACCAACCGCGCAACTTGGCGAAGGCCGTGACTGTCGAGTGACTTTCGCGCTGGCGCGACGGGTCCTGTCCCGGGGTCGGGGGTGCGCCCTCGCCTACCGGCTCGCTCCGCTTCGTTGCACTCCACCGTTCTGCGACGCGGCCGGTCGACGGCTCGTACGCACCCCCCTCCCCCGTGCCACCCGTCGCTCCGCTCGCTGCGCCGCCACTCAGCGTTCGCCCCTCGCCGATGCTCTGCGGTTGGTCCTTGTGTGAGCTCCGAAGTGGGCATCGACATCATCGAGACCGCACGCATCCGCAACGTGCTCGAGAAGCACCCGCGACGCTTTCTCGATCGCGTGTATACGGAGTGGGAGCAGATGTACTGCCGGACGAACATCCTGCATCTCTCGGGTCGCTGGGCGGCGAAGGAAGCCGTGTCGAAAGTGCTCGGCCTCGGGGTGCGCGGCGTCGGCTGGAAAGAGATCGAGATCCGGCGAACGCGAGCCGGTCAGCCGATCGTGGAATTGCATGGCCGCGCCGAGGCTCGTCGTGAAGCGCTCGGTCTCAGGCGACCGCTCTCGGTGTCGATTTCGCACATCCGCGACCTCGCGGTCGCCGTCGCCGTCGGGCTGCGCTAAACGCGCAGTCGCCTCGCGCCGACCGAGACGTCGGCGAACCCGCTCACCGCGCAGGTCGTTCGTGCCGTGCTCAAGCCGCTCCCGAAGGACGCGGGCAAGGATCAGCGCGGGCGCGTTCTCATCGTCGGGGGGTCGCTTCGATACCCCGGCGCGATGCTGCTCGCCGCGCGGGCGGCGCTTCGCTGCGGCGCGGGCATCGTCACCGTCGGCGCGGGCAGATCCGTCGTGGACGCGCTCGGCGGACAGGATCCGAACGTCACCTTCTTCCCGCTCGCGGAAGCGCAGCCGGGCGTGGTCGCCACTGGCGCGGCTGCGCAGCTGCAGGCCGCGATCGGAGAGAAGGCGCGGGCGATGCTGATCGGTCCGGGCCTCGCACATGCGCCCGGCACCGATGATTTCGTCGCGGCCGCGCTGCGCAACGCTCGATCGATCCCGACGGTCATCGACGCTGACGGCCTGAACGCGCTCGCGCGGACCGAGTCTTGGAAAGCGCTCCTGCCGGCGAAGACGATCCTCACCCCGCACGACGGCGAGGCCGCGCGTCTTGCTGGCCGGGTCGTGCCGGCGGGAGGCGCGAGGGTCGCGTTCGCGGAGCGGCACGCGCGCGATTGGGGCGCGGTCGTCGTGTTGAAAGGGCCGGTGACGGTGGTCAGCGATGGTCGCAAGACGTACGTCCACGACCTGCCGAACCCGACGCTTGGCGTGGGCGGGTCGGGCGACGTCTTAGGCGGAGCCGTCGCCGCGTTCCTGGCCCGCGGGCTACCGCCGCTCGCGGCCGCCGCGACGGCGGTCTGGGTGCATGGCCGCGCCGGCGGGCTCCTCGCCGGCGAGATCGGCGAATCCGGCGCCCTGGCGACCGAGATCGCCGATGCGCTTCCGCGGGCGCTCCGTGAAATAGTCGAGACCGGATGACCATTCCAGAGGCCGTCCGCTCGACCGTGGCGGACGTCGATCTCGACGCGATCGGAGCGAACCTCGCGGCCGTGCGCGCCCATGCGAACGCCGACGTCATCGCCGTGGTCAAAGCGGATGCCTACGGTCACGGCGCCGAGGCGGTCGCCGAGGCTTGCTTCGAAGCTGGAGCGGTGATGCTCGCGGTCGCGACGGTCGAGGAGGGGCTCGCCCTACGCGAGGGTGGCGTCAACGGTCCGATTCTCGTGCTCTTCGGGCCGACCGACGCCTCCGAGGTCGGCCACGCCGTCGCGCAGGATCTAATCCTCACCGTCTGGGACCTGACACGTGCCCGCGCGGTGAGCGAGGCGGCGAGCGCCCTGAGGCGGACCACGCGGGTGCACTTCAAGGTCGACACCGGGCTCACGCGCCTCGGCGCCCCGATGTCCGAGGCGCCGACGAGGTACCGGGCGATCCGTGCGCTGCCGCACCTAGAGATCGATGGGATCTTCACGCATTTCGCAACGGCGGACGAGCCGGAGACCTCCAACGACCGAGCGCAGCTCGCCCGCTTCCGCGAGGTGGTCGGCACGCTCTCGGACCGCCCCCGGCTGGTTCATGCGGCCGCGAGCGCCGGCGTCGCCGCGTTCGGGCCGATCGACGGGGTCAACGCGGTGCGGCCCGGGCTCGCGATCTACGGGCTTCATGCCGCTCCGCATCTGGCGAACGCGCTCCATCTGCGCCCCGCGCTCGCCTGGCGATCGCGCATCCATCGCCTTGCCGACGTCGCCAAAGGGACGGGCGTCTCGTACGGGCACGAGTACCGGCTTCCGCGCGACGGCCGCATAGCGACGGTCCCGGTCGGCTACGGGGACGGACTCCCACGGGTTGCGGGAAAGCAGGGCCGCGTTCTCGTCCGCGGGCACCCCGTCGGTTTCGCCGGGCGCGTGTGCATGGATCTCGTCATGCTCGATGTGACCGAGATCGCTGACGTCCGGGAGGGCGACGACGTGTCGCTCATCGGCACGCAGGGCGGCATCACGCAGAGCGCAGACGATCTCGCCGCGGTCTGCGGCACCATCAGCTACGAGATCCTCACCGGGATCCGACGGCGGGTTCCTCGCCGGTATTTCCGCGGCGGCAAGCTCGTGGCCACACGCACGCTCGCCGAGGGATACCACGCGCGGTGAGGCGCTTCGCGCTGTTCATCGCGCTCGCGCTGGCGGCCGCCGCTTGCGTCCCGCCGGCAGCGAACCCGTCCGCGAGCTCCCCAGTCCCGTCGGCATCGACAAGCGGCAGCGGCGGGCCGCTGCCCTCCGCCGCGCTCGCCCTCGACATGAGCTCGATCCTGCTGTCGAAGCCGCTCCCATACGCCGACGGTTTCGCCCTCACCCGCACGGTGAGAGGGCGCGACGGCGTTCCCGCGAGGCCATTCGAGCCGGTCCGGACCACGCCGCCGATCGAAGATGTCGGAACTGTCCACGACTTCTGGACCTACGACTTCGCGGCGAAAAAGAACGTCAAGACCACCGCGACCTTGCGGATCATCACCGAACACGCGAAGTGGTGGGTCGGCAACGACGCGGGAGTGGATCTGAACGGCCTACGCACGACCGCGACAACGTTCGAGACCAAGCTCTATCCGATCGATCGCAAGCTCTACGGCGAGGAGTGGAACCCCGGCATCGACGCCGACCCGCGCATCAATGTGGTGATGGCGAGGATTCCCGGTGCGGCCGCGGGTTACTTCAGCGGGACGGACGAGGAGCCTCTCTGGGTGAACGAGTTCTCCGCCGAGCGGGAGATGATCTACATCAATTCGCTCTCAGCTCGGCCCGGGACCTCGCAGCTCGATCAGGTGATCGCTCATGAGTTCTGTCACATGATCCAGTTCAACACCCGGAAGCGGTCGGCGGTGTGGTTCAACGAGGGTCAGGCGCAGCTCTGCGAGGAAGCGAACAACTACACGGTCGGGACGGCGCAGACCTATCTTCGTGTTCCGGACACGCAGCTCAACGATTGGTCCGACATCGAGGCGGCCGCCGCTCACTACGGCGAGGCCTACACGTTCCTCGAGTACCTGCGCCAGCAAGCCGGCGGTGAAGATCTCATCCGGGCGATGATGGCCAAGGGCATCGACACGCCGGCAGACATCGACGCTGTGCTGAAGCAGCGTGGCCAGCCGGGCCTCGAGGAGATCTTCGCAGGCTTCGTCGCCGCCAACGCGTTCATCGGCACGACCTCTGACAAGCCCTTCACCTACCCGTCAGGTGCGCCGGCGCGGAGTCCCGCGACCGCCGCCGACGCCGATCACGCGACCACCGGCGCTCCTTTCAAGAGCACGGTGCATCAGTACGCCGCGCGATACGTCGAGCTTCCGAAGACCGCGATCCGCCTGCGTTTCGACGGCGCGACAAGCACGCGCCTCATCCCGACCGATCCGCACTCCGGCCGATCGTTCTGGTGGTCGGACAAGGGCGATGGGATGGACAGCACGCTCACGCGTGACCTCGATCTCACCTCGGCGGCGGCGCCCAAGGTGTCGTTTTGGACGTGGTTCGAGATCGAGCCTGACTATGACTACGGCTACGTGGAGGTCTCCTCCGACGGCGGGACCCACTGGACGCCGCTGCGGACCGACGCCGCGAGCACCACCGATCCCAACGGTCAGAACCTCGGCAACGGGCTCACCGGCGACTCGGGCGGCACGACCACACCGGTCTGGGAGCGACTCACGGCGGACCTTTCTGCGTACGCGGGCAAGCAGGTGAAGCTCCGGTTCGAGTACGTCACCGACGGCAACCTGAACCTCGGCGGACTCGCGATCGACGACATCGAGATCACCGGGCTTCCCGCCGACGACGCCGAGTCCGACAACGGGTGGATCGCGTCGGGCTTCGTGCGCTCGACGAACATCGTGTCGCAGCGTTTCATCGTCCAGGTGCTGCGATTCGGCGACCGCACGACGGTCGAGCGGCACTTCGTCGACAACGGTCAGCTCACCCTCGACCTCGATTCGAGCGGTGACCGGCGTCCACCGCTGCTCGCCGTGACCGGGCTCGCCGTCCGGACCACCCAGCCGGCCCCCTTCACGGTCATCGTGGAGCAGCGATGAGCGTCGCGGCGGACGGCGTGCGCCCGGTCCACTACGGCGTGATCCCAGCTGGCGGGTTGGGGACACGCTTCCTGCCGATCAGCCGGACGATCCCGAAAGAGCTCCTGCCGGTGATCGACACGCCGGTCATCGAGCTCGTCGTATCGGAGATGGCGGCCGCTGGCATCGGGCGCGTCGTCATCGTCAGCGCCCCGGGCAAGGAGAGCCTCGACGCGTACTTCCGTCCGAACGAACGCCTCGAGCGACGCCTGGCGGTGGAGTTCCGTCAAAAGGACATCGAGCTCCTGAAGCGGCCGGAGAAGCTCGCGACCGTTCGCGTCGTCGTGCAGCAGGAAGCCAAAGGCAACGGTCATGCGGTGTTGCAAGCGCGACCGCTGATCGGCAACGAGCCGTTCGCGATGCTCTGGGGCGACGACATCGTGCTCGGCGACACTCCGGCCGTCGCCCAGCTGATCGAGGCACGGCAACGGCTCGGCGGAGGCAGCGTCGTCGGGTGCGTGCGGATCCCGAAGGAGAAGTCCGGCGCGTACGGCGTGATCGCGGGCACGCCGGTGGATGAGCGCACACAGCGCGTGCTTGCGATCGTCGAGAAGCCCAAGCCAGAAGACGCCCCGAGCGATCTCGCCGCGGTCCACGGCTACGTTCTCGAGCCGGAGATCTTCGAGGTTCTCGAGCGGTTAAAACCGGGGCGGGGCGGCGAGATCTGGCTGACGGATGCGGTCACTCAGATGGCACGCGAGGGTGCCCCGGTCTGGGCGGTCGAGCTCAGTGGGGTTCGTTACGACACTGGCGACCGCCTGGGCTATGTCACCGCTTTCGTCGACGCGGCCCTAGGCCGTGAGGATCTCGCGCCAGCGCTGCGGGCCCATCTACGCCAGCGTGGCTGGCGGCCGCCGGGTGACCGCTAATCGTCCATAGCAGCCAAAACAGGGCTCGCTCGGTCGTCGCTAGACTCAACGGCGCCCCCAGTCCGTACACATGGCGTCGCCATGCTTCCTTGCCGGTGGGGGCGGGGAGGTCCAAGGATCGACAGGACATCGTTGATGCGTGCCGCTTTGCGCCTTGGGCGCCTGGCGCTCGTGACCTGCCTCGTGGCGGGCGGCACGTTCGGCGCGCTCGCCGCGACCTCGGCGCCGACCGCCGCGGCTGCTCCCAGCCGGGCGGCCCCTGCCGCTCGCGGCCAGTCGCCGCTGGCTCAGGCACACGTCGTTCGAGTGTCCGTCGACGGCCTTACGGCGAGGTTCTCTGCGTCGGGGACGGTAGACGCTCTGCTCGCCGATCTCGGGCTGCCGCCTCGGGGCTCCGATCGGACGTCGGCGCCGCTTGACTCATTCCTACTGGCCGGCGAGCACCTCGCCTTCGACCGAGGCGTGCCGGTCACGCTCGTGGACGGCGGAACACCGACGGCCGTCCGTTCGCCCCGAGGGACCGTCGCGGAGCTCCTCGGCACGGCGCAGGTGATGCTTGGTCCCGAGGACTTCGTCGAACCCGGGCTCGACCAGATACTCGCCGCCGGGGCGACCGTCCGCGTGACCAGAGTCGCCGATCGCGAGGAGACCCTTCGTGAGCCCTCGCCGTACACCATCCGGCTCATCACGGACGCGAGTCTCGACCGCGGCCATGAGATTGTCGTCACTCCCGGCCAACCGGGAGAGCTGGCGAACACGTACCACGTCCGGATCATCGACGGGCGTGAGGTCGAACGGACCCTCCTCGCTTCCGAGGTGCTCGCGGCGGCGGTCGACGAGATTCGTCGGGTCGGCACCCGGCCACCGGCCGCACCCGCGGACATCGAGGCCATCATCCGGCAGGCCGCCGCGGCGAACGGCGCCGACCCCGACCAGCTATTGCGCGTGGCGTGGTGCGAGAGCCACTACAACCCGAGCGCGTACAACGCCACGTCCGGGGCATCGGGACTCTTCCAGTTCGTACCGTCGACCTGGTCGGTGAACAGCGCGCGGGCCGGGTACGCCGGCGCGAGCCCGTTCGACCCGGTCGCCTCAGCGAATGTCGCGGCGTGGATGTTCGCGCGCGGATCGGCCAATCAGTGGACCTGCAAATAAGGTGAACGACTAGCCTGACGGCGTGGACCTCGCCGACCCGCACGAGCTGCGCGCGACCCTTCGCCGGCACAAGATTCGCCCCGCCCGATCTCTTGGCCAGCGCTTCCTCGTGGACCGAAGTGTCCTCAGCGCGATCCTCGATGCGGCGGAGCTGCAGGCGGATGACGACGTCCTCGAGGTGGGACCTGGGCCGGGGGTCCTGACCGCGGCGCTGGGCGAACGGGCCCGATCGGTGACCGCTGTGGAGATCGACGCCCGGATGGTCGCTCTGCTCGAGGACGAGCTCGCGGGCCGGCCGAACGTCGGAATCATCCGAGCCAATGCGCTGACGGTCGACCTGTATAGCCTCGGTCCCCGGCGACCGACTCGCATCGTGGCGAACCTGCCGTACCAGATCACGACGCCGTTGCTCGAGCGCTTCCTCGCAGATCCGCGCCGCGCGCCGCTCGTCGTGGTACTAGTACAGCGGGAGGTCGCACGACGTATCTGCGCGACGCCGCGCGACGGACGCGAGCGCGGCTACCTCTCGGTCTTTGTGCAGTCGTTCGCCGAAGCGCGGATCGTCCGCCGCGTGCCGGCCAGAGCTTTCCGGCCGTCTCCACGCGTCGAGTCGGCGGTCGTCGCCCTGCGGACGCGGGCGCGTCCCGCTTTCGCGCCCCTCGGGCAGGAGCCGTTCCTGAAGCTCGTGAGCGACGCGTTCCGGCACCGGCGCAAGCAGCTCCGTTCGGCGCTGGGACACGAGGCCGGCCTCGACCGGGAGCGCGCGGAAGCGGCCCTGCGCGAGGCGGGTATCGCCCCCGAGCGCAGGCCGGAAGAGCTCGAGCTCGACGAA
This sequence comes from Chloroflexota bacterium, assembly GCA_005889075.1. GTDB lineage: Bacteria > Chloroflexota > Limnocylindria > P2-11E > P2-11E > 3-1-20CM-2-70-9. Next base: position 32,250 of record VBDQ01000029.1, read on the forward strand.
TGGATCGCGCTCGCACGTGCGGCCGGCACGCCCGAGGGATGAGCCGCGCGATCGTCCTCGCGGCTCCGGCGAAGATCAATCTCACGCTCGAGGTGACCGGCCGACGAGCGGACGGTTATCACGACCTCGCGAGCGTCTTCGCGACGATCGGCCTTTGTGATCGCGTGCGTGTCGCGAAGGCACGGAGCCTCGACGTGCGGCTATCGCCGCCGCTCGCGCTCGCGCCGGGTGACGACCTCGCCAGCCGCGCTGTCCGCGCGCTTGCGGCCGCGAGCGGCCGAGACCCGGCCGCGCGCGTGCGGATCCGCAAACGCATTCCGATCGCGTCGGGGTTGGGTGGTGGCTCGAGCGATGCCGGGGCGATCCTTCGCGCGATCAGAGTCCTTTGGCGGCTCGATGCCATCGATCTCGAGAAGATCGCCGCGACGATCGGTTCGGACGTTCCGTTCTTCGCGCGAGGCGCACCCTTCGCTCTCGTTCGCGGACGCGGCGAGAAGGTCGAGGCACTCGATGCCCCGCGCGATCAGCTGTGGGTCGTCCTCGTGCGCGTCGCCGCACGCGTCGCGACCGCTGATGTCTTCGCCGCCCATCAGGGACGTCCCTCGGACGGCTCGCGATCGGCGGCCGTCGCCAACGCGTTCCAGCGAGGTGTCGCCACGCCCGCGTTCATTCGCGCGCACCTTGTGAACGAGCTTCTCGATACGACCGAGCGGATGGTCCCCGCGATCACGCTCGCGCGTGCCTGCGCCCGCGAGCGCGGTATCGAGCTCGCCATGTCGGGAAGCGGCCCCTCGCTGTTCACCCTTGCGGACGACCGCAGGGATGCGTTGAGAAAGGCTCGGATCCTACGGCGCGCCGGGCTTCGCGCTCGTGCGGTCGTGCTCGGTGTCATTTCATGATGGACAAGCGACCGAGGGCTGTCCCCCTACGTTTGACGTGTGGAATCAAAGGGCGAGCTCACGGTCCGACAGGCTGGTCAGCGCGGGGGGACGTCGACCGCGGGCAAGCATGGATCGTCTTTCTATCGTGAGATCGGACGGCGTGGCGGCCAGGCGCGAAAGGGCCAGCTCGGGCCTGAGGGATACGCGAAGCTCGGTCGCAAGGGCGGGGAAGCGCGCAAGACGCAGCTCGGCTCGCGGGGCTACGCGGAGCTTGGTCGCAAAGGCGGCGAGGCGCGTAAGTCTCAGCTCGGTAGCGAGGGCTACGCGCAGCTTGGGCGCAAGGGCGGGCGTCGCGTCGCCGAATTGATCAAGCGGGGCAAGCAGCCCGCCAAATAGCCCTCGCCGCCGGGACCGAAGCGCCGCCCTCCTATCCTTTTGAGCCGTGTCCTATGGGGCGTGGCCAAGTGGTAAGGCGGCGGACTTTGGATCCGCTATCCCAGGTTCGAATCCTGGCGCCCCAGCCTGACCGATCCGCATGAGCGACGCGCCGCTGGCCATTGTGCTCGCGGCGGGCCTTTCGACACGGATGAGATCGAAAACCCCAAAGGTCCTTCATCCGATCGCGGGACGCCCGCTGCTCGCCTATGTCCTCGAGACGCTGCGGTCGGTGAGGGCACGTCCGCTTGTCGTGCTCGCGAAAGAGAGCGAGGCCGCACGTGACCTCCTGGACGGGCAGGCCCGCGTCGTCATCCAGGACCCGCCGCGTGGCACCGGCGACGCGGTGCGCGTCGCGCTCGCCAAAGCGAATGGCGACGAGGGCCTCGCGTACATCGTGTACGGCGATACGCCGCTGCTGCGCGCGGAGACGCTCGCAGGGCTCGGGGCGCTCGTCAGAGATGGCGCGACGCTCGCGATCCTTGCGGGCGAGGTCGGAACGGACAACGCGTACGGGCGAATCGTCCGCGACGCTCGTGGCGACGCGGCGCGCGTCGTCGAGGCCCGCCTCGCGTCGCCGGCCGAGCGCAGCCTCCCCGAATCGATCCTCGGGGCATACGCGGCGGATCTGGGGTGGTTGCGGAGCGCGGTGGCGCGTCTGCGCCCCAACGAGACCGGCGAGATCTTCCTCACGGACCTCGTCGCCGAAGCCGCCCGTGACGGAAGCCGCGTCGCCGTGTATCGCACCGACGATCCGGAGGAAGGCATGGGCGTGAACAATCGCGTGGAGCTCGCCGCGGCGGAGGCGGCGGTCCGCCGCCGGATCATCGAACGCCACATGGTCGCGGGCGTGACCTTCCGCGATGCGGGTTCATGTCAGGTCGACGCCGACGTGCAGATCGCGCCGGACGTGCTCGTCGAGCAGGGAACGATCCTCGAGGGCAAGACGCGGAT
>VBDQ01000128.1 GCA_005889075.1 Chloroflexota bacterium
GACCCGAGCATGCCCGAGGCGTCGCCGCGCCGTCGCGCGATCCGCGAGCGGCGCACGGTCGTCATCCACGACAGCGAGTACGATCAGCTGTCGCAGCGGGTCCGGGAGCGGTACGGATTCGGCGCGGGGCTGTTCATGCCGCTCATGCACCGCAGCGAGGTCGTCGGTGTGATGGCGATGTCGTCGCCGGTGATCCGCCACTGGACACCGGCGGAGATCCGTCTCGCGGAGGCCATCGCCGAGGCGTCGGCGGCCGCGGTCGCGTCGTCGCTCGCATTCGACGCGCTCCGCGTAGAAACCGACAAGGTCGCCTCACGGATGAAGCTCCTCGAGGGCATGCGCGGCCTCGAGGACGCGCTCTCGCTCGCGACCGATGAGCCGACGATCGGCCTGACCGCGGCTCGCAGCATCGCGCAGAGCTTCCACCTGTCAGCGGCGACCGCCCTGTTCGTCGACCCCTCCGTCGCGATCCTCGAGCCCATCGGCAGCGCGGGCCAGGCGACGGCGCATCCGGTCGTCAACGGGCCGACGAGCTGCCCCGCGATCCGCGGGGGGCGCCTGTTCCGCGTGACCTCCGCCGAGGACCCCGTGGTCTGCCCGTTCATGCCGTATCGCTCGAACTACGCGTGCATCCCGCTCGTCGCGGCAGGCGACTCCGTGGGCGCGCTCTTCCTCGAGCCCGACGCGGACTCGATCGTGGAGGAAACGCTCGTCCGCGCTGCCGCCGATCGCGTAGCCCTCACGCTCGCGACGCGGCGCGTCGTCGAGAGCGCGCAGCGGCAGGCGACGACCGACGGTCTCACCGGGCTGCACAACCGCTTCTACCTGGAGCAGCAGCTGCGTCTGCTCCACTCGCTGGCGACGCGCCACGGCCAGCCGTACAGCGTCGTCGCGCTCGACGTCGACGGGCTCAAGTCGCTGAACGACACCTTCGGTCACGAGATGGGGGACCTCGCGCTCCGCGCGTTCGCGAACACGGTGAAGAAGAGCGTGCGCGCCTCGGACGTGGGCGTCCGGACGGGTGGCGACGAGTTCCTCGTGCTCATGCCGCAGACCGGGCTCGACGAGGCCAAGGTCGTCGCCGAACGGCTCCGGGCGACCGTGGAAGCGCACGGCCGCGCCGAGCCGCGGAGCGCGATCACCGTGAGCGCGGGGGTCGCGACCTGGCGCTCCGGCCGGAGCGCCGAGCAGGTCCTCCAGGCGGCCGATTCCATGCTGTACGCGGCCAAGCGAGCCGGCAAAGACCGGGTCATGGTGGAGGCGCCGGCCGCCGCTTGACAGGGTTTTCGGGCCTGTCTAGAGTCTGTTAGCAGTCAAGCCACGCGAGTGCTAAATCCAGAATCGTGGGCCTGCCGCGCGTCGCGCTGGCCCAAAGGACCAAGGAGGGGAGAACCCAGTGGCAGTCGCAACAGCGCCCAAGTCGCAGCCCAAGCTCAAGCTCCGGCCGCTCGGCTCCCGCGTCGTCGTCAAAGGCCTCGACCGCGAGGAAGTGACGAAGAGCGGGATCGTCCTGCCGGACACCGCGAAGGAGAAGCCCCAGGAGGGCAAGGTGCTCGCCGTCGGACCCGGCGACCGGCACCCCGACACCGGCGCGCGCATCCCGGTGGAGCTCAAGGAGGGCGATCGCGTCCTCTTCCAGAAGTACGCCGGGACCGAGTTCAAGCTCGACAGCGAGGACCTGCTGATCCTCAGCGAAAAAGACATCCTCGCCACGATCCAGGACTAAGCGGAGGTCAAAGGATGGCAAAACAGATCGTCTTCACCGACGACGCGCGCAAGAAGCTCAAGCAAGGCATCGACACGATGGCGAACGCGGTCAAGACCACGCTCGGCCCGAAGGGCCGCAACGTCGCCGTCGACAAGAAGTTCGGCTCGCCGACGGTCACCCACGACGGCGTGACGGTCGCGCGCGAGATCGAGCTCGAGGACCCGTTCGAGAACATGGGCGCGCAGCTCCTCAAGGAGGCCGCCACCAAGACGAACGACATCGCCGGTGACGGCACGACCACCTCGGTCGTCCTCGCGCAGGCGATCGTGCACGAGGGCCTCAGGAACATCGCCGCCGGCGCGAATCCGATGCTCCTCAAGCGCGGCCTCGAGAAGGGCGTCGCAGCCGTGGTCGAGGAGATGAAGGCGCAGTCGACGAAGGTCGAGGGTGAGCACCAGAAGGAGCAGATCGCGCAGATCGCGACGATCTCCGCCGCCGACAAGCAGATCGGCGACCTCATCGCCGAGGTCATGGACAAGGTTGGCCGCGAGGGCGTGATCACGGTCGAGGAGTCCAAGGGCCTGCAGTTCGAGACCGAGTACGTCGAGGGCATGCAGATCGACCGCGGCTACATCTCGGCCTACTTCGTCACCAACGCGGACCGCATGGAAGCGGTCATCGAGGATCCGTACATCCTCATCACGGACAAGAAGATCTCCGCGATCACGGACATCCTGCCGGTGCTCGAGAAGCTCGTGCAGGTCAGCAAGAACCTCGTCATCGTCGCCGAGGACATCGACGGCGAGGCGCTCGCGACCCTCGTCGTGAACAAGCTCCGCGGCACGCTGAACGTGCTCGGCGTGAAGGCGCCGGGGTTCGGCGACCGCCGCAAGGCGATGCTCGAGGACATCGCGATCCTCACCGGCGGCCAGGTCATCACCGAGGAGGCCGGCCGCAAGCTGGACTCGA
>VBDQ01000129.1 GCA_005889075.1 Chloroflexota bacterium
CGGCGCGGTGATGCTTGCCGCGGTCCGTCGCAAGCAGGCCGATACGAAGTCCCCGAACTGGGGCTACGAGGTCATGTCCGGCGAGATCGTCGACCTGCCGAAGGCCGGGATCATCGACCCGGTGAAGGTCGTGCGCTCGGCCGTCGAGAACGGCGCGTCGATCGCGGCGATGATCCTCACCACCGAGGCCCTCGTCACGGACCTTCCCGAGAAGGAGAAGGCCCCGGCGATGCCATCGGGCGGGATGGACTACTGATCCGGAGGCGAAGCCGAAGGTCACTAGCCGCTGACCGCACGCATGTTCTGAAGGGGCCCGCTGGACACAGCGGGCTCCTTTCTTTCTTCTTTTCTTCCCAACGCTGGGGTGACGTTCTTGTGACGATCGTGTGTCTCCTTGATCGGCGGCGCGGCGCGCCGCGTTACAGGAGCACGACCCTGTACCTGATCCGCGCATAAGGGAGGCATCGCGATGAAGGTCACACAATCGGCCGCCTGGAAGCGCGCGAAGCTCGCGTGCGCGTCGGGCGTGCTCCTCGCGACGCTCGCCGCGTGCACCGCCGGACAGCCGGGGAATCCGACGCCGAGCGTCCTCGGCACGCAGCAGCCACCCGGCCAGCCGCCACCCCAACCCGCGCCGCCGACCCCGGGGTACTGAGAGCACCCGCGCACGCACGAAGAGGGCCGGTGAACCGCCGGCCCTCCTTTTTTCGTATCCGCCGGTCGGAAGGAGAGGGTTCAATGAATCCCAGGCAGTTCTTGCTCAGCGG
>VBDQ01000052.1 GCA_005889075.1 Chloroflexota bacterium
GTGACCGCTACCGGACGCTCACGGAACATCGCGGACCCGGCCCGCACAGGAGAACGCGGTGGGAAGGACCGGCCCGATCGCTCTCTTCGTCGCCGTCGCACTTGCCCTGGCGGTCGCGACAGGAAGCGACGCGCTGATCTCGACTCACGCGGCGAAGCGCGAGGCTGTGGTCGCGCGCGTCGCGCGAATGCTCGACATTGCGCCGTGGGCACTCACCTCGCAGTCGCTCACCGGGATTGTCGAGACGCACACGTTCAAGAGCGCGTCGCTGGGTCGAACGAAGTTCATAGGTTTTCGGGCGGCTGCTCGTCGCTACGGCGGGCGCTCTGGATAGCGCTCGCGCTGCCGGGCCTCCTAGGGACCCCGGCCGGCCAGAACCTCCGTCAGCGGATCCGCCGAAGCGGCCGCGCCGAGGCGAGGAACGCCCAGAAGATCCTCCATCGCGGCAAGCAGCGAATAGTGGTCGTAGAGGGTCGTGACCCGGTGCGGAGCGAGACCGGGCGCGGCGGCGATCAGCGGCACGAGATCGTCGCTGCCGTCGCCCTCGTCCCAGACGACGAAAAGGACACCGTGCTCGCGCCACGCGGCTGACGCGACGATCCGCGAGACCATCCCGTCAAGCCAGACGGCGGCTTCGGCGAGCGCGCAATCGTGGCCGTCGTGACAGAGCCCCGGGGTGATCCATACGAAGCGCGGGGCGTTCCCGGCGAGGTCCGCGTCGAGCGCGCCGAGTGGCACGACGTTCGTCGGACACTCGCCTCCGTAGTAGGCGAAGGGGTTGTGCTTGAAGGCGTACGGATACGGGCTCCCCTTGCATCCTGCGGCCGTGAGGCCCTCCATGTACGCGCGCCAGGAGATTCCCGCCTGGGTCAGCTGCTGGCCGATGCCGCCGGCCGGTAGCGGGTGGTACTCGTCATCGGTCACGCCCCACGTGCTGCCAGAAGTGAGCGCAAGGTAGTTCGGGAGGCTTGGAGACGCGACGGCGTGGTAGTTCGCCGCGAGCGCGTACGAGCTCGCGAGCCGCGCGATGAGCGGCGAGCGGAGGGCGACCGCGAGCGGGGTGTTCTCCATGACGACGACGAAGACACGCGTCGGAGCGGTCGCGGACGGAGAAGGAGAGGGTGGCGGTGGCGGTGTCGAACTCGTCAGCGAGGTCGCACTCGGGATCGCAAGGGGCGTGGCCGTCGGAGTCGGGCCACTCTGCGCAATGGGCGTGCACGCTGCGATGAGCAGCACGGCTAATAGAGGAGCGCGAAACAAGCGGATCGCCCCGGAATTCCCGAGGCGATCCGCTAGTCGGACCCGATTAGGCACCATGAGACGCCCGCGGCGCGATGGCCGCCGTTCAAAGCGAAACGCGGCGAAGGCAAGCTGGGCTACGTTTGAGAACCTGGCTCAGCGCCTCGGTCGAGTCCGGGTGGCGGCGCTACGCCGAGTCGTGGTCCGCTTCCGGGTCGCCTTTCGCTTCGCGGCAGAGCTCGACCGGGTCGCCCGCGCACGCGCAGTGCGCTGACTGGGGGCCGGCGGCGGCGTCGCGCTCCGGTAGAGGCCGATGACGTTGCCTTCCGGATCGCTGAAGAGCCCGTACTCGCCCGGTCCCATGTCCATCTTCGGCATGATCGTCTTGCCGCCGAGACGTTCGACCTTGCCGAGCGTGTCGTCGATGCTCGAGGTCTCGACGTAAAAGGTCACCCAGCTGCGGCCGTTCTGCGTCGCGCCGATGCCGCCATTGATGCCGCGGCCCTTCGCCTTGGTGTCGATCATCCCGTAGTCCATCGGGTTGTTCGTGTCGATCCCCCACCCGAAGAGATCGCCGTAGAAGCGCTGCATCGCCTTCGCGTCGCGCGCGTTGACCTCGAAATGCGTTACCGGATATGCCACACCGACCTCCCCTGATCGCGTCCTCTGCGGAACCGGATACACACTATGCCGAATGGAGAGCCCGCGCGTGAGCGCACTCGACACCGCGCGCTCGTTCATCGACGCGGTGATGACGAAGGACGCCGAGGCAGCGGTCGCGCTCTGTGCTGATGATGTCGAGGTGCGCCTTCCTGGCGTCCCGGTCGCGTTCTCGGGGCGCGACGGCGTCCGTCAGATGATCCGCATGGCGCCACCGGAGCTCGTGCAGACTCTGCGCGACGCCGATCAGGACGGTGATCGCGTGCGGGTGCGCACGCTGACCCGTGCGCCCGGGATCTTCGCCAACTACACGACCTGGGTCTTCGAGATGAAGGACGGGCTCGTCAAGAAGCTCGACTTCGAGCTTCGCGCGGCGAACTAGGGCTTCGTAAGGACGATCGCGTTGGGCAGCAGCCGGCCCGGTCCGACTTTGTAGCCGCCGCCGATCCAGAGCGCGGCGGTGCCGCCGCCGTCGAGGTTGAGCGCGTCGCGCGCGCCGAGTGCCTGCATGACGTACGCAGTGTCCGTGACGGTCGCGTTCGTGACGACGACGAGGTAGATGTATGTCCCATCCACGCCGATGGCCCCCTTGGTGCCTTTGAGGAGCTGCGATCCGCCTTGCTCGGCGGTGGAGTCGATGATCGCGCCGTTCTGCAGCAGAAGCGGGTAGTTCGTGATGCCGGCGACCACGGGGGACTGCGCCTGGTAGAAGACGTAGCTGCGTCGGTACGTGCTGCACGTGGTCGCGCTCGTGAAGGCGAGGAGACCGTTCTGGCCGTTGAGTGCGCCGTAGTTGAGCCACTTGCGCAGATTGCTGTTGTAGACGGCGTAGTCGTACGAGTTCACCTTGCCTGCGCATTGCACGTAGTCCGGCGGGCAGAGGTAGGTGCCGTTGATGCCGGCGTATGCGCCGTTCTCCGCGACGTACTGAGCGAGCGGCTTGACCGGGCAGTCGCTTGTGCAGTCGGTGGTGTTCGCGGTGAGCGTCTTCACCGTGACCTGCGAGAGCTGCTCTTTGATGAGATGAGTCCCGAAGATGCCGCGGCTGGTCACGACGTTACTGAAGGTGTACCCGGTGCCGGCCGCCGGCGGATCGGGAGGCGTGCCGTCGGCGTTGAGCACGGTCACGAGCCAGAACACGCCGTAGTCCTCCATCCACGCTGCGCCCTCGATGAGCGGTCGCAGATAGAGGCGGTACGTCCCGGCGACGACCGGCGCCTGGATGGTGAACTGGAACCACGCGACCTGTCCCGGTCCAACGTACGGCGCAGGCTGGATCGCGATGCGGTTGTAGCGAGGCCATCCCGTTGACGGCGAGCCCGCCGTCCCGTCGCCGCCCAGCGGCGTCATCGCGTCTTGGCCCGGCTCGGGGCTCCACGTGCCGAGATAGGCGACTTGCCCCATGCGTCCGCTGACCCAGCCGAGCGAGCCCGAGTTGTAGTACGCGACCGTCGCGGTCGACCGAGCGCCGGGGCAGAGCGTCGGATACCCGCTCTGTCCGTACCACGAGGCGTGGAAGCCGGCGATGCCCGCGGCCACGCTCACCGGATGCGGGATGCCCGGTCCCTCGCTGCTGGTGCATGTCGCTGCCGCGCTCGCGGCATCCGCGACCTTCGCCGGCGCGAGCGTGAACGTGCTCGCGACGAGCAGCGCTCCGACGAGTACAGAGAACGAACGACGACCCATCCCATGGATGCCAACGCGCGCCGAGGCGCGGCAATACGCCGACACCCGATCGCTACCGGTGACTAGGCCGATTGGTTTAGTTGGGACGAACGAGGAGCGGGTCGCTCCGCGCCCAGGGGCCCCTTCCCTGTCCGCGACGAGCGAGTCAGGCCTGCCGGAGGCGTGTCTCCTGGGATCGCTTCGCGCTCAGGGGCCCCTGGCCCAGAGATTGGTCTAGATCGCGAGTCCGATCGCGAACGCGGCGGCGTACCCGCTGCCACTCTTGGTCACCGGTAGCAGCAGCTTGTCGCCGCCACCGGTGTAGATGGAGTCGCCGCTATCGCGCAGCCGTCCACTGCCTTTCTGCGAGTACGGCGCCTGCGCGTAGACCTGGTCGGTGAACGGGTCGTCGAAGAAGAACTGCGACGTGAAGTCGTAGCTCGCGTTGGTCGCCGGCGTGCGGATCTTGAAGTGGATGTGCACGGCGCGTCCCTGATACCAGCCCGGATAGATCGTCGTGAACTGAACGTTCCCGCCGGAGTCCGTCGTTTGATAGCCGCGGAGGAACTTGCTCCCCTTCGTGTTGAATCCGGGATCGCTCGCGTCCGAGTACACACCGAGCGCGTCGCAGTGCCACACGTCGACGGTCGCGCCCGCAAGGCCGCTGCACGCCCCGCTGCTCGCGCGCGAGATGTTGAGCGCCAGCGTGAGCGCGGCACCAGGCTTCACTGACCCGTCGGTCGGATCGCTGCGGATATCCGAACGCGAGAGCTTCTCGTCGACGAAATACGGCCCCTCGGTGAGCGCGGGCACGACGATGCAGTTCGGCGTGGCGACGATTGCGGAGGCGGCCGCGGTGCTCGCTGCGGTGCTCGACGCGGTCGCGCTGGTGGGCGAGGGCGTGCCGCGGACCGCGGCGGGCGCGCACGCCGCGAAGAGCGCAGCACCGGAGCCGCCCAGCAGCGCGAGGATTTCCCGCCGAGTGAGGATCCGCCCGACCGGGGCATCGTCGGTGTCGGACATCAAGCCACCGGACCTGTCGCGACGAGGTCGACGATGAGCTTGATCTCGTCGGTCACGCTGACGACGCGGAAGGGGACGGACGGCGCGCGAAGCCCGAAGTCCTCGAACTTCCAGGTCGGGTTCGCGGTCGCTGTCGCGGTCAGGGTCGCGCCGTCGCGCTTGGCGGTCACGTCGAACGTGACCTCTTTCGTCGTGCCGCGGATGGTCATGTTGCCGGTGAGCGTGAAGGTGAAGCTCCCGCTCGCAGGTAGCGGCAAGGTGAGGCCCGTCACCTTGGTGGGAACGAACTCGGCCTTCGGGAACTGCCTCGTGCCCAGGGTGTCCTGCTTGATGAAGTTGTCGCGGTCGCGCTGATCGCTCGCGAGCGTCGTGAGGTCGATCGTGATCTTGGAATCGGAGCTGAACGTGCCGTCGGCGTTCAGCTGGAACGTACCCGTCGCGCCGCTCCCGGTGAGCACCGCGTCGGAGGGAAGGCTGACGCCCACGAGCTGCTCGCGCACGCGGACCGTCGCCTTCGAGGCGCTCGTAACGGTCCAGGCATTGCCGGAGGTCGCGGCGCTCGTGGCCGCCGTAGCGGACGGGCTCGGGGTGCTCGTTGGGGTCGCGGTCGGCGCGTTCGTGATCGCGCCGCCGCAGGCGGCGAAGGCGAGGCCGGCGAGCGCGGCGGCCGGTGCGAAGCGCGAAAGACGAACGCTTCTCAATTCGATTGTCCTCCCAGGCTGTCAGCCAGACCCTAAGGCTCGAGTCTGAGTGCGCCCGAAGGGTCGGCTAACAAACGTCTAAGAAGGCGGCGAACGCCTCATTGGACGGTGATCACCGTGTACACGCCGAGGTCGTCCATCCATGCGCCACCGTCGACCACGCCCCGCAGCGGCAGGATGAAGGTCCCCGGAACCGTGCCCTTCACCTGAAAGGTGAACGTGCCAGTGCCGCCCGGAGGGACGATGTCCTCGCTCTGCGCCGCCGGCCGGTCGGCCGCAGGCCACCGGTCCGACAGGAATACGAGATCGGTTCGGTTGCCGCGGATCGCCAGGCGCGCCTCCTGCGACGTGCCCTTCCGCCACGCGGTCCCGCCGGTGTTCCGGAGCACGATCGAGACGGGGGCGATCTCGTCGGTGTCGATGACCGGGAACGCCGTTTCGGAGACGAAGGTCGCGTGCACCGTCGAGGCGTTCGGCGGCGCGCAGAGGCTCGTGAGATACATGAAATGCGGCCAGCCCCAGGTCGGACCGGGATCGCTGTGCGTGCTTCCGGGGACCTCGTTGTGCCCGATGACGTGTGCTCGATCGAGAGGGATGCCGTGCCTCGCGGAGATCGCGCAGGCGAGCGCGGCCACGGCGTAGTACTGCTCCGCGGTGAACGCGGGATTTGTGATGTCGTCGAGCTCGAGCTCGATCCCGATGGAGTGCTCGTTGAAGTAGAAATTTCCTGAGTGCCAGGCGGTGTCGGCCTCGCCGACGACTTGGGCGATGTGGCCGTCGCCCCGGATGACATAGTGCGCGCTGACGTATGAGGCCGGGATGTTGAAGGCTTTGAGGGTGCGCGCGTAACTGATCGCCGTGTAGTGGATGACGATGTAATCGATCGACGCGCCGTCGCGGCCCGGGTCGTAGTTCGTCTGCGTCGGGATCCAGTCGGGATGCGGCGTGTAGGGGAACGCGATGGGCACGAGCGATCGCGAGGGCGGCTGCGCTCGGGGCACGGGACTGGAGAGCGGGCCAAGACTTTGCTGCGCGACGACCAGCGGGCCATCCGGCACATAGATCGGCGGGCGGCCGGCGGTCATGCACGAGCCGCAAAGCACGGAGGCCGCGAGGATCGCGATCCACCCACGCACTGCTGGCCGGAACGCAGGTGGCCGAAAGACGTTGCGTCCCTTCGCTCGTGTGGCGAGCGAGCGAGCCCACGGTCGCGTCGCTGCCCCGTATCGGGCCTGTTTTCGCGGGTTCGCGTCAGATCCGACGATCGCCCAAGAAACGCGAGCCGTCGTGCGGTGTGTGAATGCGACGCGATCGCAACTTCAGCCCACACGGCGAAGACGCGGATCGAAGAGATCGCGCAGGCCATCGCCCAAGAGATTGAACGCGCCGACCGCCAGCAGGATCGCGAGCCCAGGAAAGAGCGAAAGCCAGGGCTGCGTGCTGATGAAGTTCCTTCCTTCGCTGATCATCACGCCCCACTCGGGCGTGGGTGGCTGCGCGCCGAAGCCGATGAAGCTGAGCCCCGCCGCGGCCACGATCGCCGCGCCCATATCGAAGCTCGCCTGGACGAGTAGCGGGGCGAGGACGTTGGGCAGAAGATGCCGAAGCAGGATCCGCGGGCCCGAGGCGCCGATGCTGCGAGCCGCCTCGACGTATTCGCGGCGGCGCAACGAGAGCAGCTGTCCGCGGACGAGACGCGCATACACGGCCCATGTGACCGCCGCGATGGCGATGATCGCGTTCGTGAGGCTCGGGCCGAGCGCGCCCGCGATCGCCATCGCGAGGATGAGCGGCGGGAACGCGAGGAAGATCTCGGTGAACCGCATCAGCGCCTCGTCCACGAGACCCCCTGCGTATCCGGCGACGAGCCCGACCGCCGTCCCGACCAGGCCCGCCGTTGCAACGACGACCAGTCCGATGAAGAGCGAGATCCGCGCGCCGTACAGGAGGCGGCTCGCGATGTCGCGACCGAGCTGATCGGTGCCGAGCCAGTGCGCGGCGCTCGGAGGATCGAGCCGCGACCCGAGCGCTTGGACGATCGGGTCGTAGGGCGCGATGATCGCCGCGAGAACGGCGCCGAGCGCGAACAAAGCGATAAGCACGATGGCGAACAGATTGAGCGGGTTCGCGAGCAGCGGGCCGCGCCGCGCCACGCCCGTCGGACGCATCCGCAGCGCCGCGACGGTCGGATCAACCATGCTGGGTCCGCGGGTCGAGCCAGTAGTAGGCGATGTCCACCGCGAGATTGGCGACGGGGTAAACGACGGCGGCGAGGAGCGTCACGCCCAGCACCGCGGGAAAGTCGAGGCTGACCGCGGAGGCCGTCGCGTACCGGCCGAGGCCCGGCCAGCTGAAGATCGTCTCGGTGAGTACCGCTCCCGAGAGCAAGCTCCCGAACGTGAGGCCAATGATGGTCACCGTCGGAATGAGCGCGTTGCGCAGCCCGTGTCGCGACACCACGAGACGCTCATGCAGGCCTTTCGCGCGTGCGGTCCGGATGTAGTCCTGGCCGAGGACCTCGAGCATGCTCGAGCGCGTCATCCGCGCGATCACGGCGGTAGAGAAGTACCCGAGCGTGAGCGCCGGCAGGACCAGATGCGCGAGGCTGCTCCGTAGGGCTTCGAGATCCCCGCTAAGAACGCTGTCGATCACGTAGAGGCCGGTGCGCGAGGGCGGCGGCGCTACGAAGAGATCGAGACGGCCGCCGCCAGGGAACCAGCCGAGCTGGTAGTAGCCGAGCCCGATGAGGATCAGCCCGAGCCAGAAGACCGGGATCGACCCGCCGACGAGCGAAGCTACCCGGACGACGTGATCCGGCAGTCGACCGCGAAAGACCGCGGACCAGACTCCCGCCGGGATCCCGACGAGGATGGCGATCGCCAGCGCCGCGAAAGAAAGCTCGAGCGTCGCGGGGAACGAATCAGCCAGGTCCTGGGCAACGGAGCGACGCGTCCGGATGCTCTTGCCAAGATCGCCGTGAAGGATGCCCGTCACGTAAATGACGTACTGCTCAGGCAGCGGCCGGTCGAGGCGGTATTCGGCTCGGAACTGCGCGATCTGCGACTCGGTGGCGTGATCGCCGAGCGCGGCGGCCACCGGATCCGCCGGGATGAGGTGCGAGATCGCGAACGTGATGACCGAAACGCCGATCATCACGGCCGCGATCCCGACGACGCGTCTTAGAAGAAACCCGAGAAAACGCATGGCGCGCTAGCGCCCTATTTGCTTATCGCAGCGAAGTCCGTCCAATCCATCGGGCTCCAGGCGAACCCCTTCACGTTGGACCGCAGGCCGAACGGTTCGGTCGGCTGGTAGAGGACGGCATACGGTCCGTTGTGGAGCACGTAGTCGGTGATGTCCTTGTACGCCGCCGCCCGCTTCGCCGTGTCGGTGATGAGCGCGGCATCACGGCCCTTGGCGGCGATCGTCTTGTCGTCCCAACCGTTGCGGAACGCGATCGACTTCGCGGCGTAGTCGGTGAACGGTCCGACATTCGCGTCAGGGTCCGGGAAGTCCGGCCCCCACAGGATCATGACGAGCTGGCCCTTTTGCGCCCGATAGGTACCGAGCAGGTCGGCCTGCGTCGTCTGCTTGATGTTCACGGTGACGCCGATGTTCTTCCAGTCCGACTGGAGCTTCGCCGCGAGGTCGGCCCACGCGACGCCGCCCGGCGCCGGGCCCGTCGGCACCAGCAGCTCGAGCGTGATCGCGGTCTGCCCGGCTTGCTGGAGGAGCGACTTGGCCTTGTTCACGTCGGCCTGGAAGGGCGTTGACTCGTTGTAGCCGGCGAGACCGGCCGGGACGATGTCCTGCACCTTCTTCGCGCCGCCCTTGAACAGGTCCTTGACGATGCCGTCGTAGTCGATCGCGGTGCGGAGCGCCTCGCGCACGTTGACGTTGTCGAGCGGCTTCACGGTCACGTTCATGCCGACGTACACGAGCTGCAGGCTGTTCCCGGTGGTCGTCACGACGCCCTGCTTGCCCTGGAGCGCCGCGATCTGCTGCGCGCCGAGGTTTCGTGCGATGTCCGCGTCGCCCTTCTCCAGCGCGAACTGCTGGTTCGTCGACTCCGGCACATGTTTCACCAGCACGCCGCTGAGCGCGGGCTTCGGGCTGCCCCCGTATTGGGAGTTGGCCTTGAGCTGGACCTCCGAGTTCTTGGTCCAGTGGTCGATGACATACGCGCCGCTTCCCAACGAGTGGTCGAGGAGATACGTCGACCCAGAGTCGCCGCCGCTCTCCTTCGCCTTGACTTCCTTGGAGTCGACGACGCTGCCGATGGTGAACGTGGATGTCGGTGAAGAGGAATGCCGGCGACTTGTTGAGCTTGAGCACGCGCTGGAACGAGTAGACGACGTCGTCAGCGGTGATGGGGTTGCCGCTCGCGAACTTCGCTCCACTCCTCAGCTTGAAGGTGACGTCCCACGTCGACCCTGAGTCCTTGATATCCCAGCTTTGCGCCAGGGCCGGCTTCACCGTCGAGAGATCGGCGCCTTCGAACTTGACCAGGGTCTCGTACGCGTTGTGGGCGAGGAGTACGCCAGTGAATTCGTACGCGACCGCTGGATCGAGCGAGATGAGGTCGCTGGTGTCGGCGTACCAGACGAGCGTGCTGGCCGCCGCGCCGCCCGACGGCTGCGGCGTACCCGTTGCCCCGGTCGTCCCACCTGGTCCACAGGCGGCGGCGAGCAGCACGAGCGTGATCAGAATGGAAAAACGGCGGACATTCATCGGAGCCCTCCCCTGACGCGTGGTTTTGAAGCCTAGCACCGCGCTAGTCGCGCGAGCCGACCGTATCCAACGATGCAGACCGCCGCGCGACCTCGGCTCTAACGATCGGTGCGACCTTCGTGCCGAAGAGCTCGATCGAGCGAAGGACGGTCTCGTGCGGCAGCGTGCCGACGCTCATCTGGATCAGGAAGCGCCGGAGACCGAAGAGCTCGTGCTCGTAGAGGATCTTCGCCGCGACCTCTTCAGGCGTCCCGACGAGGTTCGCGCCGCGCGGACCGCGCTCGGCCTCGAACTGCGCGCGCGTCGGCGGTGCCCAGCCGCGCTCGCGGCCGATCTTCGCCATCACGTACGCATAGGCGCCAAACGCGTCGTCCGCCGCCTGCCGCGAGTCGTCCTCGATGAGCCCGTGCGAGTTGATGCTCACCGGCAGCGCCGCGGGGTCGTGACCGTTCGCGCGCGCAGCGCGGCGGTAGAGATCGACCAGAGGAACGAAACGTCTGGGCTCGCCGCCAATGATCGCGAGTGCGAGCGGCAGTCCCAGCGATCCGGCGCGTACCACCGACTCGGGATTGCCGCCGACCGCGATCCAGATCGGCAGCGGATCCTGCAGCGGACGCGGATACACCGGAAGATCGTTCATCGCCGGGCGATGCGCACCCGACCACGTCACGCGGACGCTTTCGCGGATCCGAAGGAGCAGCTCGAGCTTCTCCTCAAAGAGCGCGTCGTAGTCCGCGAGGTCATAGCCGAACAGCGGGAACGACTCGGTGAACGAGCCGCGGCCCGCCATGATCTCAGCGCGACCGCCCGAGATCAGGTCCAGGGTCGCGAAATCCTGGAAGACGCGGACCGGATCGTCCGAGCTCAGCACGGTCACCGCGCTCGTGAGACGGATCCGCTTCGTGCGCGCGGCCGCTGCCGCAAGCAGGACAGCAGGTGATGAGACGATGAACTCCTGCCGGTGGTGCTCGCCGACTCCGAAGACGTCGAGGCCGACCCGATCGGCCAGCTCGATCTCTTCGAGTAGCCGCCGCAGGCGCTCGCCGGCGGTGATCACCTCGCCGGTCCGCGGATCGGGCGTCGCTTCGCCGAAGCTGTAGAGGCCGAGCTCGATCGCGGGTGCGCTCACCGCCTCAAGAAGGCGCGCGCACGTCGATTCATTCCCGCGCGGTCCTACCGCTGTGAGGCCGGCTCCCGAACCTCGAAGGTGCCGTGCTGCACGACGAGCGATTTCTCGTTCGAGGCGAAGCTGACGACGGACCCGGTCTCGGCGTCGAGAACGCTCGTGAGCGTGAATCCTGACGGCGCGAGATACGAAATCGCGAAGACGTCGTCGTTGATCGGCGCCACCACGTATTTGGGACGCTCGTTCTTCATGGACCCGTTGCCGCCGGATGTGTCCGCGCCATCGACCATTCGGTACTGGACCCTGCCGTCTTCCCCGAAATCGTGCTCGAAGGTCGTCCCCGCAGTCGGCCCGTCCTCGTAGCTCCAGCGAAGCGTCTTCCCCCTGACTGGATCGGTGGTCATCGGTCCCCTCCAAGATTTGTCGCGCCCTGCGCTGCAAGGATGACACCAGTACGGCTCTCGGCCGCGTCACCCATCCAGCGCTCTTGCGTCTGCATGAAACGAAGGGCCGCGAGCAGCGCGAGATCGATGAACACGTCGGCGGCGGCCCCGAACCCCGTGGTGAGGAACGCGAACGGCTGCGCGAGCAGCAGGTCGACCAGGACGGCGAGCTCGAACGCGCGGTAGGCATGAAGCCGCGAGCGTCGTAGCGCGAGGAGCCCGCGCACGATGAACACGCCGGCGATGAATCCGGAGAGGATCTGGATCCATGACGTGACGCCGTTCCCGCCGTTCGCCTGTTCGAGCTCGGCACGCGCTTCCTCGACACCGATCAGCGTTCCGCCGATGACGACAAGGGCGTAGGCGAGGCTGACCACGAACGCGGCGCCCTGGAGGATGAAGAGCCCAGCGATCGTGCGCCGGAACCAGCGACTGCCGGCAACGCGCGAGTAGCGATCGCCCGCGGTCGCGCCGATCCGTTGGACGACCGATGGACGCGACAGTCTCGCCGCCGCTCGGAAACGCTCGCGCAACGCACTCACCAGCGGATCGCTCGCATCGGCGTCAGCGAGCAGCTCGAGCGCACGCGTTCGATCGGTCTCGCTGAGCTCGCCCGCCACCAGCGACTCGGCGAGCTCGATCGCGTTTACGAGGCTCTCCCGAGGGCTCAGCCTGCGAAACCGGCGGATCTGCCGGACGGCGAGGAACATCACGGCGAAGAAGACGTACACGAGCGCGGCCGTGGGTTGGAAGAAGTAGTCGTTGTCCGCCGTGACGAACTTCCCGAGCTCGTCGATGAACGCGCCGAATCCAGCGCCACCGACGATCGCCGCGAGCAGGCGGGTGAACGGCGAGAGGAAGAGCAGGAGCAGACCGAGGGCGACGAGCATTCCGAGTCCGCCCCACAGAACGTGCGCGATGTGCAGCCCGCCGCCTCCCAGGCGCGGGTAGCCGGTGGCCTCGAGGCCGATGCGGATCAGCAGCAGGGTCGCGACCGCGGAGACGAAGAACGCGTCGGCGAGCTCGGCGTCGGCCGAGCGCACCGGGACTTTCAGGCCGAGCGTCGCGGCTCTCCGTCGCGCGCGCCGTCGACCGGCAGTCCGGCGGCGGCCCACGCCGCGAACCCACCGATCACGTCGGTCGTGTTGGTGAAACCGAGCTCGTGGAGCCGAACCGCCGCGAGGGTCGACGAGTAGCCATCGCGACAGAGCAAGATCAAGCGGTTCTCGCGTCCCGCGAGCGCGGGATTCTGGTTACCCGAATCGGGGTCGACGCGCCACTCGAGCACGCTCAGGGGAACGTGCACCGCCCCGGGAATGCTCCCGTCACGCGCGCGGACATCGCCATCGCGCGTGTCGACGAGCGTCGCGCCTTCGCGCATGGCCAGCGCCGCCTCCGCCGGCGTCAGGCGGCGGAGCCTCGCCTGCGCCTCGGCGAGGACGTCGTTGATCGAACGGCGCGTGCGCACGCTCACCGCGTCGAGAACGGAATCACATCCCGATCGGATGCCAGACCGTCTTGAGCTCGAGGAACGCCTCGATCTCGTACGGGCTCTGTCCGTCGGCTTTGCCGCGGACGATCCGCTTTACGTTCTCCGCACCGAGCCGCTCGAGCTCCGCGAGGTCGCCGTCGGCGCCGGTGACGTCGAGCGCGACCACGTCCATGTGCGAGGCGAGCTGCGGCGCGAGCTCGCGGCGCAAACCGGTGATGACGTTCACGACGCCCGGCGGTACGTCGGCGGTCGCGAGGCACTCCGCGAGCTCGATCGCGACGAGGGGATGCGCCTCGGACGCGACCACCACCGCGGTGTTGCCGCCGACGAGCACCGGCGCGAGCCGCGAGACCAGTCCGAGCAGCGGCGGCTCCGGCGCGAGGATCCCGACCACCCCGGTCGGCTCGGGGATGGTGAAGTTGAAGTACGGGCCCGCGACGGGATTCGCCGATCCGACTACCTGCGCGAGCTTGTCCGCCCAGCCTGCGTACCAGACGACGCGATCGATCGCGCGCTCGACCTCGTCCGCGCCACTCGAGAGCCCGGCGAGCTCCGCGCGGCGCGTCTCCATCATCTCGGCGACGCGATAGACCACCTGGCCGCGGTTGTACGCGGTCATGCCCGACCAGCCCGCGCCCGCCTGTCGCGCGATCCGAACCGCGTCGCGGAGGTCCTTGCGCGACCCGCGCGCGACGTTCGCGCCCTCCGCGTCGTACGTGCGGCCGGATTCGGAGCGCGGGAACGCGCCCCCGATGAAGAGCTTGTAGGTCTTGCGGACCGGGAGGCGGCTCATGAGCCGTCCAGCGCGACGTACGGCTCGAGGCCGTGACGTCCACCTTCGCGCCCAAAGCCCGATTCTTTGTAGCCACCGAACGGCGACGCCGGGTCGAAACGGTTGTAGGTGTTGGCCCAGACCACGCCGGCGCGGAGCTTTTGTGCCATCGCGAGGATCCGCGAGCCCTTCTCGGTCCACACCCCGGCCGAAAGCCCGTACGGCGTGTTGTTCGCCTTCTCGATCGCCTCGTCCGGCGTGCGGAACGTGAGGACCGAGAGCACCGGGCCGAAGATCTCCTCCTGCGCGATCCGGTAGGACTGCGCGACGTTGGTGAAGACCGTGGGCACGAACCAGTAGCCGCGCTCGGGCAGCTTGCAAGGCGGCTGGTAGATCTCGGCACCCTCGTCGATGCCCGACTGCACGAGCGATCCGATCTTGTCGAGCTGCTGCTTCGAGTTGATGGCGCCGACGTCCGTGTTCTTGTCCAGCGGATCGCCAACGCGGAGGGTCTTCATGCGGCGCTTGAGCTTTGAGATCACCGTCTCGTAGATCGATTCCTCGACGAAGAGCCGCGAGCCCGCGCAGCACACGTGGCCCTGATTGAAGTAGATCCCGTTGATGATCCCCTCGACCGCCTGATCGAGCGGGGCATCGTCGAAGATGATGTTCGCGGCCTTCCCGCCGAGCTCGAGGGTGAGCCGCTTCCCGCTCCCGGCCAGCGTGCGCTGGATGGCCTTGCCCACCTCGGTCGATCCGGTGAACGCGATCTTGTCGACGTCGGGGTGCGAGACGAGCTCGGCGCCGGTGCGTCCATCGCCGGTGACGATGTTCACGACGCCCGGCGGCAGCTCCGCCTGACGGACGACGTCGCAGAAGAGCAGCGCCGAGAGCGGCGTCGTCTCCGCCGGCTTCAGCACCACGGTGTTCCCGGCCGCGAGCGCCGGCGCGATCTTCCACGCGAGCATGAGCAAGGGGAAGTTCCACGGGATGATCTGCCCGGCGACGCCGATCGGCCTCGGCGTGCGGTTGGGAAAGGCGTACTCGAGCTTGTCGGCCCAGCCCGCGTAGTAGAAGAAGTGCGCCGCCGCGAGCGGCAGGTCGACGTCGCGCGACTCGCGGATGGGCTTGCCGCCGTTCAGCGACTCGACGACCGCGAACTCGCGCGAGCGCTCCTGGAGGATGCGCGCGATCCGGAAGAGGTACTTCGCGCGCTCGCTCGGACGGAGCTGCGACCACCGCTCGGCGTACGCCTCGCGCGCGGCCTTCACCGCGCGATCGACATCGGCCTTCCCCGCCTGCGCGATCTCGGCGAGCGGCTCCTCGCGTGCCGGATCGATGGTCGTGTAGCGCTCGTTCGAGAGCGGCTCGAGGAACTGGCCGCCGATGTAGAGCCCGTAGCGATCCTCGAAGTGCACGATCTCGCGCGACTCGGGAGCGGGCGCGTACTCCCACGCGGTCGGTATCGCCGCGGCCTCGCCGCGGCGCGCGACCTCGCGCTTGTCCTTAATCAACCGTGAAGTAGTCCGGGTTCTGGTACCGGCCGGTCCTCTCCTTCCGGATCTGCATCAGCACGTCGTTGAGGAGGGTGGACGCGCCGAGACGGTAGCGATCGGGCGTGAGCCACGCGAGGCCGAGTGTCTCGTGCACCTGCACGAGGTACTGCACGGCCTGCTTGGCCTGGCGGATGCCGCCCGCGGCCTTCATGCCCACGACGCGGCCGGTCTCCTCGTGCACGTCCCGGATCGCCTCGAGCATGCACAGCGTTACCGGAAGCGTCGCGGACGACGGGAGCTTTCCCGTCGACGTCTTGATGAAATCGGCGCCGCCGGCGATCGCGAGCAAAGACGCGCGCCGCACGTTGTCGTACGTCCCGAGCTCGCCGGTCTCGAGGATCACCTTGAGGTGCGCGCGCCCCGCGCACACCTCCTTGACGCGCACGATCTCGTCGTACACCTGCGCATACCGGCCCGAGAGGAACGCGCCGCGGTCGATGACCATGTCGACCTCATCCGCGCCGGCGTCGATGACCTCGCGCGTCTCGAGCAGCTTCACGTCCAGCGACGATTGGCCCGACGGGAACGACGTCGCGACCGCGGCGACCTTCACCCCCGTGCCGCGCGTGCGCTCCACGGCGTACGCGACGAGATTGGGATAGACGCAGATCGCCGCGACCGACGGGATGTTCGGATCGGACGGATCGGGACGGATGCCTTTCGACGTGAGCGCCGCCACCTTGCCCGGGGTGTCCGCGCCCTCGAGTGTCGTGAGATCCAAGACGCGGATCGCGAGGTCGAGGGCGAAGACCTTGGAGCCTTTCTTGATCGAGCGCGTCGCGAGCGTCGCGGCGCGCTCTTCCAGGGCGACGGCGTCGATCGATCCCAGACGCGGGAGGCGCGGTTCGAGCGGAAGCTCGAAACCGCCGGGAAGCACGGGGGCGGTCGCCATACGTCGAGTCTAGGAGGCGAGCAAGACGCTAGCCCTTGACCCCGCCGATGCGGATGCCTTCGATGAACTGCCGCTGGAACGCGAAGAACACGGCGATCATCGGCAGTGCGGCCACGGCCGCGCCGGTCATCAGCATGCCGTAATCGGTGTTGAACTCGCCCTGGAGCGTGGCGAGACCGACCTGCACCGGATACTTCGCCGGGTCGCGCAGGATCACCAGCGGAAAGATGAACGCGTTCCAGTACCGCTGGAAGGTGAAGATCGCGAGGACCGCGAGCGCCGGCCGCGAGAGCGGAAGGATGATCCGGCGGTAGACCTGCCACTCCGACGCACCGTCGACCCGCGCCGCGTGCAAGAGGTCGGTCGGCAGCGTCTGGATGTACTGCTTCATCAAGAAGATGCCGAACACGTCGGCGAGGCCTGGAAGGATCACGCCCGGATACGTGTCGAGGAGCCCGAGCGTCCGCAGGATGAAGAAGACCGGGATCAGCGTGACCTGCGCGGGGACCGTCAGGGTGCTGACGATGAGCCAGAACATCACGTCCTTCCCCGGGAAGCGGCGCTTCGCAAACGCGTAGCCGGCCATGCTGTCGAAGAGCAGGTGAAAGGCGGTGATGACGCCGGCGATGACGACGGTGTTGACGAGCCACCGGACGATCGGGGTCGTCTCGAAGAGCCGCTGGTAGTTGGCCACGGTGAGCTCTCGCGGCACGACCTCAGGTGGCACCCGCACGACGTACTGCGTGGGCGAAACGGATGTGAGAAAGAGCCAGTACAGCGGGAAGAGCGAGACAACTCCCGCGAGCAGGAGGACGACGTGGACCGGAAGCCGTCGGCTAATACTCGACATCGCTGCGGAGCGCGCGGAACTGAACGACCGCTACCGCGATCGCCATGACGAACAGGACGACGGCCATGGCGCTCGCGAGACCGTACCGGCCAAACTGGAACGCCGTGCTGTAGATGAGCTGGACGATGGTGATCGTCGCGTTGTTGGGCCCGCCGCCGTTGGTCATGATGTAGACGCGCTCGAAGACCTGGAAGGCGAGGATCGTGTAGACGACGAGCAGATAGAGGGTGGTGGGCTTGAGCAGCGGGACGGTGATGTGCCACCACTTCGCGAACGGGCCCGCGCCTTCCACCTCCGCGGCCTCGTAGAGCTCGCGCGGGAGCGACCCGATCGCCGCCGAGTAGAGGACGACGCCGCCGCCGGGGATGGTGAGCACCGCGCTCAGGATCACCGCAATGAGCGCTTGGTCCGAGCTGCCGATCCAGAGGAACGGGCCGAGGCCGATCGTCCCGAGCGCCGTGTTCGCGAGCCCAAAGGGGTTCGCGTTGAAGATCCAGCGCCAGACGATCGCGACGAGGATCGCCGAGTTGACGAGTGGCAAGTAGAAGAGCGCGCGGTAGAACACGCGGCTCCGTGCACCGAGCGGTTGGATCAGGCTCGCCACCACGAGCGCGAGGGTCACCTGCGCCGCGACGACGACGGTCGTGTACAGGATCGTGTTCCCCAGCGCCTGCCGGAAGACCGGGTCCTCCGCGAGCGTCACGAAGTTCGCGATGCCGATGAACTCTCCGCCGGTGACACGCGCGTTCTGCAGTGACAGCGCGAGCCCCTGGACGACGGGCAGCAGCGTGAAGACGACGAACAGCGCGAACGTCGGCAGGACGAAGACGTACGACCAGCCGTAACGGCGGAGCGCCGCGGTCACGCGGTTACTTGTTGGCTTCGTCCAGGAGCCGCTGCGCGGCCGAGGTCACCTCGTCCAACGCCTGCTTCGGCGTTTTCTTTCCTTCGAGCGCCGCGTCGCGTGCCGGCCGCATGTACTTCTGGTCGATCTCCGACCAGGTGGACACGTTCGGCAGGACGTAGGTGAAGGCGCCCATCTTCGCGACCTTCGCCTTTGCGGGGTGGTACTCGCCGTAGATGCCCGCGGCGGAGGTACGGCCGGCTGGCGCCAGCCAGTACTCGACCGGCGGCGTGAGCTTCTTGAGATCGGGTCCGATGTCGGGCCCGGTGAGGTACTTGGCGAACTGGTGCGCGGCCGCCTTCTTGTCGGCGTCCTGCTGCTCGCGGACGGCGATGAAGCCAACCCCGCCCCACGCGGTCTGATCACCCTTGGCCTTCGGGAAGTTCGCGATGTCCCAGTTCTTCCCGAACTCCCAGTTCTTGTCGGCGTTCAGCACGTTGATCATCGCGCTCGGCCGCTGGAGGATCGCGATGTCGCCGCTCAGGAACCGCGCCTGCGAGTCGTTGGGGTTGAGTGTGAGGAAGTCGGGCGGCATGACCTTGGCCTGCGCGAGCGCGACCCACTTCTCGAGGCCACTCACCGCGTCGGGGCTGTTGAACGTCCACGTCTTCACGTCCTTGTCGTAGGGTCGCCCACCGTCGATCAGCAGGAACGCGAACTCGTCATTGGCGTGCGCGAACCCGTAGACCTGTTTCCCGTTCGCGCGCTTGAAGGTGAGCTTCTTGGCCGCGGCGAAGAGCTCGTCGTAGGTCCAGTTCCCATCCTTCGGCGGGGTCACGCCGGCTTCCTTGAAGAGGTCGAGGTTGATGTACTCGAACCAGGGCACGATCCACAGCGGGTACGCGACGACCTTGCCCTTGTACGTCGTCGCCTGCAGCGCGCTCGGGTTGAAGTCTCTCCTTTCGGCGTCGGTGAGCGGCGGCTCGGACAGCTGGCCCGCCGCCGCGTACTTGAGGACGTCGCCGCCCGTGGTGTGGAAGACATCGGGCCCGGCCTTCTGCTGGAGGATCGCGATGTCGAACTTCTGGTCCGTCTCGGCTCCGAACGGGCCGCCCTGGATCGTGATGGTGACGTTCGGGTAGCGCTCCTTCCAGGCCTTCACCGCGGCGTCCGAGGTGATGGTCTCCGCGCTTTGGCTTCCGGGCGTGTAGTTCCGCCTCCACCATTCGATGCTCACCGGTTTCGCCGCCGCGGCAGTGCCGCTCGCGCTCGCCGCGGCGCTCGTCCCCGGCGTGCCGGCCGGCGCGCAGGCGACGACGACGCCGACCGCGGCCATGGCCTGAAGGAATCGCCTTCGGGAGATCGTCACGTCACGTTCCATCTCGCTGCCTCCCCGCATTCGCTCAGCGCCCGACTATAGCCGGAGGCTCGAGGAGCACGACCGGGATCGGCCTCGCGGTCGTCGTCCGGTACACCTCGTACCCCGGGTACAGGCGGACGAGCTTCGACCACAGCCGCTCTCGTTCTTCGCTCGGAGGTTCAGGTACCACGCGGGCGCACGGTCGTGGCCGGCGTTCGACGCGACCACGACGACCGCTTCCCCCTCCGGCCACCCGAAGACCGGCGCCGAACGCGGCTCGCCCGTCCGGCGTCCGACCGTCGTGATCAGCACGACCGGCCCCCACGCCCCCCGCGAGGCGAGCGCCGGCGCGACGCGATACCACCGGCGGTGGTACGCGGTCCACCACCGAGTGGTCGCCAGACGGCCGACCGCGAGGTAGAAGAGGCGCCTCACCGCAGCCAGACCGGGTCGCCGTAAAGGAGCGGCATCCGCTGGGAGAGCTGCACGGCCCCATCGGCCTGCGACACGACGACGAAGGTGCCGAGCACGATGAACGCGATGCGGGTCCCGTCCGGCGACCACGTCGGTACGACGTCGTCGCTGAGTGTCGCGAGCGAACGCAGGGCGGTGCCCTCCGCCGGCGCGACGAAGACCTCCGATTGGATCCCCAGGTGCGCGGACCTGCCGCCGGCCGTCGCCGGCGCGTCGAGCCGCCGGCCCGCGCGATTCACGAGATGCCCCGCGGCCGAGACGACGACCTGCCGTCCGCTGGGCGAGAAGCGCGGAGCCTGCTGGAAGACGAACGAATCGCGCGTCTTGAGAAACGGACCCGCGG
>VBDQ01000131.1 GCA_005889075.1 Chloroflexota bacterium
CGATGCGCTCACGATCACAAGCATCCGCGACACGAAGGGGTACATCGAGCAGCTGGGCGAGAAGAACCTCGCGAGCGTTGTCCGCGACGCACGCATCGCGAAGGCGGGCGCGTCGCAAGAGGCCTCGGTGAAGGAGAACGAGGCCCAGCGGATCATCATCGCGGCCGAGCGCGACCGCGAGATCGCGCGCGCCGACGCCCAGCGGGTCACCGCGCAGGCGCAGGCCAACGCGCAGGAGCTCGAAGCGCAACGCCGCGCGAAGGAGCTCATTACGACGACGATCCGGCCGGCCGAGGCCGAGCGCGAAGCGGCGATCGTCCGCGCCGAAGGTGCGCGGCAAGCCGCCATCCTCGCGGCGGAGGCGCAGGCGAAACAGGTCGAGCTCGTCGGGCAGGCCGAGGGCGCGGCGATCCTCGCACGTGGGCAGGCCGAGGCGCGGGCAAAGGAGCTTCTCGCCGACGCATACCGCAAGTTCGATGAGGCAGCGGTGCTGCTGCAAACGCTGCCACTCGTTCCACCGATCGTTCGCGAGGCGGCCGCCCCGCTGGGAAACATCAACAACCTCACGGTGGTCGATCCGAGCGGCGCGTCGAAGCTCACCGAGACTGTGGCGCGCACGGCCGCCGAAGGCAGCGCGATCGCGAAGTCGCTTCTCGGCATCGATCTGGCAGACCTGATGCGCAGGCTCGCCGCGCGGAGCGGCGACAAAGCGTAGGGACAAGGGGCCGGGAGTCCACCTCCCGGCCCTCACCTCACGACGGTGAGGCTGACGCGGCGGGTTCGCGCACGACGTCGCGGGCTTTTGTCAGCGGAATCTGCCAGAGGATCTCCTGCCAGGCGTGGCGGAAGCCGAGCTTCGTATTGATCGCGAGCATCTGCGCGTTGACATTCGCATTTCCGGTCCGGATGAACCGTGACTGCGGCAGCTCGGCGAGGATCCGCTCGAGCATCGCCGCCTTCATCCAGAGCCCGATACGGTGCCCACGGTGCGACGCGACGACCGCGGTACCTTGCTGCTCGATCGCGTGCGGATCCCGCGGGTCGAACTCGATGTCGCTGCACCCAACGCCCTCGCCGGTCTTTTCGTCGATCGCGAGCACGAGCCACCACCGCCGTCCGCTCTGCCGGTAGTACGTCTCGCGCTGGCGGATCTGCGCCTCGTCGAGCTTCCAGTCGTTGAACGCGATGTCGCCGCGCGGCATGTCGTTGATGCCGTTCGCGGCCTCGATGTATGTGATCAGAAGCCGGTCGGGCACCCTATCGTCGATGCGCTCGAGCCGGTAGCCGGGCGGGTCGATCCGTGCCCACTCCGCCACCTGGCGACGGTCGACGGTGCGGAGATCGAGCTGGTTGAGCTTCATCGGGAGCCCCGGCCGCGCGCCGATCGACCGGGCGAAGAACTCTCCCGACGGCACGCGGTCGCTCGTGACGGAGATGAACATGACGCCGTCGCCCTGTCCTTCGCACGCCGTGACCATCCTCGCGAAGAGCGCGCGCCCGAGGCCGCGTCGGCGGTGCTCCTCCTTGACCGCGACATCGCACCAGCGGATGTGCGCATTGTTCGTGTCCTTGAGGTTGCGGTGGGCGATGGCGTAGCCCACTAACGTTCCGGCGTTGTCGCGCGCCAGGAAGGTCGCTCGCCACGATCCCGGAGGGTTGGCCCGCAGCTGCTGCGCGATGATCTCGACCGGAGTCGGCGGATCCTCCGGACGCTGTTCCCGAACGAGCTCTTGCCGCAGTCGCGCCGCGTCCCTGACCTCGTCGTCGCTCGCGCTCGCAAGATCGATCTGGTCGACGCGATATCCGGCAGGGATCGTCATCGTCCGCCCAGACTACCGGCCTCGCGCTCCCGCACCATCGCCTCCGATACGTTCGGGCTAGCATCCGCGCGCACCGCGAAGGGGGAGAGTGACGTGGGGAAGGCGCTCATCACCAACGGCACCATCGTCACCGCGGCCGATACCTACAAAGGCGACGTGCTCGTCGACGGCGAGAAGATCGCGATGATCGGGAAGGGCCTGAAGGCCGCCGGGGCAAAGCGGATCGATGCGACAGGTAAATACGTGATCCCCGGTGGGATCGACGTGCATACGCACATGGAGCTGCCGTTCGGGGGCACGTTCGCCTCCGATGACTTCGAGACCGGGACGCGAGCCGCGGCCTTCGGCGGGACGACCACGATCGTCGATTTCGCGGTGCAGGGATTCGGCGAGCCGCTCGAGAAGGCCCGCGACGCCTGGATGCGCAAGGCCCGCGGAAAAGCGGTGATCGACTACGGGCTGCACATGATCATCCGAGACGTCTCGGAGAAAGTGCTCGAAGAGATGGACACGATGGTCAAAGAGGGGATCTCGTCGTTCAAGCTCTTCATGGCGTATCCCGGCGTGTTCATGGTCGACGACGCTTCCATCTTCAAGGCGCTGTCGCGCACCGCGGAGAACGGCGGCCTCATCTGCATGCACGCGG
>VBDQ01000100.1 GCA_005889075.1 Chloroflexota bacterium
GCCCGCGATCATGTCGCTGCTGCTCGTGACCGCGCTCGGCGGGATGTTCCTCGCCGCTGGCGGCGTACCCCCGTTCGGGATCCTTGCTGCGACGCTCATCGGTGGCGCGGCCGCGAGCGGCGGAGCGTCTTCGCTCAACCACTACTTCGACCGCGACATCGACGAGCGCATGCACCGCACCCGACATCGCCCGCTGCCCGAGCATCGCAT
>VBDQ01000101.1 GCA_005889075.1 Chloroflexota bacterium
TCCTGCTCTTCGCCATCGTGTTCTTCTGGACGCCGGCGCACTTCTGGGCGCTCGCGCTCCTGATCCGCGACGACTACGCGCGTGCCGGCGTACCGATGCTGCCCGTGGTGAAAGGCGAAGAGGCGACGGCCTGGAACATCCTCGCGTACGCGGGAAGCCTCCTACCGCTGAGCCTGCTCCTCTTCATCGCCGCCGGACTCGGTTTCCTCTACCTCGCGGCGGCCATCGTCCTGGGCGGGCTCTTCATCGCGTACGCGTTCCGCCTGCTGCGCTCCGGGGAGGCGCGCCGACGGGCCGTCGCGAGGGGCGTCTACCTTTATTCGCTCGTCTATCTCACGCTGCTCTTCGTCGCGATCATGGTGGACAGCACATTGCGGCTTTAGTCACCGCAGTAGCGTCCGCGCTAGGCGCTTTCGCCTACGCGGCCGGTGTTCGGCGGATGCGGCGGCGCTGGCCGATCTGGCGGACCACGCTTTTCTTCCTCGGCCTCGCGGCCCTCCTCGTCGCGCTCGCGTCACCGATCGACACGTACGTAGCGGTTTCGTTCACGGTCCACATGGTCCAGCACATGATCCTTACGGTCGTCGCCGCGCCGCTGGTGATGCTGGGCGCGCCGATCCGCCCGATCCTTCGCGGGCTCCCGCTTGCGGTGCGTGCCGGGATCGTCCGACCGCTCGCGCGCGCTCGGATCGTCCGCACGTCGGTACACCTGCTGCGTCATCCCCTCATCGCCGGCGCCCTCTACGTCGGCGGCCTGTACGCGTGGCACCTGCCGGTCCTCTACGACGCCGCGCTCGCGGACACGCGGGTGCACGCCCTCGAGCACGGATGGTTCTTCATCACCGCGCTCTCCTTCTGGAGCGTGGTCATCGATCCCGAGCCCTTCAAAGGCACGTTGCCGTACGCCGGCCGGCTGCCATACCTGCTCATCGCCGGCGCGGCGCAGAACACGATCCTCGGCGGGATCCTCTCGTTCACCTCGCGCACCCTCTACACCGGCTACGCGAACGTCGTCGACACGACCGGCTTTGGTTTCGATCGGCTGACCGATCAGCGCGTGGGCGGCGCGATCATGTGGGTCACTGGCGACGTGATCTTCCTCGCGGCGGCGAGCGGTGCCTTCTTCCTCTGGCTCGCCGAGGAAGAGGAAATGCAGCGGAAGCGCGAGCGTATTACGGGATAGTGTGGTTGCGATGTTTGTGAGAATCCTCGTCGCCTTCGTCGCTCTCGCCATCGTCGTCGGCTCGTGCGGCGCGCCTGCGGCCGCGCCCGAGGGCGCGCAAGTGGTCGCCGAGCTCGCCGACTACAAGATCACCGTGAACGTGCCGAGCGTGAAGGCAGGGAGCGTGAAGATCGGCGTGCGCAACCTCGGCGGGATGGAGCACAGCTTCCAGGTGATCAAGACGGACCTCGCCCCGGAGAAGCTTCCGGTCGACGGTGCGAGCGCGAAGGCGAAGGAGGACGGCAAGGTCGGCGAGATCGCGAGCATCCCCGCGGGCAAATCCGCGGCCGTGACCGTCAACATGGCTCCTGGCAAGTACGTCTTCATCTGCAACATCGCGAGCCACTATCAATTGGGGATGCACGTGGGCTTCACCGTCGAAGCGCCCTAGCGCTTTCGCGCGCGCCACATCTCCTCGGACGGCCACTTCCGCGCCCAATCCGCCGTCACGTACGAGTAACGTGCGTGATCCTCAGAGTCTTCGCGCGCGAAGATCTCCACGAGATCGAGCAGCTCGAGGCCGGACTCCCGCAGGATCCGGAACAGGTCGCCGTGTCCCATCTGGAACTCGGTCTCGGGCTCGTCCGCCCAGTCGATACGGTGGAGCCCGCGCTGCGGCCGCTGCAGCGTCGTCGTCACGCCTTCTTGGGACATGCAGAGCACGGAGAGCGTCGAGTTGCGGAGGAACACCAGCTCGCCGCGCTTGCGCAGCAGGCGCGCCGCCTCGGGGATCCATTTGCGCGGATCGCACCAGATCGAGGCGCCGTACTCCGAGACCGCGAGGTCGAACGAGCCGGCCGGGAGGCCGGTCGCCTCGGCGTTCGCCTCCACGAGCTCCAGCCCAAGACCGGTCTTCTCGTTCATCCGCCTCGCGGTCGCAAGCTGCGCGGGACTGATGTCCACGCCGACGACGCGTCGCGCGCCGCGTCGCTTGAGCCACGCGCCGACGTAGGCGGTTCCGCAGCCGAGCTCGACGACGTCCTTGCCGCGAACATCTGGCAGGACGTTGAGCTCGGATTCGGGCGTGTTCCAGACGCCCCAACTGATCTCGGGCTCGTTCCACGCGAACTCTGCCCGCGCATCCGTGTACTCGGCGTTGGCCTTGGTCCAGTGCGCGCGATTCGTCGCCACATAGTCGGAATCGCTGGCGCCCACGACGCGAGACTACGCGGGTCGGTCTATTTGAGCGTCAGCAGCCACTGCACGATGTCGTGGATCTGCTGGTCGCTCAGGACTCCCTGGAACTTCGGCATCACGATCCCCGGCTTGATGCTCGGGGCGTTGCTGACCCACTTGGTGAGGTTCTCCTCGTTCACTGGCGAGAGCACCCCGGCGATGTTCGGCTTGCTCGCGATGTGCGTAAGCTCAGGCCCGACCTTTCCACTCGCCGCGGTGCCTGCGACCGTGTGGCATCCCACGCACGCGCTCGCCAGGAACGCGTCGCGGCCCGCCTTCGTCTCCGGTGAGTTCGCCCGGTTGGCGTCGGTGACGGCCGTTTTGGCCCAGGCGGCGTACTCGGTCTGTGGGTGAACAACGATGGTGATGAGCATGTCCGCGTGACCGTCGCCGCAGAACTCGGTGCAGTGGCTCACATAGGTGCCCGGCCGATCGGCCTGGATCCACATCTCGTTGGTGTGACCCGGTACCGCGTCCTTCTTGCCACCCATGTTGGGCGCAAAGAACGAATGGATGACATCCTTCGAGGTCAGGTCGAGCTTGATCTTCTGGCCGACGGGGATGTCGAGCGTGCCGGCTTTGAGCGGCGAGCCATCCGCAAGTCGGAAGATGTCTTGGTCGGGATAGGTGTAGCTCCACGACCACTGACGTGCCTCTACCTGGATGGTCATCGCCGCGCCTGACACGTCGTTCACCAGATTGAGCTTGTTCCACGAAAGGATCGAGAACGAGATCACCATGAGCGTCGGCACGACGGTCCAGATGAGCTCGAGCAGGTTGTGTCCGTGGAACTGCTGCGCGACGTGCCCCGGGCGCTCGCGGAAGCGGATCCCGCTATAGATCAGCGCGCCGGCGACGATCGCGAACACGACCATCGCGGCGGCGAACATGATCCAGTAGAGCGGCGCGATCTGTTCGACAAGAGGCCCGCGCTGGTCGACCGGCCAGGGACCCATCGCGTCAAGAGACTAGGACGAGACTTCGACACACGCCAATCGCGGCGGTAGTCTTCGGACCGCATGGCCTCGCACCATGGCGACGATCACCCCATCCACGTCCCACAGCCGAGCATCTCGCCGCCGATACTTGGTCTCGGCGTGATGTTCCTCGCGTTCGGCGTGCTCGTGGGTGCGCCGTTCCTCGTGATCGGCGGCGTGATCTTCGTGATCGGGATCGCGACCTGGCTCATCGACGATGCGCGCGCCTACCAGGCCGCGGGCGAGCCGACCGACGGCGCGCACCACTAACGGATGAGGGGCACCGTCGAGGACCGGACCGTCGTTCGCGGCAGGCGGATCGATCCGATCGACCGGCTGCCGTCCAACGAGACCGGCCTCGAGGCGCAACCGTCGCGTTTCTCGGCAGGCATGTGGGCGGTGATCCTCTTCATTTCGAGCGAGGCGTTCTTCTTCGGCGCGCTCTTCACCACGTATTTCTTCCTGCGAACGCGGATCCCTGAATGGGAGCCGATCTTCGGCGAGAAGCCTTCGTGGCACGTCGACCCGATCCTCGGCATCGGGCTGCCGACCATCAACACGGTCGAGCTCCTGGTGTCGAGCGTGACCATGCAGCTCGGCATCAACGCGATCAGGCGCGGCGACCGGACGGGGCTGCGGAACTGGCTCATCCCGACCATCGTCCTGGGCGCGCTCTTCCTCATCGGCCAGGGCTACGAGTACACCCGTCTCGGTTTCCTGCCGCGTGACGGGATCTTCGCGGGCGTGTTCTTCACGCTCACCGGGTTCCACGGCGCGCACGTGACCGGGGGTGTGGTGTTCAACTCGATCTGCTTGTTCCGAACGGCCAAGGGCCAGTTCTCGGCGCGGCGCCATCTGGCCGTCGAGGCCGCGTCGATCTACTGGCACTTCGTCGACGTGGTGTGGATCGGCCTCTTCACGACCATATATATCGTCGGCTGAGCTCGCTTCCGCACGGCTTCTGTGAATGCGGTGTCGCGCGCATATCGACTCCTAGACTTCGGGGCGTGCCGGGAGGACGCGAGGGCGTATCGAGGCGATCGACGGCCGGCTTGACTCCGGAAGATCAGCGGATGATCCGTTCCGTCGAGGCACTTCTTGGCCCACCCCGATGGGCCTGGGGCGAGTGGCAGAACGACCCCGGCATCGCGCGTTCCCGGATGAAGATCGCCGCGCGACCGTTCGGGCCCGTCGTTCGGCGGACCTTGTTCATGGTGACCCTTGCGTTCTCTGCCTGGTACGCGTTCCTAGGTGGCGCGGCGTGGCTGCGGAGCGCGGCGTCGTTCGCGCTGACGGCCACGCACCTCGTGGACGAAACGGCCGGTGCAACCGCTCGCGTGAGTGCCGAGTACCTCGTGGCTGCGCGGACAGTCGCTGACCCCGCGGCTCTTGTGCCCAACGGTCCCCTCGTCCTTCAGCTCAAGGCTCTTTTGGACGAGGTCGCTCCCAAATGTCAGGAAGATCGGTACGCCGTCGCGGCCGCCGTCATCGCGGCACACGACGCGCTCGCGGCCAGAGGTCTCGAGGCATCGTCCACGTCGATCCTCGTCACGGCGAATGCGACGCTTTCGGAAGCGACGCGGCGCTCATGGCCGACGAGCTGCAGCGACGTGATCAATCGCATCGTCGCCGCACGCACTGCCGGGCATTGACACCGGAAGGACGCTCACCATTACTCGGGTACTAGTCCCGCCGCTGTAGGTCACGCGTAGTCCAACAGCGGAACCTCCTATTCCCAGAACCGCTGATCCGCGCGAGCGTTAGTCCGGTTGAACAACGCTCCTGTGAAGGACCACAGGGCAACCGCGGAATAGGAGGTATCTGCAGATGTTCACCAAAACGCTCGCATCGATCTTTGCACTCTTCTTCATGGCGATCCTCGTCCTCGTGTCCGCGAGCCTGCCTGCCGCGGCAGCAAAGGGCG
The DNA here is from genome assembly GCA_005889075.1 of Chloroflexota bacterium. Taxonomy (GTDB): domain Bacteria; phylum Chloroflexota; class Limnocylindria; order P2-11E; family P2-11E; genus 3-1-20CM-2-70-9. Next base: position 5,300 of record VBDQ01000101.1, read on the forward strand.
GTCGGCATAACAGCGCCGCCACCAGCAGCGGCTTCACGCTCGTCGTGCTCAATTCGACGGATGGTCTCGCACACTGGGGCGGTCAGGTGACGTTCGCCGTCTCGACGACGGCAACCACGGAGCCGCACGTCAGCCTCCAGTGCTCGCAGAACGGCGTGCTGGTCTACTCGGCGCAGACCGGCTTCTACGCCGGCTACCTCTGGCCATGGACGCAGGTCATGACCCTGTCGTCAACCGCGTGGAGCGGTGGATCGGGCGACTGTGTCGCAACCCTCTACGACTTCAGCGGCGCAGACGTCGTATCACTCGGAACGCTGAGCTTCACCGCGTACCCGTAACCGATTCCACGAGTCCGAAACCAAGAGGCCCCGGCTCTGAGCCGGGGCCTCTCGTCGTTCGCTCGCACTCCGCGAGCAGATCAATGTCAGTTCGTGATCGTGAGTACGGTGCTCTCGCAGCGCGAGGAGCTAGACACGCGTGGGTCGCTCGACGTGAAGACGACCTCCCACGAAACGGTGCTGCTCGTCGTGACCGAGACCGACGAGTTAGTGGTCGACCGCGTCACAGACGAGGTCGCGCCGCTGAACGTGTAGGTCTCCGCGGGCCGCAGGACCGCACCGGTGCAGTCGCCACCGTCGTGCAGCGTGAACGACAACGATCCGCTCAACGGTAGGGTCGAGGTGACGGTCGCGGAGTCGTTGGGTAGCCACGTCTGCGCCGAGGATGTGGACGAGGGGACCTGCTGTACGGTGAAGCACTCGTTGGTCCCGCTCAGGCCACCGTACTCCTTCAGCGGCGTGGTGTAGTTAGCGTCTCCCGGCCATTCGGCGCGGAAGCAGTAGCGTCCCGGGGTGAGGCCGGCCCCGGTGTTCTGGTCGGCTGAGGTCGCGCTGGCCGTGCCGCCCGAGCCGCTCAAGGGGGCGGTCCCGATGTTCGTACCGACATTGGTCGTGCCGTCGCAGGCGCCCGTCGCGATGGGACCGCAGAGGAAGAACGTGACGTTTCCGCTGGGCGTCTTCGAAGGCTGGTTGCCGTTGACCGTCGCGGTGTCGTGGACCGGCGTACCCGGCGTGACTGGCCCGGGACTCGACACCTGGGTCGACATCGTCGCGACGCAGTTGCCGAAGTTGCCGAGGACGAAGTCCTTCAGCGTCGCCGTTGTCGAGGTCGAAGAACGCGTCTCAGCGAGGAAGCTCGCGAAGCACTCGTTCGCGACGTTGGGAAGCAGGGATAGGTTGATCCCGGCTTCGAGGAACTCGCCTTGGAGGTACGTGGCGTTGCCGCTCTTGTCCAGGTACGGCCATGGAGCGACGACTCCATCCACTGGGTTAACGAGCCCGCAGAAGCCGTCGGCCGCTCCGGCCGTCACGCAGTTCGCGGCGTTGGACGTTTCCTGCAGGTGCAGGTTGGTGTCGCCGCAGTAAGAAGGTTTGCCAGCAGCGAGGCATGAGCTGTCCCATGTGTAGACGGTGATCGTCGAGGTCCCGCCGCCGTTGCTGAAGTCGCTGATGACCAGGACGTCGCCGTCCTTGTGAAGACCGTCAAAGCCGGTTGCGCCGCCGACCTTGTTGCTGCCGAGGGTGATCCGGTTCTGGAAGAACCAGAAACCCTGCTGGGCGTCGCCGCTGTTGTCGAAGCGGTCCGAGCCGAAATAGATCAGCTCGCACGTCCCAGTGAATGTCGGACCCGTGCCGTTTGGGCAGGTGCTACTGGCCGGTATGGAGTAGCGAGCGGCGAAGCCGTGCTCGAGGTTGTCTTTGTCCGGCAGTCCGCCGGCCCCGTCCTTCCAGGCCCACTGGTCGATGTTGAGCGGGTCCTTGGAGCCGCCGCCGGTGAAGATGCTGCTGTTCGGGTTCGGCTCGGCGGTCCAGGACACGGCGGTGGCGCCGGTGGTGACTGCCGTGGTCCCGCAGCCCGCCACGCCGCCGCCGGTGGCCTGGTTACAGACCTTGTCCCAGTCGTCGTTCGCCGGCGGCGTCTGCGCGGTGTTCGTGGCCGACTGCGCATCGCCGTCGAGCTGGAAGATGCCCGTGTCGTGGACGGCTTGTGCGACGTATGGGACGAGCAACGTGAGAACCATTGCCGCGATGGTTTTTCCCGGTCGTAGGGGCGACGAGCGCCAGCGCCGAGCCCACCCCCTTTGGGCACGTTCGCGCTGCCATGGGGCGTCCCACCTCTTGCGTTCCGGCGTGGGAATGGAGCAGCAGCGGACCTCGCCAGTAAATGACGAAGAACCGGACCACCACCGCCCCCAAGCCGTAACCACTTCTAGGTACGACCGGTCGGTAAACGCGCGGAAAAAGCGCAGGTACGCGACGGGTTTGCGCCTCGATTCTGCGGTCGCTAAATTGCCCGTGGGGCGCGCGCAGGTGGGGGGCACTGAACATCGATGGCGGTCAAGCGACGGCACGCAATCCTCGTTTGGGATGAGAGCGGAAAGGTCTTTGACACGATCCGCCGAACGGCTATCGCCGTTTCACTCTGGCGGGTCTCGGGCAAGCCGGCGGACAGCGACCTCGAAGAGGTGGATCTTGCCGTCGCCGCGCTGTATCGCTCGTCGGATTGGAAGACGATCGCTAGCCTCGTCCGTCGTACGAGCACGGTGATCGTCAGCGCGACGTCGGACCGGCGTGACGCCGCCCGCGCCCTCGCCTCGGGCGCCTTCGGCTACCTCGATCTAGGCGTCTCGTCCCGCGCGATGCGGCGCGCGCTCCTCAGCGCTCTGCGCGGCGAGCCCGCCTACTCGCGCGCCGTCCTCGGCGACCGGATCCGCGCCGACCTAGGGATCGCCGCGTCTCACCGGGCGCGAACGCTCGAGCTCACGCCCCGCCAACGCGAGGTAGTCGCGCTCATTGCGACCGGCGCGTCCGATAAGGAAATAGGGTCTGCGCTCGGCATCGCGACGGCGACCGCGCAGAAGCACGTCACGCGTCTTTTGAAGCGGCTCGATGTCCCCAACCGTGCCGCCGCCGTGGCGGCGACGCTCATCTCGCTCTAGATGTGATTCCAGACGCGATGTCAACACCTGGGAAGCGGTCGCTCGCCCTCGGCGAGCCGGTCACCATGCGCATGCTCGGCTCGGCATCTCTTACGACACCGGCGTAGTATCTAGCCGATCCTACGACTCTCCTGTCGTAGGTCGGGCGGTGCGCGGTGGCGATCGAAGACTGGGACCTCAACCTGTTTACGAGCGACCCGACGCTCTTCGAGCGGTCCAACGATGACGACTACGACCGAGCCGCTCGAAGCCTCGAGATGCTCGCGGATCCGGGCCATCTACGCCTCCTGCACGCGATCTCGGTCGGCGAAGAGACCCCGCAGCGGGCCGCGCTCTGGGCCGGCCTCAATCAGTCCTACGCCGAGCGAGAGCTCGCGACGCTTGCGCTCGCCGGTCTGGTCGAGCGCCGCGAGAGCGCGGGCGGACCCGTCTACCTGCCGCGGGACGGCCATCTCGTCGTCGCGCTTCACGTCGCGCTCGCGCACGGCCGAGAGGCGTCGGCCGCGCACCATCCGCGGCTCTTGCGAAGGCGAGCCCCGGTGACCGTTCGAGGGCGCCGCGCTGGATAATCCGAGCATGCGCCGACCCGACCTACGCCGCCTCCGCCGGCCGGAGCGCGCTGAGGAGAAGTTCCTCGGTCCGCTCGAGGCGGAGGTGATGGACCGGCTCTGGAAGCGACGCTCCGCGACCGTGCGGGACATCGTCGACGACCTGGCTCGCTCGCGCGAGCTTGCCTACACGACGGTCATGACGATCATGGTCAGGCTCCACGAGAAGGAGCTTCTCGAACGTACGCGCGAGGGCAAGACGTACCTGTACCGACCTGCGCTCACCCGTCAGGAGCTGCGCGAGCGGCTCTCGCGCGACCTCGCTCGCGGCCTCGTCGCGGACTTCGGCGACGCCGCGCTTGCGGCCTTCACCGCGGAGCTGGGCACCGTCGACGCGTCGCATCGCGCGGCCCTGCGCCGCGTCGCGCAGAAAGACAACCGTGGCCCGCGCTAATCGCGCCTTTGCGGTGCTGCTCGCGCTTGCATTCGCATCGAGCGCGATCCTCCTCGCGCTCCTCCTCACGCTCGTACCGCGCGTGGAGCAGCTCCTGACGCAGGGTGCGGCCGACACGACCGACCTGGTCGCCGCGCTCATCCTCGTGCTCGCGATCTGCGGCATCTCGCTCGGTCTGGCGGCGCTCTTCCGCCAGCTACTCGCGACCGCGGTCCTCATCCGCTCGCTGGTGGCGCGAAAGGTCAGCGTTCCATCTGCGGTCCTGTCGGCCGCCGTCGGCCTCGATCTCGACGGACGGATCGATGTGGTGGCCGATGATCGCCCGTTCTCGTTCTGCTACTGGTTCGTGCGGCCGCGCGTCTGTCTATCGACGGCGCTCGTCCGCCGGCTTGATCACGACGAGCTACGTGCCGTGCTGTTGCACGAGCGCTATCACCTGCGGCACCGCGATCCGCTGCGCCTCGTCGTCGCGCGCTACTTCGCCGCGGGGCTGTACGTGGTGCCGGTCGTCGACGAGCTGCTCGGCTTCTACATGCTCCAGAAGGAGATCGCCGCCGACGAAGAAGCCGTGCGGGTCGACGGTGTCGCGTCCCTCGCGAGCGCGCTCTACAAGCTGCTTCCTGACGCCGATGACGTCTCGCTCGGTCTGCTCGTTCCGGTGAGCTCGCTCTCGGTCACCGAGGCACGGATCGACCGCCTCGTCGCGGGCCGCCAGATCGGCCTCGCGCTGTCGCCGGTGTCGGTGGCGCTCTCGGGCGGTGCCCTCTTGGGCGCCGCGGTGCTCATCGCGATCCAGGGAGGCGCGAGCGTCGCGTTCGAGGCGCTGCCGCGTCTCTACGCTGTCCCCGGTCTGCTCCTCGGGCCGGCGAGCCTGCTCTTCGCCGCCGCGATCGATGGAGGGCTACACCAGCTGCGTCCGCTCAGCCAGCGACTGCTGGCCCGCCCCTAAGAGGGAAAGTTCTCCTTTACTTCTGTCACTCGGGGTAGCAGAGTTCCCGCGAGCGGACCCAGGCAAATCGCCGGTGGGGTTGGGAGGAACCCACCCTCATGTCGATCCGTCGTGCTCTTCAGCTCATCGTTTTTGTGGCGACCCTCGCGATCGCGTTCTCCGCGCCCATCGCGACCAGCACGGCCTACGCGTGCCCACCGGATGGTGGCGGCGGCCTCTGCTAACTGAACCTTCGGGCCGCAACGCGTCGGCCGGCCGAGACAGCGGGCATCTGGGCCCGCGGACCCCGACCGGCAAGGCCCCGGTCTCGGTCCCGAATAGTCAGGTAAAGAGGCATTTGACGGCTCCCTCGGACGCCCGTAAAGTGGCGGCCCGTGGCCGCGGTCCGTTCCCCGATGGTTGCCGACGTCGGCGCGCGCATCCGTTCGTTACGCACCGCCAAAGGGCTGACACAGGCGCAGCTCGCCGACCCGCTCTACACCAAGGCCTACATCTCCATGCTCGAGTCCGGGCGGACGCGCGCGTCGATGAAGGCGCTCGAACACATTGCCGGGGTCCTCGGCGTGAGCCCAGCGGACCTTCTGGGAGGCGCCGCGGCTCCGGCGACGCCTCAGTTCGATCTGCTCGAAGCGCGTCGATCGATCGAGCAGGGACATGCCCGGCCGGCGATCTCGATCCTCGAGGGTCTCGAGGACGGGCTCAGCGCCCAGGACCAGCTGGTGCGCCTGCGCTACCTCGCGATCGCCTACAACATGGTCGCCCAGCCGAAGCAAGCCTTCCCGCTGATCGAGCGGGCGCAGCGCATGGCGGAGCTGCTCGCCGACCCGGAGGAGCAGGTACGCGTGAAGGCCGTGCTGGCGCAGAGCTACGCGCAGACCTACGCATACGAGGACGCCATTCGTCTCCTTCGGGAATGCATCCAGTCGTGCGAGGAAGGCGCCATCAACGATCCTCCCTTCCACTTCCGGCGGCTCGTCTCGCTCGCGGTCGCCCTGACGAACCAGCGCCAGACAAAGCCGGCGCTCGCCGCGTACGAGCGGGCCATCGAGCTCTCCGACCAGTTCTCGGACCGCACGACCCTCGCGCATCTGTACGCCGGCATGGCCAAGGCGTATCAGGATTCCGGCGACGTCGAGGCCGCCATCGTCTACAACCAGAAGAGTGTCCAGATCTACGAAGAGCTGGGTCTCATCGATCAGGTCGCGTGCGCGCTCGACAACGTGGCCGCCCTCTACGTCGAGTACGGGAACATCACCCGCGCGCGTGAGAGTCTCGTGCGCGCCGAAAAGCTAGCCGAGGACGCGAAGCGCGAGACGACTCTCGCCTCGATCAAGGCGTCGCAGGCCGAGGTCATGGCGAAGACCGACAGCGACAAGGCCATCGAGGAGGCGCAGAACGCGCTGAAGTTCGCGCGCAAGGTCGATCAGGTCGATGCGCAGGTGCGGATGATGGTGCTCATCGGCGAGCTGCGAATGAAGACCAACGGTACGACCGCGCGCCGTTCGTTCCAGGAAGCGCGTCAGCTCGCGGAAGAGCGCGCACCGTACCTTCTGCGCACGATCTTCGATCGCTGGTCACGCGCCGCGGAGGCGAGCGGCGACAGCGATGAAGCGCTCCGCCTCGCGCGGCGCGCGCTGGAGACGGTCCGGACCTAGGGTCGCCGCTAGGCTCACCGAATGTCGCGCCTCTCCGCTGCCCTCGTTCGCGAGCGCGTGCGAGGGTCGATCCTGGAACGCATCGGCGACACTCCTCTTGTTCCGCTGCGTCGCATTTGGGACGGATCGCGCGGCCAGATCTGGGCAAAGCTGGAGAGCGCCAATCCCGGCGGGAGCGTGAAGGACCGGCCAGGCCTGTGGATGGTCATCGCGGCGGAGGAGGAGCGCCACCTCCTTCGGGGGAAAACGGCGCTCGATGCGACAAGCGGGAATACCGGCATCGCTCTGGCGATGGTCTGCGCGGTCCGCGGGCACACGCTCGAGCTCTGCATGCCCGACAAGGTGTCGGAGGAGCGCAAGAAGATCGTCCGCGCATTTGGCGGATCGCTCGTGCTCACCGATCCGCTCGAAGGGACAGACGGTGCGATCCGCGAGGCGCAGCGGCGCGCGCGGGGTGAGCCCGATCGCTACGTCTATCTCGATCAGTACTCGAATCCCGCCAATCCGCTCGCGCACGAGCTGGGGACCGGTCCGGAGATCTGGGATCAGACGGGCGGCCGCATCACGCACTTCGTCGCTGGCGTTGGAACCTCCGGCACGATCATCGGCGTCTCGGCCGCGCTGCGGCCCAAAGGTGTGCGCATCGTCGCGGTGCAGCCGGACGATGCCTTCCATGGCATCGAAGGATGGAAGCACATGGCGAGCGCGATGCGACCCGCGATCTGGGACGAGCGCGCGGCCGACGACCATCGCGTCGTCTCGACCGACGCGGCCATCGCGATGACGAGGCGCCTGGCCCGCGAGGAGGGGATCTTCAGCGGTGTGTCGGGCGGAGCGGCCGTCGTCGCCGCGCTCGCGGTCGCGCGGGAAGAAGGTGGCCATATCGTGGTGTTGATCGCCGATGGCGGAGAGCGCTACTTGAGCACGCCCCTCTGGGAGTGATGTCGATGCCGGTGACCGTTCGCCTGCCGGGCGCGCTGCGCGACGCGACCGGTGGAGAGACCAAGCTCGTGGCGGCGGGAGCAACGCTCCGCGAAGTCATCGCCGACATCGACCGACGTCATCCCGGATTCGCCTCGCGGGTCCTGGACGACAAAGGCGAGCTGCGCTCCTATGTCAACGTGTACATCGGCGAGGATGACGCGCGCACGCGCGGTGGAAGTGCCGCACAGGTTCCGGAGGGGAGCGAGGTCATGGTGATCCCGGCCATGGCCGGCGGCGGCTGAGCGAGCGCGACCGCGTGGTGCTCTCGCGCAAGCTGCGCGACGAGATCGTGGCGCACGCGCGAACGGCGGCGCCGCAGGAGTGTTGCGGGCTGCTTCTGGGTGAAGACGAGGTGGTGCGGCGCGTCCTGCGCTGCCAGAACGTGCATCCAACCCCTGAGACGCGTTACCTGATCGACGGCAAAGAAGTCCTCGACGCGCTTCGCTCCTCAGACGACTTCGACCGCGAGCTGGTCGCGATCTATCACAGTCACCCCCGCACGCAGGCCTATCCGTCTCCGACGGATCGCAGCGAAGCGCACTGGCCTGCCGCCGCGTATGTTCTGGTCTCACTGCGCGCGGAGCCTCCCGAGCTCTTCGCTTACCGCATCAAGGCGGGCGCGGTACGGGAGATCTCAGTCGTCGAGAGCTGAGCTTCGCGTCCAACGATCCGCAGAGTTGCGGCGATCGCTGCCGCCTGTGCGAACGCAGCCTCGACGTCCGGAGGGTCGAAGAAACGGAACTGCAGGGCCAGGCCGGCCGAGTCCTCCGCCACGGTGAACTGCCGCAGCGCGATGTGCCGCCCCTCATACGCGCCGTCGGCGCGGTCGTCGACGGTCAGATGCCCGCCGAGCAGCACGACCGATCGCTCGTCGCGGCGTGCGGAAAACCCGAGGCGCTCTGACCGCGCGAGCGTGGTCGCGAGGCTATCGAGCGTGGCCAGTGGGTCCGGACGGCCGCGCACGATATTCAATGTCGCCGATGCGATCTCGAGGTGCGCGATCTCTCCGGGGACCCCGCGCACCGAGAACTCCCAGTCGTTCGGCGCGGCGAGCGTCGCGCCTTCGAGCTGGTACGTCTTGCCTCGCGCCGGCGCGGCGGCGAGCGCAGGCGCGAGCTGCGGCGCGATCGCGTACGCGGTAAAGCGCACGCGTGAGATCTGATCCTGCATCGAGAACCAGCCGCTGATGACGATGAGCACCAGGGCGATCGCCGCCAGCGGGCGGGGCAGGATCGCGCCGACGTTCAAGAGGATCCCGAGAAGGGCACGCACCGCCACGAGCCCAAAAACGACGCCCGCGACGACAAGCAAGCTCGGATCGAGCGTCACGAGCACCGCCGCGATCGGCGCGATGACGAGTGGGCTCAGCGCGAACGCGATCGCCGTAAAGCTTTGATCGAGGGTGATCTCTTCGCGTCGCAGGAGACGCAGTCCGCCCCACACCACCGTCGCGACGACGGTCGCCGCGATGGCGATGCGAACACCGAGAAGGAACGCGTCGATCACCAGACGGGCGACGAAACCAGCCGGCGACATGCCTTTGGTGGCGAGAACGAGGGCGTCGACGCTGATCGAGAGAGCCATGCCGGCGATGAGCGCCACGAGCACTCCGGCGAGTCCGAAGTGCTCTCGGGCGAGCTCGCGCGCGAATGTTCGGGGCGCCACGATCGAACGGAACAGCTCGGCCCGAAACCAGCCGAGCTCGGTGGTGCTGGTCTCCAAGTGGATCGAGCCTAGGGAATCGGCGCTGAGCGCTTCCGCAACACGAGACACAAAAACAGCGGCCCCCGGCGTCCCGGGGACCGCTGCGACTGACGCTCTTGCGTTGGTAGCCCTTCCGGCGCTCCGGCTGCGGCCTCACTTCTGGCCACGGTGTGAGGGAGATCGCCTCTAGGGGACGACCCTCTTCCCTCTAAACCGCCGCAAGCGCCGTGCGGCAGTGCCCCCTTCCGCTGGGGGCGTCATCAATCGACCTGAAGGACTCCCAATCTCAAGTGCAGCCTGACCATGCGACCTCCATATCGGCGTCCGCCGGTCTTGGTTGCTTGCTCCGTGGGCGCCCGCGGAGCGTGCCTCTGTTGTACACCCGCGGTGTGAGTCGAAGTCAAGTGACGCCATTAGTGGGTGCTGAGGGCATATTGTCCGGGCATTTACTCGTCGCGGCGCGGACGCCTGAGGAGCGACCGAATGTCTGACGGCACGACGCGCACGTCTGGCCACCAGGACTCGCTCGCGTCTTCTGCGGCGGCGATCGCGGCCTCGACGGCGAGCGCGATCCCGCTCGCGAGGTCGGACACCCGGACGATCTCCGGAGCGAAGCTCCCGTCCGGCGCGGCATTGTGGTAATTGACGTTCGGTAACGCCATCCCGGTCGCGGTCCAACCGAGACGCACGAACGCCGAGGCCTCGCACGTCCCGCCGACGAGCAGCGCACGCTGCACGGGCATGCCGGCGTCGGCGAGCCGCTCTCGCGCGACGCGGAGGTAGCGCTCGGCCTCGTTGCTGAACGTGTTGTGCAGGTCGCCGGCGCGAACGACGACGCCTTTCCCGGCCTCGGCGCCGGGCAGCGCGCGGCTCGCCTCCACCGAAACCACGAACGCATCGCGGGGGATGAGCCCATCCTCGGCCGCGAGCCGTGCGCCATAGAGGCCGGTCTCTTCGGCCCGCGTGAAGATCGCGTGGATATCGTGCGGGCGATCGTCCTCACGCAGGACCAGCAGCGCACAGACGATGAGCGCGCACCCGGCAAGGTCGTCCGCGGCGCGCATACGGATCTCGTCACCGGCCACCTCGACACCAGGCATGTCGAGCACGGCGAACTGGCCTACGCGCAGCTCCCGGTCCGCGCGGATCCGGCACACGACGGTCGAGTTGTGCTTCGGCTCGACCGACGCTTCGGGATCCAGGAGCGTCGCTCGGAAGGGTGGGGCACCGGCGTCGTCCTGAACCATGACTGGGACGTCGGTCGGGAAGACGCGCTGACGGAAGCCGCCGAGCACTCGCGCACGGCCTTCGGTCCCCTGCGCGTCGGTGACCTCGAAGGCGGGATGATCGGTGTGCGCGGCGAACACGAGGGCGCGCTTCGCCGAGCCTCGCGCGAGATGCGCGTAGACCTGTCCGAACGCGTCGGTTCGAGTCGCGATGCGCGCCGCCTCGAGCTCCCCGCGTATCGCCTCGAGCACAGCGAACTCGTGGTAGGGCGCGGTCGGAGGCGATGCGATGCGACGGACGATCTCGATGACTTCGTCGCGCGCGAGAAAGCGCGTCACCGCGGGCGAGGATATCGTCCGGCGCGGGTGCTCCGGCTCTACGACACGCGACGCCGCGACGTATTCCCGCTCCGACCGCGCGGACCGGCGTTGACGATGTACGTCTGCGGCGTGACGCCGTACGACACGACGCACCTTGGCCACGCGCGGACGTTCGTCGTTTTCGACGTGCTGACCCGCCTCCTGGAGACGCGCGGAACCCGCGTCCGCTACGCACAGAACGTTACCGACGTCGACGAGTCCATCCTCCAGCGCGCGGCGCGCGACGGCGTCGATTGGCGAGCGCTCGGGCGACGCGAAGAGCGCACGTTCCGCGACGACATGCGCCGCCTCGGCTGGCGCCGCCCTGACGTGATGCCACACGCGACGCGCGAGCTCGCTTCGATGAAGACGCTCGTCGGACGGCTCGTCGACCGCGGGGCCGCCTATGCGCTCGACGGGAGCGTGTACTTCGCCATCAGCTGCGATCGTCACTACGGCGAGCTCTCGCGCTTCTCGCCCACCAAGATGGCCCGGATCCTCGCGCAGCAGGACGATGCACGGCTCGACGATCCACGCCGGCGAGACCCGCTCGACTTCGCCCTGTGGCGCCGGGTGCCGAACGGTCCCGTATGGTCCAGCCCGTACGGAACAGGGAGGCCGGGCTGGCACCTCGAGTGTTCGGCGATGTCGCTCCGTCACCTCGGCGACCAGATCGACATT
>VBDQ01000132.1 GCA_005889075.1 Chloroflexota bacterium
CGCCGACGCTGTCGATGGCCCCACTGGGTGGCTTTCTCCCGTCAGGGGGTGTGGGGCTGTGGGGCATTCTTGCCCCAGTCGGCGCCCTCGTCTTCAGCGGGCCAAGCTCCGGACTCCGCTGGTACGCCGCCTACCTCGCGGTGTTCATCAGTTCGGGCGTCGCCGGCCAGATCGTGGGACCGGTCTCAGCGCTGCCGGAGTGGTTCACCAGCACGATGCTCGGCCTCAACGTCGCCGTGGGGGGCTCGATCGTCTTCATCCTGATCGTGACGTTCCTCGGCCAGCGCGACCGCGCCATGGACGCGCTCGCACGCGAGCAGGAACGCTCGGAGCGGCTCCTTCTGAACGTGCTGCCCAAGGAGATCGCGCCCCGGCTCAAGGCCGGTGAGAGCCCGATCGCCGACACGTACGAGCACGCGACGGTGCTCTACGCGGACATCGTGAGATCCACGATGCTCGCCGAGCGGCTGGACGCGAAGCAGCTCGTTGCGCTCCTCAACGGGATCTTCTCCCGCTTCGACCTCCTCGCGGAGAGGCACGGCGTGGAGAAGATCCGCACCATCGGCGACAACTACATGTGCGTCGCGGGAGTACCGCGAAGGCGCGCGGATCACGCGCAGGCGGTGGCCCGCATGGCCCTGGGTATTCGCGCCTATCTCGACGAGCTCCGCGCGGCGGGCGAAGACCGCATCGACTTCCGGATCGGTATGAACAGCGGGCCCTGCGTGGGCGGGGTCATCGGCTTGCGGAAGTTCGTGTTCGATATCTGGGGCGATTCCGTGAACACGGCGAGCAGGATGGAGTCGCACGGCGTGCCGGGGCGAATCCACCTGAGCGACGCGACCTACGAGCTCATCCGCGACGAGTTCGAGTGCGAGCCGCGCGGGACGATCGAGGTGAAGGGGAAGGCCCCGATGCGCACGTGGTTTCTCGTCGGCGAACGCCGCCCCCATGACGAGAGCGCGCGGCCGGGCGTGGCCGCGGCGCGCGCTCCCTGACCCTCCCGCTCGAGACGCTGCGCCGCGCCGAACCTGCCGCCCCATGACCACCGCGACGGCCCCGGCCGACGACGATCGTCGACGCTAGCGGCCCCTGACCTCCGCGGCGGCGGACTCCTCGGGTGCGAACGATCCGTACTTCACGGCCCCGGCGCGCTGGTACGTCGCGATGATCACGCCGGTGTTCGACGTCTTGACATCGACGCCTGTGAAAGCCGCCGGGACGGTGCCCTCCGCGAAGAGACGCTTCCCGCTGCCCAGCGCGATCGGGAAGATCATGAGGTGGAACTCGTCCACCAGGTCGTTCTTGAGGAGCGTCTGGATGAGCCGCCCGCTGCCGTGTACTTGGATCTCGGGCCCCGACTCGTTCTTGAGGTTGGCTACATACGCTCCAACGTCGCCGTTGATGAGTGTGGAGTTGCTCCAGTCCACGCTGCGCAGGGTCGTCGAGGCGACGTGCTTGCGCGCCCTGTTCAGGGCGTCCGCGCCGGGCTCTGTCGAGCGCGGCCAGTACGCCGCGAAGATCTCGTAAGGTCTTCCGCCCGAGCACCATGTCGAACGGGCGTCCCATGAACTCGGTCATCTCCTGGCTCAGACGGTCATCCCAGTACTTCACGGACCAGCCCCCATGGGCGAACCCGCCGCTTGGGTCTTCCTCCGGTCCGCCCGGCGCCTGCATCACACCATCGAGCGTGAGAAACGTGGTCACCTTGAGCTTGCGCATAGCTTGTCCTCCCCCGAAGCACGGCTCCCATCAGAAGTGTATGGATCGGACTGACCGCGACGACCCGGAGGAACACCTAAGGGAGCGGTGCCCCCGGGAACATCGCGCTCTAGCCCGCCCGATCATTCGCGCAGAGGCTGGCACACTGGATGCGGCGGCCCAAGGACCGTTTCGGGCGAGGGTTCGGCCGCAACGGAGGAGAGTCATGGCGACCAAGTTCGTGACATCCGCGGACGGTACGCGTATCGCGTACGAGACCATGGGACAAGGCGCGCCACTTGTGTTCGTCTGGGGCGCGCTCGGCGTGCGCTCGTCCCCGTTCGCGAAGACCATGCGCGAGGAGCTCGCGAAGGACTTCACGGTGTTCGACTACGACCGGCGCGGTCGCGGCGAGAGCGGCGACACCAAGCCGTATGCCGTCGCCCGCGAGGTCGAGGATCTGCGCGCAGTGTGTGAGGCCGCGGGTGGCCGGCCGTATGTCGCCGCAACCTCGTCCGGCGCGGCGCTCGCGCTCGAAGCTGCGGCGAGCGGCGTCCCGATGAAGATGCTCGCCGCGCACGAGCCGCCGTACATGGTGGGGAATCCGAAGGATGCGCCGGATCCGGACTACGAGCGGAAGATGAACGAGCTCATCGCGCGCGGCAAGCGCGACGAGGCGGTGAAGTACTTCATGCGGACCGTCGGCGTCCCCGGCCTGTTCGTCGTTGCGATGCGCTTCATGCCGTTCTGGAAGGACGCAGTCGCGGCCGCGCATACGCTGCCCTACGACGCGGCCGTCATGGACGGGTTCGCGTTCCCCGAAACGCGGCTGCGCGAGGTCCGCGTGCCCACGGTGGTCCTCGTCGGCGGTAGCACCACACCGACGCTGCGCGCAGCGG
>VBDQ01000030.1 GCA_005889075.1 Chloroflexota bacterium
AGACGTCCACGTTCGTCCAGGAGGCGGTCGGGAAGCACAAGGGCTACGAGTACGCGCGCACCGGCAATCCGACACGCGCCGCGCTCGAGACCTGCCTCGCGTCGCTCGAGGCCGGCCGCTGGGGCCTCGCGTTCGCTTCGGGGATGGCCGCCTCCGACGCGGTCGCGCATCTCTTGGCCCGTGGCGATCACGTGATCATGGGCGACGACGTCTACGGCGGGACCTACCGACTCTTCGCGCGGGTGTTCGATCGCGCCGGGATCGACTTCGCCGCGGTCGACATGCGCCGCCTCGACGCGGTCCGCAAGGCGATGCGTTCGGCGACGAAGCTCGTCTGGATCGAGACGCCGTCGAATCCCCTGCTCAAGGTGCTCGACATCGCGGCGATCGTCGAGATCGCCCACCGCGGCGGGGCGCTCGCCCTCGCCGACAACACGTTCGCCAGCCCATATCTTCAGCAGCCGCTGAAGCTCGGAGCGGATCTCGTCCTTCACTCGACGACGAAATACCTCGGCGGACACTCGGACGTCGTGGGCGGAGCGCTCGCGGGCAACGACCCGGAGCTGCGCGAGCGCATCGCGTTCGTTCAGAACGCCGCGGGTGGCGTGCCCGGTCCGCTCGACGCGTGGCTGGTTCTGCGCGGCGCGAAGACGCTCGCGCTCCGGATGGAGCGCCATTCACTGAACGCGCAGGCGGTCGCGGAATGGCTGACCGAGCACCCGAAGGTCGCCTGCGTGAACTATCCAGGACTCCCGACGCACCCACAGCACGAGCTCGCGAAAAAGCAGATGCGCCTCTTCGGCGGCATGCTCTCCTTCGAGCTGAAGGCCGGCGAGGCCGCGGCGAAACGGATGGCCGCGCGGACCAAGCTCTTCGCCCTTGGCGAGTCGCTGGGCGGCGTCGAATCGCTGATCGAGGTGCCGCTCGCCATGACCCACGGCTCGGTTCGCGGCACGAAGCTCGCGCCGCCGGCCGGCCTGGTCCGGCTTTCGGTCGGCATCGAGACGGTCGAGGATCTCATCGCGGACCTCGCGCAAGCGCTCGGCTAGCACGAAGGTTGGGCGAAACTCCCCAGCGAATCTCGGTCAATCACCGAGAGGCTGGGGAAGACTCCCAACGCGCCTTGCGTTCTCGCGAGACAGCCTGAACGTGGAAGCGCATGGCCGATCCGCTCGCGAGCCTGTCCGCGGTCGTCGTGCCGCGCGGCGATGCCGATCTCGACGAGCGTGAGCGCTTTCTCGACAGGCTGACGCGCTTACCGCTTCCGCGTTCGTTCGTCTTCGCTACCTGTCATCGCGTCGAGCTCTACGCGGTCGACCAGACGACCTTGCCGAGAGCGCGTGGGTCGCGTCTGCTGCGCGGAACGGAGGCTGCGCGCCACCTCTTCCGCGTCGCGGCCGGGCTCGAATCGCTGGTCGCTGGCGAGGTGCAGATACTCGGTCAGCTCCGCCGCGTCCGCGGGTCGGTGCGCGGCGAGCCGCTCCTCGAGGCTCTCATCGAGCGCGCGCTTCGCCTCGGCCGGGACGTCCGCGCAGGCACTGCACTGGGATCAATGACGCGATCGCTCGGCTCCCTCGCCGTCGACGAAGCGCTCCGGTTCGTCGACCGTCCCGCTGAGGCAACCGCGCTGGTGGTCGGCGCCGGCGAGATGGGCAAGCTCGCATCGCGCGCTCTGCGGCACCGCGTTCGCACCCTGCTCGTCGCCAACCGCGACGCCGCGCGCGCGGCGGCTCTGGCCTCCGAGATCGATGCCAAGGCGGTCCCACTCGCGGACCTGAACGAAGCGCTCGCGCGCGCGACCTGCGTGATCTCCGCGGCCGACACGCGGGGCGCGCTCTTCGATGCGCCCCGGCTCCACGAGCGCCTCTTGCGCGGTCCGCTCGTCATCGTCGATCTCGCGGTCCCCCGGAGCGTCGGCGCGGACGCCCGCGCGCTGGCGGGTCTCGTGTATCGGACCGCCGACGACCTGCGCGATCGGGCGGCGCCGCCGGCGTCGGCGATCGGCGCTGCTGAGCGCGAATGCGAGCGGATGACCGCGCGGTTCGCCGGCGATTGGCGTGGACGCCTTGCCGTCCCCGTCATCCGGGCGTTGCGTGTGCGGTCCGACGAGCTGCGGCAGCACCAGCTCGCGCGAGCGCTCGGGAAGCTCGGCCATCTGGGAGCCCGCGACCGCGAGGTGGTGACCGCTTTGGCCTCCTCACTCACCAATGCGTTCCTGCACGCGCCGACGGTCGCGCTCCTCGCCTCGCCCGAGCGGGCCGACGCCGCCCGCGAGCTGTTCCGGCTTGAGGACTCATCGTCGTGATACGCATCGGCACGCGCGGCAGCGCACTGGCCTTGGTCCAAGCGCGGATCGTCGCGGCGATGCTCGGCCGAGAGGCGGTCGCCAAGCTCGTCGTCGTACGCACCGCGGGCGACGCGAGCGACCGGCCGATCCGGGAGCTAGCGGACGGCGCGTTCGTCGCGACACTCGAGGACGCGCTTCGCCGCGGGGAGGTCGATGTGGCGGTCCATTCGCTGAAGGACCTCCCGACGGCCGAGAGCGAGGACTGCACGATCGCGGCGATCCCGCCGCGCGAGGACCCGCGGGACGTCATGGTGACCGCGACGCGTGGCGGGCTTGGGTCGCTTCCGCAAGGTGCCCGCGTCGGAACCTCCAGCCCGCGCCGCGGTGCGTTCCTTCTTGCGATCCGTCCCGACGTCCATCTCATCGATATCCGCGGAAACGTGGATACGCGGCTGCGCAAGGTCCGCGAAGGGGAGGTCGACGCGACCATCCTCGCGGTCGCGGGGCTTCGGCGGCTCGGGATCCCGGTCGCGAGCCAGGAGATCCTCTCGACCGACGTCCTCCTCCCCGCTCCGGGCCAGGGCGCACTTGCCGTGCAGTGCCGGTCGGACGATCGCGTCATGCGCGATCGGCTGGCCGGCCTCGACGACCTGCACGCGCGCATCGCGGTCACCGCCGAGCGCGCGCTGCTCAGGGACCTCGGGGCGAGCTGCGAGCTCGCGCTCGGCGCCCTGGCGACGTTCGACGACGGCACGGTCACTCTCGACGCCGCTTTGGCCCTCGACGGCAAGCGCGCCCGGGTCCGAACGTCCGCGACCGATCCGCGCGAGGCCGCGCGGCTGGCGGTCGAAGCGCTTGGCGGGGTGCCGCATGCCGTCTGACCGCTCGAACACGGTGCTGCTCACGCGGGCCGATGAGCCGCTCGCGCGGGAGCTCGCCGCGCGCGGTGCGAAGGTCGTGACCGTGCCGTGTGTTCGGCGCGAGCCTGCCGATCGCGCGGCGCTGCTCGATGCGCTGACGGCCCTGGGCACCGCCGACCTGCTCGTCCTCACGAGTCCCGCCGGAGTGGAGGCGATCGGGGCGGTCACCGATGCCCGCGCGGTGCCGTGCGCTATCGCCGTCGTCGGCCCGGTTACCGCTGGTCGCCTCCGCGCGCTCGGCCGCGAGCCCGAGTTCGTCGCGTCGGTCGCGACCGGAGCGGCATTTGGCGCCGAGCTTCCGCTCCCGCGGGGTGCCGTCCTCCTCGCACGGTCCGATCGAGCGCTCGACGAACTTCCCGCGACGCTCCGAGCACGCGGAGCTTTGATCCGCGAGGTCGTGGCCTATCGCAGCCGTCCCGGCGCAGACGGCGATGTCGGCGTGGCGCGCGCGGCCGTCGAGGCCGGCGCGACGGTCGTCTTCGCCTCGCCAAGCGCGGTCGAAGGTTTTGCCGCCGACATCTGCGCCGAGCTCCCGGTCGATCACCGGGTGGTCGCCATCGGTCCGACCACCGCGGCCGCCGCGGTCCGGCTGTTCGACGTGAGCCCGCTGACCGCGTTGGAACCCACCGCTCGCGCCATCGCCGACCTCGCGTTGGAGGGATCGCATGTCGCTCGTCACTGAGCGCGAGTCGCTCACGTTCGCACGCTTCCACCGGCTTCGCCGGACTCCCGCGCTGCGGCGGCTCGTTCGCGAGACTCGCCTCGATCCCGCGATGCTCGTGCTGCCAGTCTTCGTCGACGCGAGGGTCGACGACCCGTCGCCCATCGCGGCACTTCCCGGACACGCACGTGTTCCGATCCGCAAGGTGGGCGACCTCGCGGCCCGCGCGGCCGACGCCGGGATCGGCGCTGTCCTGCTCTTCGGCTTACCCGAGTCGAAGGACAAGCGCGGGACCGCCGCCGCCGATCCGCTCGGTCCGGTGCCGTCGGCGATCCGCGCGATCCGCGACGCGACGGACGAGCTCGCGATCGTCGCCGACGTGTGCCTCTGCGAGTACACCTCGCACGGGCACTGCGGCGTTCTTCGGGAGGACGGTGCGATCGATAACGACCGCACGCTCGAGATCCTCGCGGACGCCGCGCGCGTCTACGCGGGTGCGGGCGCAGATGTCGTCGCGCCGTCCGACATGATGGACGGCCGGGTCGCCGCGATCCGGTCGGCGCTGGACTCGTCGTCGCATGAGGACACCGCGATCCTCGCGTATGCCGCCAAATACGCGTCGAGCCTCTACGGCCCGTTCCGCGACGCCGCCGATTGCGCCCCAGCGTTCGGCGACCGCAAGGCGTACCAGTTGGATCCGCCGAACCGTCGCGAGGCCCTCGCGGAGCTCGCGGCCGATGTCGCTGAAGGCGCCGACGCGCTCATGGTCAAGCCCGCAGGTCCCTATCTCGACGTGATCGCCGCAGCGCGCGCGCGGTTCGACCTACCGATCGCCGCTTATCAGGTCAGCGGCGAGTACTCGGCGCTTCACGCCGCGGCTCAGCGCGGCTGGCTCGACCTGCGCAGGGCGGCGCTCGAATCGCTCACCGCGATCGCGCGCGCCGGAGCGGGCATCGTCGTCACCTACTTCGCACTGGAGGCCGCCGAATGGCTTCGGCAACGCTGAGCGGGAACGAGGTCCTGCGCTCGCGTGCCGGGCGGGTGATGCCCGGTGGCGTATCGAGCCCGGTCCGCGCGTTCCGCGCGGTGCACGGCGAGCCCCCCTTCATCGTGAGGGGCGCAGGCGCGCACGTCTGGGACGCGGACGGGCGTCGCTTCATCGACCTGATCTGCTCGTGGGGCCCGCTTGTGGCCGGACACGCGCATCCCGCGGTGGTCGCGGCGATCGCACACCAGGCCGAGCGCGGCACGTCATATGGCATGCCCTCGCCGCTCGAGGCCGAGCTCGCCGAGACGATCGTCGACGCGTTCCCGAGCATCGAGATGGTTCGCTTCGTGTCGTCGGGGACCGAGGCGGCGATGAGCGCGATCCGCCTGGCGCGGGCCGCGACAGGCCGCGACACGGTCCTCAAGTTCGCGGGCGGCTACCACGGCCACGCTGATGCGCTGCTCGCGAAAGCCGGCTCGGGCATCGCGACACTGGGGCTTCCCGATTCGGCCGGCGTCCCCTTCGCGGCCGCCCGAGACACACTCACCGTGCCGTACAACGACCTCGCCGCGGCGCGGCGCACAGCGGCCGAGCGCGATCTCGCCGCGATCATCGTCGAGCCGGTCGCCGGCAACATGGGCGCGGTCCCGCCGGAGTCTGGCTTCCTGGAAGGGCTGCGGCTGCTGGCGACCGAGTGCGGCGCGCTGCTGATCTTCGACGAGGTCATCACCGGGTTCCGCCTCGCACGGGGCGGAGCGCAGGAGCGCCTCGGCATTGCGGCAGACATCACTTGCCTCGGCAAGATCATCGGGGGCGGCCTGCCCGTCGGCGCCTATGGAGCGCGGCGCGAGCTCATGCGGCTCGTCGCGCCGGAGGGTCCGGTCTATCAAGCGGGGACCCTTTCTGGGAACCCGCTCGCGATGGCCGCCGGCCTCGCGACGCTTGGTCTTCTCGACGCCGCTGCGTACGAGCGCCTCGAGGCGCTCGGCGGTCGTCTCGCGAGGGGGCTCGCCCGTGCGGCGCAGCGCTCACCGATCGCCGCGAGGGTGCAGCGCGTCGGTTCCCTGCTCACGGCTTTCTTCACAGACCATCCGGTGCGCAACGAGGACGACGCGCTTGCGACCGACCGTGCGGCGTTCGCGCGATTCCATGCGGCGATGTTCCGGCGCGGGGTGCTCCTGCCTCCTTCGGCGCTCGAGTGCTTCTTCGTTTCGCTCGCGCATGACGAGCCCATCCTCGACGAGGTGGTGACCGCCGCCGACGAGGCGCTCGCCGAGTCCGCTGGGTGAACGAGCTCTTTCGCTATGTGACCATCGCCGTCTCGTCGGAATGGCGGCGCTACGACCCGCGCCAGCGCGAGGCCGACAAGGCGGAGTTCGTGTCAGCCGTCTCCGACGCGCGCGTCAACGCCTATTCACTCGTGGGGATGCGCGCCGACGCGGATCTGCTCCTCTGGGCGGTCGGCGATGATCTCGAAAGCCTGCGCGCCCTCGAGGTCCGCCTCGCCGGCACCCGCCTCTGGGCATGGTCGACCCGGCCCCACGCCTACCTCGCTGCGCGACGGCGATCCCCGTACCTCGACGGGCACGCACACGCCGGAGGCGAGCACGACGCCCCGGCAGGTCCGCGCGGCGACAAGCCCTACGTCGTCGTGTACCCGATGACCAAGAAGCGGTCGTGGTACGTGCTGCCGCACGAGGAGCGCGCGCGGATCATGGCGGCGCACTTCGCCGTCGGCCATCGCTATCCGACTATCCGTATCCACACTGGATACAGCTTCGGAATCGACGACCAGGAGTTCGTGGTCGCTTTCGAGTGCGACGACGTGCGCGACTTCCTCGCCCTCGTGGCCGACCTGCGCGAGACCGAATCGTCTTCGTACACCGAGCGCGAGACGCCGATCTTCGTCGGGCGCGCGATGCCACTCGCCGAGGCGCTCGATGAGCTCGACGGCGTAGCCGCGCGGATCCCGGCGACGTGACCGCGCCGCTGCTCGTCCGCGCATGCCGCCGCGAGCCGGTCGAACGGACACCGGTCTGGTTCATGCGTCAGGCTGGCCGCTGCCTCGCCGACTACCGCGAGCTGCGCGAGCGCTACGGGATCCTCGAGATGGCGCGCACACCGGAGCTGTGCGCGCGGGTCACCGCGATGCCGGTCGATCAGCTCGGCGTGGATGCCGCGGTGCTGTACGCCGACATCATGCTGCCGCTCGACGGAATGGGGGTGCCGTTCCGGATCGAGCCCGAGGTCGGCCCGATCATCGACCGTCCGGTCCGGAGCACGCGCGACATCGCGCGGCTGCGCGTCATCGATGCGGATGATGCGACCCCCTATCTCTTCGAGACGATCCGCGCGCTGCGGCGCTCGCTCCCGCACGACGTCGCGCTCATCGGCTTTGCCGGCGCACCGTTCACGCTCGCCTCGTATCTCATCGCGGGCATGCCGACGCGCGACCATGCGCAGGCGAAGGCGATGCTCATCGGCCACCCCGATGTTTGGGATCGATTGATGCGTACGCTCGCCGAGGTTGTCGCGCGCTATCTCGTCGCGCAGATCCAGGCCGGCGTCGACGTTGTCCAGCTCTTCGATTCCTGGGCGGGAATCCTTTCACCGGACGACTACGAGCGTTCGGTGCTCCCGCATACGCTTCGCGTTTTCGAGGCGTTGTCTGCGACCGGCGCAGCGCGCATCCACTTCTTCACCGGCAATCCGGAGCTCCTATCGCTTGCCGCGCGGGGATGCGACGTGGTGAGCGTCGATTGGCGTGTCTCCCTTGCCGATGCGTGGACACGGATCGGCGCGGACCGCGCGATACAAGGGAACCTCGACCCGGTGACGTGCCTTGCCCCGTTCGATGTCGTGGCGGAGCGTTCGCGGGTGATCGTGGAACAGGCCCGCGGCCGACCTGGACATATCTTCAATCTTGGCCACGGGGTCCTCCCGGGTACCGATCCGGACACACTGCGTCGCGTCGTCGCGCTGGTGCACGAGGCGACCGCCGCGTGACCACGGGCGTCGTGCTTATGACCTATGGCGCGCCGCGCGATCCGAGCGACGTTCCGGCCTACCTCACGCGTGTCCGCGGCGGGCGGGTACCGAGCGCCGAGCTCGCAACGGAGATGACGCGGCGCTATCGAATCATTGGCGGGTCGCGGCTCGTGGCGATAACGGAGACTCAGGCCGCGGCGCTCCAGCGCGAGCTGGGCGAGGGTTACCTGGTGCGCGCCGCGATGCGCTTCTCCGAGCCGACCATCGAGAGAGTCGTCCACGAGCTCGCGCTCAGGGTGGATCAGCTCGTTGGAATCGTGTTGTCGCCGCAGTGGTCCGAGCTGCTTATGGGTGGCTACCGCCGCGCGCTCGAGGACGCCGTTGCGGGCACCAGTCCGACGATCTCGTGGCGGCTCGCTCCAGCTTGGTACGACGAGCCGCGATTGCACAGCCTCCTGGGCGCCGCCATCGCCGAGGCCGTCGAAGGGCTCGACTCACCCGCGATCCTCTTGACGGCGCACAGCCTTCCGCGGCGCGTGTACGACGCAGAGCCCGAATACGTAGGCCAACTGCGCGCGACGGCCGAAGCTGTCGCGGCCGCCGCCGGCTTGTCGGAGTGGTCTTTCGCGTATCAGAGTGCGGGTCACACACAGGAGGAATGGCTTCGCCCTGATCTCGTCGAACTCTTTCCAGCGATCGCCGCGGACGGATACCGGAGCGTACTGGTCGTTCCCCTGCAGTTCCTCGCCGACCATCTCGAAGTCCTCTACGACCTCGACGTGGCGGCGCGCGTGCAAGCCGAAGCGAACGGCCTTCGCTACCACCGCATCGCGATGCCGAACGATCGGCCAGACCTTGCGTGCGCTCTCGCGGCCGTCGTGGCCCGAACGATCACGAAGGGAACGGTCGCGACGACACCCTAGGCTTTAGCGGTGAACGTCGCGGTTGCCTTCGGTGCGGGCGTGCTCTCGTTTCTTTCGCCCTGCGTGCTTCCGCTCGTACCGGCGTTCCTCGTGGACATGGCCGGCGAGGCCGCCCTCGCGGGCACGGCGCGCGTGCGCACGCTCGCGCACGGGATCGCGTTCGTTCTTGGCTTCTCGCTCGTCTTTACCCTGCTCTGGGTCGCGCTCGCGCTCGTTGGTGCACTCGCGGGCGAGATGGCCTACTGGCTCCAGCGCGTAGGCGGGCTCTTCCTCGTCGTCCTCGGGATGCAGATGCTTGGGCTCATCCGAATCCCTGTGCTCGCGCGCGAGCTCGACCTTCGGCTCGAGGGCCGCGCGACCGGGCTCAGCTGAACGACGATCTCGGATCGGGGGCGGTGCTCCTCGTTGCGTACACGTTGGGCCTCGGCGTCCCGTTCCTTCTGCTTGCCGGTGGGATTGGCGGAGCCCGCCGGATCGCGCGCTGGCTCGCGTCGCACATCCGGGCTGTGAACCTTGCGGGCGGTACTCTCGTCATCGTGATGGGCCTGGTTCTCGTGTCCGGTCAGTTCGCGAAGCTGCCTCAGCTCTTCAACTTCTTGCCGCTGCTCGGATGAGCCAAGAACTGGGAGGCGCTCCGCGCCAGGGGCCCGTGCCCCTGCGTCCCCCGGCCCCCGCACTCGGCGGCAGGGACGGTCCGACCGCGCTGCCGCGCTGGATCACGGCGATCATCGTCGGTGCCATCGCTGTCGCCTCGGCTGCCGCGCTCGTCTGGCCGTCCCTTCCTTTCAATCGCCAGCCGGTCGCCGATTCCGACGTCGGAGTGATCAGCGCGCAGATCGAAGGCGAAGGCATGGGCGGTCGCATCTCGGCGACGGCGCCCGACTTCGCGTACATCGCGCCAGGGGGCAAGACCGTCCGGCTCTCCGACTACCGGGGCAAAGTCGTCATCGTGAACTTCTGGGCCACCTGGTGCCAACCCTGCCGCCAGGAGATGCCCGCGCTGCAGCGCGTCGCCGCGGCCGAGCCCAATGTCGTCGTCTTGGAGGTCGACCTGCAGGAGTCCGGCGACAAGGTCCGCTCGTTCCTCGACCAGCTTGCCCTCGATCGGTTGGTGCCGGTCCTCGACAGCGACGGGCAGACGACCCGTCGCTTCGGCGTGCTGAGCCTTCCGAGCACCTTTTTCGTCGACCGCACCGGCGTCATCCGACACCTCGAGCTCGGTGGGCCGCTCTCCGAGGACCAGATCCGCGTCGGGATCGGCAAGGCCCGCTAGAACGCAGCGCGCGACACGTTCAGTCCGTGTCGCGCTATGTCGAGCAAGGGGGCGGCAGGGCGCAGCCTCGTCTCATGACATGGGAGGACGAGACGCTCGTGGGCAAGCTCCAGAGCCTTTTGCGATCGCGCAACGACCAGAACGAGCAGCGCCGAAAGCGGAGCAAGCGCTTGCGCTATTTCCTCACGGTCTGGGGCGCGATGCACTGGGCGGAGCGGGTCGAGCGCGGGCGCGCAGCGCTCGCGCGGCGCGGCCACATCTCGCTCTGATCGCCGCATAGAATCGCCCTCTCACTAAAGCGGGGAGGGAACTGCATGGCGGTAGAGCTCACGGTTACGCTGCCCAATCGCGCAGGTCAGCTCGGCGCGCTCGCCGATGCCCTTGGCAAGGCTGGCGTGAACATGCGCAGCATTGCGGCGACGACCGGCGCGGGCAAGGGTACGGTTCGCGTCGTCGTCGACGACGCCGACGCGGCGAAGGCCCGGCGGGCGATCAAGGCGGCCAAGTACCGCATCTCGAGCGACCGGAAGATCCTCGAGGTCCGTCTCTCTGACAAGCCCGGGACGCTCGCACGCGTCGCCAACCGATTGGGGAAGGCCAAGATCAACATCGATTCCGCATACATGCTTGGCCAGTCCAAGAAGAGCACCACGCTCGGCATCGGCGTGAAAGACGCCCGCGCGGCGAACAAGGCGCTCGGACGACGTTGAACCGGTACTGCGGTACCGACTGATCTGACCATCGCACGGCGCTAGCCCGAAGGCGAGCCTCCCGGCATCTTCGCGGGGAGGTCATCGCGGATGAGACGCCTTGCGCGTTTCGCCTCCGAGGCGAGCGGGCTCGCCACCATCGAATACATCATCGGCGCGGCAGTCGTTCTCGGCACCCTCGTCATCGGCGTGTCGGCGTGGAACAACGGTCTCGTCGCCCGGCTGCAGGCGCTCGTCTCGCAGATGCAGTCGGTCCATTGAATCTCATCAAAGACGAGCGCGGCCTCGCGACGCTCGAAGCGACGCTGATGATCGCCGTCCTCGTGCCGCTGCTCTTTTCGATCCTCGAGTTCGGCGCCGCTCTCGAACGGTGGCTGGCTCAGGACGCGGCGACGGTGCAGGCGGCCCGATACGCCGGTGAGTTGGGCGGCGATCTCCCAGAGGTCCGCTCGCTGCTCGCCGATCAGCTGCGCGCCTCGGGCATCGATCCGGGGGTGACCACGGTCACGATCGAGCCCGCGCGCGTGGGCTGGCGCGAGCCGGTCCGGGTAAGCGTCACATCCGAGCAACGCGTGGCGATCCCGTTCCTGTTCGCGACGACGTTGCCCCTTCGGTCGAGCGCGCTCGCGCGCGGGGAAGTGAACCGATGAGCGCCTTGCGAGATGACGCCGGCCTCGCGGCTCTCACGACGATCGTGCTCCTTCCGCTGCTGGTCGTCGTCCTCGCGGGAGCGCTGCAGCTTGGCGCGATCCGCGTCTCCATCGCCCGCGTACAGGCGGCCGCCGACCTCGCGACCCTCATCGCAGTGAACGATCAGGACGACGCCGAGCTCGCGCGCTCGGGGACCCTTCGGCTTGCGGACGACGCGGCGGACGTCGCCCGTGAGTACTTCGCCCGCGAGCTGGAGCTCTCGACCCCGTTGCTCGCCGCAGCACCCGCGGAGATCGCTGGTTCCGCAGACATTGCGGCGTTCCCGATCGCGCCGGCCACAGACCCGCGGAGCGGGGCGCGGTACGACCGACCCGCCGTGCGGATCGACGCGGAGGTGCCGCTCCGCACTCCCATCCTCGGCGCACTCGCCTTCCGGTCCGTGACGACGGTACGGGTCTTCGCCATGAGTTCTCCACGATGAAAGCCCGCGCCGCGGTCCTGGCTGGCCTTTTCACGTTCTGTGCGGCGAGCCCGGCGCTCGCCTGGGATCCCGAACGCACCACCGAACCAGGTCCCATCGGCCCCGGGTCCGAGCCCTGGTCGGATCCCGAGCCATTCATTGCACCGCCGGGGATCTACTACGTCACCGATACCTACGTGGCAGATGTCGTGACGACGAATGGACCGCTCACCACCTACTCGACCGAGACCATCCACGAATCTACCGGCTCGTACGCCCGGGTTCTGGGAGATGTCGGCACCGGCGACGAAAGCGTCTTCGATGGGACCTCGTTTAACGGACGCGCCCGGCTGACCGATGGCCGCGAGGTCGCGGGTACTTACTACGAGAACTACGTCCTCACCGCCGATGGATTCGTCCCAGTGAGCGTGGTCTTCTTTCAGGACGATGCCGAGCTCGCCAGACAGCGCCAGCTGAACACGCGCTCCGGTGGCGCACCCGGCGACACGGTCGCGCTCCAGCCGCAGATCGCGGCGCCGACCAGCGAATGCTGCGCGACACGCGGGACCGCGGAGGTGACGAGCGGCTCGCGAGCTGATCATCGAGACGAAGGTCCGCGAGACCGAGGCGACAGCGGGCGCGTCCAGATCCGGCCGGGCATCTCATCGCGGCCGAACGGCGCGGGTCTCACGCGTTTCGAGGTCTTGCGCGGCCGCCCCGTCGCGCTGTGGTTTCACGCGTTCGCCGATGGGCGCGAAGTCCCCGTTCGCTCGTGGGCGTTCGTCGGTGGCGAAGCGGGCGACGCAGCTGCGCTCGCCGGAAGCGGAGCGACCGCTTTTCGCACCGCGTGGGAGCGCCTGCCTCCAGAGGGCGTGGCCTATGGGCTCCGTTTCCGTCTGGTCGTCGACGCTGCCGCTGCGGCCTCTGATGTGGTCGACGCCGCGGTCAGCATTGTCGTGCGCTCGCCCGCGCTCGGAGAGTGATCGGACAGCGTGCGCTTTTGGCCCTCGCGCTCGCGGCCGGCGCGCTGGCCGGCGTCCTTTATTACGTCAGCGCGCAGCGTACGACCGTCGTCGTCGCCGCCCGCGACCTCGATGCGCTCCACGCCCTCGCCGACGAGGACCTCACGATGGTGTCGTTGCCTCCGGACGCGCTGCCCGCTGGCGCACTCCCCAACTTGGCCGCGGCGATCGGGCGCATCCCGCGGGCTCCACTCACCAAGGGACAGTTCGTGCTCGCCGGCGGCATCGCCGACGAGCCCGCCGCATTCCGTACCGGACTGGCGCTGCCATCCGGAATGCGGGCGATCGCGCTTCCCGTGGGTGCGGCGCAGGCTGTCGGCGGAGCGCTCATCCCCGGCGCGAGGGTGGACGTGCTCGCGGTCCCGGTCGGCGGACGCGCACCCGCGGGGCGAACGGTCGAGATCCTCGCGCAGAGCGTGCTCGTTCTCGACATCCGCTCCGAAAGCGGGATCGCGTTGGGCGCCGCGGGACACTCTGGCGTGCCCGTCGTCAACGATCGCATCGGGAGCGTCGTTGTCGCGATCGACCGTGCCGACGAGATCCGCTTCGCCGACCGGATCGCGACCAGCACGTTCGTGCTCGCGCTTGCCGGTCCGCGATGACCGTTCTGCGCTGCGAACGCGTTGCCGCGGGCGATCTCGACCGCGCTGTCGCGGATCTCGGCGAACTGACGCTCGCACGCATGCCCGAGGGCGTCTTCGTAGACGTAGCGGATGATCGCGCTAACGACGCGGTCCGCAGGCTTGCGTTCGCCGGAATTTGCGCCAGACCAGCGCTCGTCGCGCTTGCGCCACGGCCGGGTACGTACGCTGCGCTCGGCCGTGACCTCGGCCCGCTTCCCCTTGGCTCGCTCTCGCTCGATCTCGTGCACGTTCGGAGGTTGAGCGTCGCGCGCGAGAGCGCGCGGCTCCTACGACATCCGCCGTGGCGACGCAACGTGAACGCCGACTGGCGCGCGCGCTGCCGCGATCTCCTTCGCGGAACCGATGCCGCGCTGACCTGGCGACGGCGCGCGTGGTCGACCCGCGACATCCTCCGGTCCAAAGAAGCGCGCCGCTCGCTTCGGCCGGTCGTTTTCGATGTCGGCGCGGTCGGCTCGCCGCCCGAGCATCGCATGCTCGTCGCCGAGGCTGCCCTCGCCCGCTGGCTCTTCGGATGAGCCGACTCAGGGCCTTCCTCGACGCGTCACCGGCGGCCGCCGTCGCACTCGCCCTCATGCGCGAAGCCACCGGACGCACCGAGCCGCTCGCGCCGATCCTGCCATCGCGTCCGGCCGCTCTCGCGCGCGGCCGGCGGATCGCGTTCTGGTCCTTGACGGCTGGCGCGGGTACGAGCACGACTGCGGCGCTTGTCGCGCACCGTTCGGCTGCGGGCGGGGAGCCTCCCTTGCTCGTCGATCTCGATCGGTGGTCGCCGTCGCTCGCGCTCCGCGCGGGGATCGCCGGGGCGACGGTGGCGGACGCGCTTGTCCAGCCCGGACGCGAGCCCGACCTCGTCTCCCGCTGGTCGATCGTGCCGTTCCTACCCGGCGCGCCCGCGCTTCACGCGAGCTTCGCGGGCGAGCGCATCGTCGACCTCGTCGGGGTCTGCGCCGCTGGGCGCGCAGTGGTCCTTGATCTCGGAGCAGGCGCAGATGCGCTCGACTCCGCTGTGCTCGGATCCATCGACAGGCTCTGCCTCGTGACCGGGACGCGAGCGGGGCAGCTCCAGGCCGCGTTCTGCGCCCTGCCGCTCATCGCGAAGGCGCCATGCGCGGTCGGCCTCGTCGTGGTCGGCGCGGTCGATGTCGACGCGGCGAGCGTCGCCGAGCGGATCGGCTTCCCGCTCCTCGCGGCGATCCCCGACGATCCGTTTCTCGCGCGGGACTCGTTCGCTGCGCGCGCGCCCACGATGCGCGCGATCGACGTCCTCCTCCGCGCGCTCGCGTGATCGACGCTGCGCTCGTGACGCGGGTCCGCGCTGAGGTCGGCGCGGGGATCGACCCGGCGGGGCTTCTCGCCGTCTACGCTGATCCGAGGCGTCGCTCGCTTCTGCGGGAACGAGTGCGCGCCGCCGCGCGTACAGCGCTCGTTGAGGGCGAGCTCGATGAGCTCTGTGCGGAGCTGTTCGGCTTCGGCCCGCTGCAGCATTTTCTCGACGACCCCGAGGTCACGGATGTCCTCGTGAATGGGCCCGACGAGGTCTGGGTCGAGCGGAGCGGGGCGTTGAGCAAAGTCGCCGTCGCGTTCCGTGGACAGGAGGAGGTAGCCGAGCTCGCTCATCGCATCGCCGCCGCGGTCGGGCGCGAGCTCACGCTCGACCGTCCCTTTGTCGACGCGCGCATGCGCGACGGAAGCCGCGCGAATGCGGTGATCGCCCCCGTCGGCGGTCCGAACCTGTCGATCCGCACCTTCCGTCGGCTCAGCCTCCCCCTGACCGGACCGTCGCCGTCGTGGTCGGCCGCAGGTCTGCACCCCGACGCCGCGGCGCTTCTTGAAGCGTGCGTTCAGGCCCGCGCGACGATGCTTGTGAGCGGCGCGACCGGCTCGGGGAAGAGCACTCTGGTCCGGACGCTCGCGGCCGCCATCCCTGCCGACGAGCGGCTCATCGTGATCGAGGACACCAACGAGCTCGTTCTTCCGCACCCGCACGCCGTGCACCTCGAATGCGTACCGGGCAGGGAGGGGTCCGCGATCGGCGTCGCCGACCTCGTCGCCAATGCGCTCCGCATGCGACCCGACCGGATCCTCGTGGGTGAGGTGCGAACCTCACGCGAGGCGTCAGCCCTGCTCGAGGCGCTCAGCACCGGACATGAAGGATCGCTCACGACGCTGCATGCGGGCTCGGCGCGGCGCGCCATCGATCGCCTCGAGCTTCTGCTCGCGAGGGCGGGGGAGCTGACGGCGTCCGCGATCGCTCGACACGTGGCGCTCGCCATCGACCTGGTCGTTCACGTCGCACGAAGCAACGCGGGGCTGCGTTCGGTGCGCGAGATCGTGGCAGTCGAGGACGACGGCCTGGTCACGCTCTGGCGGGCGGGCACGGATCATGTCGGGCTGCCAACGCGTCTGCGCGAGAAGCTCCGATGACGCTCGCTCTCGAGGGCGCGTTGGCCTGCGCCCTTGCGGTCACGAGCCTGGCGCTCGCTCCCGCTTTCCGCGCGCCAGTTCTCGCGATGCCGATCGCACACCCGGACCGCGACGCGCTCCGCGATGCAGGCTGGACGCGATCGCTCCTGATATGGGAGGCCACACGTGCGGGCGCCACTCTGCTCGCGCTGGTGATAGCGGTCGCGCTCTCCCTCCCGCCGATACCCGCGATGGTCGCCGGCGCCATTGCGCCCTCGATGGCCGCGCGGATGCGAGCTGACCGCGCGGGGCGGCGCGCGCGGGGTGCGACGACTCGAATGTTGCGAATGACGGAGGCAGCCTTGCGGTCGAATGCGGGTGTGCCGGAGGCCTTGCGCCGCGCGATCGGCGGAACCGAGGATCGACTCGCGGTACGGCCGTTCGCCGCCGCGCTCCGCGCCTTCGATCTCGGCGCGCCACTTGATGACGCGCTCCGCAGAGCCGCCGGAGCTACCGCAGATCCTCGCGTGCGTGTCGCCCTCGACACGCTTGCGCTCGGTATCGCGTCGCGGCTTCCTGGCGAGCGAGCCGGAGCGCTCGTGGCCGCCGTCGCGGACCGGCTCGCGTTTCACGAGCGACTCGAGGAAGACGTGCGCGCCCGTACGAACGGCCTGCAGCTGCAGGTGATCCTGCTCGCGGGGCTCGTTCCTGCACTGACGATCTATCTCTCGTACACCGTGCCGTCGCTCGGGTCGACTCTCGGCTCGTCGCTCGGGAAGCTCGTTCTCATCCCCGCGGCCGTCCTCCTCGAGGCCATCGGCATCCTCGCAAGCCGGCGAGCGGTGAACGGCGTGCTCCGATGACGCTGGCAGGGTCGTTCCTCGCCGCGTGCGCGGTGGCGGCCGTTGTGTTCGCGTTCACGCCCCGATCGGCCGTCCTCCGCAGGCTCGCGATCCTCGCCCCACGGCCGTCGCAGGCCGCGATCGCGCTCATCGCCCCGCGCGACCTCGAGCTCTCGGGCGCGGGGTGGACCGGTCCGCAGCTCCTCGCGATCAAGATCGTGTCGGCGGTCGCGTGCGCCACGGTCACGATCGCAGCGGGCCTGCTCATTCCGATCGGACCCGCGATCGTCGCCGCCGGGGCATATCTGGGTTTCGTGATCCCGACGATCCACGTCGAACGGCTGGCTGCCGCGCGGCGCGCTCAGGCGGAGCGCGCGCTCGTGACGTTCGTGGAATGGGTGGAGGCGCTCGTCGCGGCGGGACGGCCGGTCGAGACGGCGATCGTCGGCGTCGCCACACGCGGTGTCGGCTCACCGCTGATGGACGCGACCCTCGCCAGCGTCTCACGTTCGTACGCGCTCGGCGCCCCGCTCTTTGGCGCTCTGGCTCGCGAAGCACGTCGTGTCGGCCTCGACGAGCTCGCGCGTCTCGCCGCCGATCTCGAGCGTGCCCGCGACCTCGGGCAGGGCGCGGCGACGGTGCTCGCCGACGAGCGCGAGCGAACGCGCGCCGCAGAACGCGCGCGGTCTCTGGAAGCCGCCGGAAACGTGGAAGGTCAGCTGATGCTCGTGCTCGTCCTGTGCTACCTGCCGGCCTTGATGCTCCTCGTCGTCATCCCGCTATTCCTCGGGCTGCTGGAAGGACTGTTCGCCTAGACTGTTCGTGAGACCAAGCGCGCGGAGGCGCGCGTCAGGGGGGAATGAATGCCGAACATCGGTGGGCCGGAGCTCTTTCTCATCCTCGCCGTCGTGCTGATCGTCTTCGGCGCCGGCAGGCTGCCGGAGGTTCTCGGCCAGCTCGGCAAGGGCGTACGCACCTTCCGCGATTCGGCGAGCGGTGAGGAAAAGCCGGCCGTGCCGGCCGCGACCGCGAGCGGCGCAGCACCGGCGGCGGGAACGACCATCTACTGCCGCAATTGCGGGCGGCCGAACGCCAACGACGCGAAGTTCTGCTCCAACTGCGGGCAGTCGCTCTAGCTTCACACGAAGTCCTTCACCGAGCTCGCCCGCGACTTTGTCTACGGCCGGTTCGAGCTCGAGCCAGTTGCCGCGACGATCGCGGGGGTCCATGAGCACGATCACCGCTTCGGTGACTGGACTTCGGACGGCTTCGCGGCCCGCGATCGCTTTGTCGACGAGCACCTGGTCCCGTTGGAAGCTCTCGTCGAGGACGATCTCTTCCCTTCGGAGCGCATCGACCGGGCACTGATCCTCGCCGAGCTTCGCGGCGAGCGCGCGCTGCGTTCCTTCGCGCGGTGGAAGCGCCAGCCCACCCTCTATTCGGATGCGATCACACGAGCGGCCGTGTACGCGTTCATGCGCGAACACGCCCCGCTCGCGGAGCGTGTCGCGACGCTCGCCGAACGACTCGGCGAGGCGCCCGCGGTGCTCTCCGCAGCCAAAGCAAACCTCGACCCCAAGCTCACCCCGCCGGAGTGGATCGACGTCGCGCTCCGCTCGATCCCCGGCGGCGCAAAGTTCCTCCGCGAGACCGCGCCGGCGATGCTCCCGAACGCGACCTCGCTCGAGCGCGCGGCCGAGCGCGCCTTCCGACCCGCCGCCGAAGCGACCGCGAACGCGCTCGAGGCGTATGCGGCATGGCTTCGCGAAGACCTCCGTCCGCGTGCGAACGGGTCGTTCGCGATCGGCCGCGACGCCGTCGACGCATGGCTGCGCGACAAGGAGCTTGTCGATCACGACGCCGCCTCGCTGCGGTCGTGGGGAGACGAATTTTTCCGCGAGACAGAGGCGAAGCTCGCGCAGCTCTCGCTCGAGATCGGTTACCAGGACTGGCGGACCGCGGTCGCCGGACTGCGCGAGGACCATCCATCCGAGGCGGACCTCGTGGCCACGTACCGGAGCGAGATGGAGCGATCGCGGCAAGCCGTCGCGACGGCACAGCTCGCGACTATCCCGTACGGCGAAGATCTCGTCGTCGAGGAGATGCCCGAATACCAGCGACCGACGTACCCCTACGCGGCGTACGTCGGCGCAGCACCGTTCGAGTCGGCGCGCAAAGGCCGATTCTGGGTGACGCTGCCGGCGCCGGATGACGACGAGCGCACGCGCCGCGAGCGGCTCGAGGGTCATCCGCGCGCGGGGATCGCCGTGATCGCCTGTCACGAGGGATACCCCGGACACCACCTCCAGCTCACGGTGTCCGCCGACAACAGCTCGCTCGCGCGCAAGTCGCTGCGCTCGAACCTGATGGTGGAGGGATGGGGACTGTACGTCGAGGAGCTGATGACCGAGCTCGGTTACCTCGATGCGCCGGCGACGCGCCTCCTGCGACTCAAGGATCTCCTCTGGCGCGCGGCCCGGGTGATGGTCGATGTCGGGCTTTCGACGGGCGAGATGACCTTCGACGAAGCGGTGGCGTTCATGGTCGACAAACCCAGGCTCGAGTCGCCCAACGCGATCGCCGAGGTGCGCCGCTACACCCTCAACCCGCTCCAGCCGTCGAGCTACGCGCTCGGGCGGGCTGCGATCATCGACCTACGCGATCGGGCGAAGGCCGCGGGCTGGGGGATGCGCGTGTTCCACGACCGCCTGCTCGCGGCGGGGTCGCTGCCGCCGAAGCTCCTCGCGATGGATCTTGGCATCTAAAACTGAAGAAGGGTCCCGACGGAGGGGACCCTTCTTCGGAAGCGAGGACTATTTGGGTTATTCGGCGAGACGGGGCAGGATCGGCTGCGCGGTGGTCGTGGGGTCGTAGTTGATGGTGATGTTGCCGTTCTGAGCCGTCACGGTGTCAGCGATGAGCTGGCTACCGATGAGCGTTGCGTTGTTGCCGTTGAAGACGAACGGAGCTGTCGGGACGTAGAACGAGCCGGTTCCGGTGAACGAGCCGTTGCCTTCGATGACGACGCTGTTGTCGGGGCCGCTGCAGTTGACGTCCTGGTAGACGAGAAGGTTCCTCCAGGGGCCGGTGGTCATCGCGCTCAGCGACATCGTGCCGTTGCCGGCCAGATCGAGCTGCCCGCACGACGCCGTTGCCCCGTGTAGGTCGGACGGAAAGATCGAGTACGTGTTGAACAGGAACACTCCGGTACCGGTCACGGTGGCGTTGCCGTGCGTGTCGGCGCCGGCCCGAAGGATGTAGATCCCGGGGTTGAGCGTCAGGCTGGTGTTGCCCGACCCGCCCAGGCTGACGTTGTAGATGCCCGGGGTCTGGTTTCCAGCGCCGTCCTGGCAGGCGTTGAGCGAGTTGCAAATAGGAAGCCCGCCCGTTCGCGGTGGCGGGAATCCGCCGAATGGGTCGGGGACCTGGTTGTGGCCGGTGTTCACCGGGACGCCATCAGTCCCCCAGTACCCGGTCGCGCCGCCGTTGACGTCGAGGGAGTACGGCGTCTGCACGGTGAAGCGGCCCGCGTTGTTCTGGTCGTTCTCGGCAGCGCTTCCGTTGGTCGAGTTGACCAGGATCCCGCCGCCGTTGAGGTGGACGTCGGCGTTGGCGTTGGCCCAGAAGGCCTGGGAGATGTTCCCGCGGTCGATTGCCATGATGGCGTATCCGCTGTTGAGGTTCTCGGCGCCGGCCACGCCTCGCGCGCGGACCGGATTGAAGGCAGCCTCGGCCGGAACGAGCGCGGTCTGGACCTTGCGAATGATGATCACCTCGACATGATCGAGGCGAGCGGCGTACGCGCCGGCTTGGGGCGGCCAGTTCACGGTCACGCACGTCGTGCCGGTATCGATCGTGGGGCACAGAGGATCGTCGCTGACGTAGCCGTTCGTCTGCGCGTCGGCGGTCGCGGCGGCGATCGCCTGTGCGCCAGAGCCACCCTGATAGAGGATCACCGCGCCGGCGAAGGCCGCCGCGTCCGCGGCCTCTTGCTCGGTGCGCTTGTTCGAATAGAGCTGTCCCGCGTCGATCGCCAGACCGACCATGAACAGCAGGGCGAGCATCAAGATGGCGAAGAGCACGACCGCCTGCCCACCTTCGCCGTCGCTCAAGAACCGACGGAGCATCTTCATCGCTGGATCACCAAGACAGACCCTCCTTTGAGGGTGATTTGGTACGCGCCGCCCAAGAGGTACTGCGAGGGAAGTGGAACGAACGGGGCCGATGCGTCGACGGTGACCGGGCAGCTGCGGTCGTTGCACGGCGTCGGTCCCTTGTTCGTGGGCCACGTGACCACGACGTTGACGTTCGCCACACCGATGGCCGCCTGCATCACGACGTTCTTTGCCCACTGGGTGGGGCAGACGGTCAGGCAATTTGACTCGCCGGTCGGATCGGTCGCGCCGGGCGATCCGTCGGGCAGGGGTGCGCCGGTCGATCCGTGGACGATGAGGAAACGCGTGCCTTCGCGCGCGGCGTAGGCGAGCGTGTTCTCCTCCCACACTGCACGGCCCACGTCGATGAGCCCCGTGATGATGAGCAGCATCAGCGGCAGAAGCAGCGAGAACTCGACGAGCGATTGCGCGCGCTCGCCCTCGCCGCGGCTAAAGAACGTGCGAAGCGTCTTCATCTAGTAGAAGATCCTCATCGTCGTGCTCCGGTCGAAGTTCGCGGTGTTCGGGATGATCGGCCACGGGATGATCGTCTTGAAGGTGTATCGGACGCGCACCGTGACGAAACACGGGTCGTCGACCGTAGGCGGCGAGACCGTGCACGACGAGCCGTCGGTCGTCGCGCCAGGAGGCCAGTTGATGCTCACGAGGCACTGGTGCGCTAGGTCGCAGGACATGCCCGGAGTGCGGCCCATCTCGTCTTTGGCCCGCTGGACGGCCTGCTGCGCGTTCTTCGCCTGGTCGATCGCGAATGCCTCCGCGCCCGCGCGCGCGCCGTTCTGCACGGCGAGCTGAAGCGCATACGCGCGGGCGAGATCCGCGCCGCCGATGAGCCCGAACACGAGCACGGGCAGCAGCAACGCGAGCTCGACCATGGATTGGCCGAGATCGTCAGACAGCATGCGCAAGCGAAAAATGAGGCCCACTCGAGTCACCGAGTTTAACGACGGGCGAAGGCGTCACACCCCCTGCGAACTCACCCGTTGGTACCAGCCCGATACGCTCACGGGTACTGCGCTGATTTGACTAGTGCGCTGCGCTAGTCCCCCGCGGCGACCGGTGTGCGCGCACCGGACATCACTGTTTCGATGATCGCAAGCGCGTCATCGATGTCCGAACGCTCGATCCCGTAATGCGTCACGGCACGTAGGCGCGGCGAATTTCCGAGATAGCGCGAGACGCGGAGTCCCCGCTCGGCACAAGATTTCTGGAACGCAGCTGCATCGGTAAAGTCGGCATCGACTTCGAACGACACGATGTTCGTCACGACCCGGTGTGCGTCGATGCGGATGCCCGGGATCCGCGCGAGCCCTTCCGCGAACGCTTTCGCGTTGCGGTGGTCATCGCCAAGCCGGCCGCGCATCTCCTCGAGCGCGACGAGCGCGGCGGCGGCGATCACGCCGGCTTGGCGCATCGCCCCTCCGAGGAGCTTGCGCACGCGTCGGGCCTTGGCGATCGTGTCCCCACTTCCGCAGAGGATCGAGCCGACCGGCGCCGCGAGTCCCTTCGAGAAGCAGTACTGGACCGTGTCCGCAGGCGCGCAGAGCTCTTTCGGATCGACGTTCAGCGCGACCGCGGCGTTGAAGATCCGCGCGCCGTCCAGGTGGACGCGCAGGCCGCGGTGGTGCGCGAGCTCGGCGACCGCGGCGGTCTCTGCCACCGTCAGCACGGCGCCGCCGCAGTTGTTATGCGAGTTCTCGAGGCACACGAGCGACGTCCGCGGATACATGCCCGCCGGACGGATCGCGGCCGTGACGTCGTCGAGGGAGGGGCAGCCTTCTCGGTTTGGAACGAGTCGCGGCACGATCGAGCCGACCACGAACGATGCCCCCATCTCGTTCTGGTAGATGTGCGCGAGGTCGCCAAGGATCACCTCGTCGCCGCGCTCGGTCTGCGAAAGCACGCCGCAGAGATTCCCGAGCATCCCGCTCGCGACGTAGACCGCGGCCTCCTTGCCGACGACTTCCGCCGCCCGCTTTTCGAGGCGGTTCACCGTGGGATCCTCGCCGTACTGATCGTCTCCGACCTCGGCGTCGGCCATCGCGCGGCGCATCGCGGGAGTCGGCAGCGTGAACGTGTCGCTGCGGAGCTCGATCAACTTCACGTCTCTAGTATGCGGACGGGTGACGAACATCGTCGTGTGGTCCGCTTTCCACATCCGGCCGGAGATCGTCGCCGCGGAATTCCCCGACGACCGCATCATTCAGGTTGCCCACGAGAAGGAGCTTCGCGGCGCAACGGATGCTGAGGTCGCCTTCAGTGGCAACAACCCGCGCCGGGTGCGACAGCTTCTCGATGCGACGCCGAACCTGCGCTGGTACCACACCGTTTCGGCCGGTGTCGAGAACATGCCGCTGTCGGAGCTCGCGGACCGCGGGATCGTACTGACCAACAACAGCGGGTCGTATGACATCCAGATCGCCGAGCATCTGATGGCTTTCGTCTTCGCCGCGTCGCGGCAGCTCCACCGCTATCGCGACAACCAGCGTGCCCACCAGTGGAAGGACGAGGAACACCAGGAGCTGCGCGACGCGACCATCGTCGTCTACGGGATGGGGAGCATCGGCGGCGAGGTCGCGCGTCTCGCGAGCGCCGTCGGCATGCGCGTCATCGGCGTCCGACGGAGGCCGACGCCCGAGACCGGGGTGAGCCGCGTGGTCGCGGCGGACCTGCTCGCCGAGGTCGTCGGTGAGGCCGATTACCTGGCAATCACGGCGCCGCTCACCGCGGCCACGCGTGGCGCGATCTCGAGAGAGATCATCGCGCGGCTAAAGCCCACCGCATGGGTCGTGAACATCGCTCGAGGCGCCATCGTCGACGAGGCCGCTCTCATCGAGGCGCTGCGGGCAGGCCGGATCGGTGGCGCCGCGCTCGACGTCTTCGTCACCGAGCCGCTTCCGCCCGAGAGTCCGTTCTGGGACCTGCCGAACGTGATCCTCACGCCGCATCGCTCAGGCGACTCGCCGCGAGCGTACGAACGTACGCTCGCGCTCTTCGGCGAGAACCTGCGGCGATATAAGGCGGGCGAGCCGCTGCTCAACCGGGTCGACTTCACGGCCGGTTACTGATGCGCGTCGCTTCGGGACACCTCGCCCAGCGGACGATGGGGTTCACAGAGTCGGTCATCCGCGAGATGACCCGACTGTGCGCGCAGTACGGCGGTATCAACCTCGCCCAGGGCTTCCCCAATTTCGCCGCTCCAGCGGCAATAAAGGACGCGGCGAAG
Source organism: Chloroflexota bacterium (assembly GCA_005889075.1). Taxonomy (GTDB): domain Bacteria; phylum Chloroflexota; class Limnocylindria; order P2-11E; family P2-11E; genus 3-1-20CM-2-70-9. The sequence goes on from VBDQ01000030.1 coordinate 24,171, forward strand.
CGGGCGATCGATGACGACATCAATCAATATGCGATCACCTGGGGCGCGAAGAGCCTCCGCGACCGGATCGCGCACGCCTACGAGGAGCTCTACGGGATGGCCGTCGATCCCGAGACCATGGTCACGGTCACCTGCGGCTCCACCGAGGCGATGATCTCGACGCTGCTCGCGCTCTGCGAGGCGGGCGACGAGGTGATCGTGCTCGAGCCCTTCTACGAGAACTACGGGCCCGACGCCGCGATCGCGGGCGCGGTGCCGGTCTTCGTGCCGCTGCGGCCGCCCGCATTCGCGTTCGATCCCGACGAGCTTCGCGCGGCGTTCACGTCGCGGACCAAGGCGATCATCGTGAACACCCCGAACAATCCCACCGGCCGCGTGTTCACGCGCGCGGAGCTCGAGGTGATCGCGGGCCTCTCTCGGGAGCACGACGTGATCTGCGTCACCGACGAGATCTACGAGCACATCCGCTACGACGGGCCGCACATCCCGATCGCGACCCTGCCCGGAATGGCGGAACGCACGGTCACGATCTCCGGGGCGAGCAAGACATTTTCCGTGACCGGATGGCGCGTGGGCTGGATCGTCGCGCCACCGGAGCTCACCGGAGGCATCCGGAAGGTCCACGACTTCGTCACCGTTGGCGCGCCCGCACCGCTTCAGGAGGCGGTCGCCGCCGCCCTATCGCTCGGGTCCGGTTATTACGATCGCCTCGCGGTCGAGTATCGAGCGCGCCGCGATGTGCTGGTCCGCGGCCTCGACTCGGCGGGCTTCGCCCCGAACCGACCCGAGGGTGCGTACTACGTGCTCTGCGACATCCGCCCGTTCGGTTTCGACGATGACACCGAGTTCGCCCACTGGCTGATCCGCGATGTCGGCGTCGCCGGTGTCCCGGGGTCGTCGTTCTTTTCGCGGCGCGAGCTCGGACGGCATCTGATCCGCTTCACGTTCTGCAAAACCGAGGAGCTTCTCGAGGAGGCCTCGCGCCGTTTACTCGGCGCCCGCGAGAGAGCGCGCCGGCGCGTTTAGGCGAGCGGGAACCGCGCGGTCACGCGGAGGCTCCGCGTCAGCGGGTTGTGCGAAACGTCGAGCGTGCCACCCTGCGGAGCGAACAGCTGCCGCGCGAGCTCGACGGTGAGCGCGACCTTCTCGGGGTCCTCGTCGGTGCGCTCGCCGGGCTGCCGTACGTCGTTGGCTGAGATCACGACCTCGGCAGCGTTGGCCTGCCGTGCGAGGCTGAGCGATCCCTCATCGGTACGTCCGACGAGTGCGAGAAGCGCGTCGAGTCCTTGGCGCATGCGCGCGCGGTCGGCGTAGATCCTCACGGGTTCGGTCGGCGTCAGGAACTGAAGAGCGCCCTTGCGCTCGGCCCGAAGCTCTTCCACCAGGGCAACAAGATCGATCTCGCTGCGGTGCAACGGGATCTGACCGCGCTGAAGGCGCACGATCTCGGCGAAATCGCGCGCAAGGAACGCGATTGTCTCCGCCCGGGGTCGGAGCATCGTGCGCAGCTCGTTGATCCCACCGTTCCAGTGCTCGACGAGCTCGAGGATCTGTCTCGCGGGCTCCGCGAGCCCGCGATCCAGGAGCGCGAGCGAGTGCGAGCGCTGTGAGTCAAGGCGCTCGAGTCGGTCGCGCTCGGCTCGCAGCCGGCTCACCACCGCCGCGGCGATCGATAGGAGGACCAGGCGACTGAGGCTGTTCCAAAGAAATGTTCCGCCGGTGACCGGAGTCTGCACGAGCATGTCCGAGGTCACCGCGGCAGCGGCGGCGGTCACCGCGACGAGGAAGCCTGCGCGCTGGCCCGCGAACCAGGCGGCTCCGGCGACCGGAACAAGGTAGAAGAGGGTCAGGCTGATGAACGGCCCGGTCGCGTAGTCGAGAATGCCGACGAGGACCGCGAGGAGCATCCACTCGGCGAGGTCGGCAAGCGCGCTCTTGCGGCCGTTCACCTCGTCCATCCTCATCTGTCTTTATCTACACCGCATCCGCCGTTTGGCGTACGCGGGGATGGGTCATTCGGCGAGATGGGCCCCTTGGAACGGCAGCCCGCGGGCGAAAGCGAGGTAGAGGGCGAAGCCGTCGGGCGGCGCCGCGACGGTCGGAGAGACGGTGGTCGTCGACAGCCGCTGGGCCGCGACGGCGGCGTCCTGCTGGCGGCCGAGGGCGCGCAGCGCCTGCGGGTAGCTCGAGCGCATGGTGAAGACGCCCTGCACGGACCCGAACGCGATGCCTTTCTCGAACGCCGCGACCGCTTCCGCGAACGCGCCGTAGCCGTAAGCCGCCTCGCCGAACGCGATCCACGCGTTCTGGGTATTCTGCGCGAGCGCTTCGGCCTTGGTCCGCTCGTAGAAATTCGCGCGCATCCGGAGGTCGTTCCAGTCCTCGCCGACGATGCGCCGGAGCAGCAGCTCGTCCTTCGGGTCGTAGACGACCAAGTACCGATAGCTGAACGGCTGCCACTCGTTCTGGAACCACTGATAAGAAAGCGGCACCATCCGCCCCAGCATCGGATCGTTGACGTAGAAGGTCGCGAGCGCATCGTCGTAGCCGCGTACGACGCGCCAGTGCGCGATGCGCGAGATCGATGGGTCTTGCATCCACTGGGTGACCATCGGGGTGAAGCCATTCGCGACCAGACGGCGGAGCAGGTCGTTTGTTCCGTTGTTCCGCCAGACGGCGCGCAACCCGAAGTTCGCGCTGATCCACGGGTCGACTTTCTGCGGCCCCATCCCTGAGAGCACGTTGGCTCCGCGGAGCGGGATCCGCGCATCCTCCTGCGAAACGTCGATGCCGAGGCTCGACAGCGCCATCACGACCGAAGCGGGTCCGCAGTTGTTCAGCGACTGCCACACGTGCTTCATGTCGATCGATGCGCTCGCGGGCGCGGACCTCGGCTCGGGACCTTGATCGACCGGCGGCGCCGCGACCGAGGCCGCGTAGCTCGGGGCAACCTCCGTGGCCGCCGCGGCGGCATCAGCCATCACGTTCACGGCGCCGTCAGCGTGGGATCCCGGCGCCGGCGCGGCAACAAGTGCGAGCGCAACGACCAACACCAGCGATACGAGCCCGACGGCGAAACGCACGGCGATGCCGCTCCGCATGAGATGCGATGGTACCCGTACCATCGCGCCATGCGGGAAGCGACGCTCTCCCGAGGACGCCTTGCCGAGCACCCGGTCTGGGCACGGGCCCTGGCGCGGACCGAGCTCGCCGCCCGCGCGATCGCGCCGGTCATCGTCTCGAGCGCGGTCGAGGACCGAGAGAAGGTCGATGGGGCTTCGTGGCTCGAGCGGCTCTCCCTCACCGAGGTCGTGCGTGAGGCACGCGCCGCCGCCGCGGCTGGGCTCGCCGGCCTCTTGCTGTTCGGGATGAGCGATCGGAAGGACGAGAGCGCGATGCTTGCGAGTCAGCCTGAGCACGTCGTACCGCGGGCGATCCGCGCGGTGAAGGAGGCCGTACCGGACCTCGCCGTCGCGACCGACGTGTGCGTTTGCGCCTATACCTCGCACGGCCAGTGCGTCCTCTTCGGTGACCACGGCGCCGATATCGCGGCGACGTTGGAGCAGCTCGCCGGCATCGCCCGTGTCCATGCCGACGCGGGGGCCGACCTGCTCGTCGCGTCGGGGATGCTCGAGGGGACGGTCCGCGCGCTTCGCGGCGCGCTCGCCTCGGCCGGTCGCGACGACGTGCCGGTGGCCGCTGTGGTGAAGCTCGAAAGCGCCCTCTACGCGACGCATCGTGTCGCGGTAAGCGCGGTACCGATCGCCGAGCGGGCGGTTCCCCTGATCGCCGCGGCCGATCCGGCGGCGGCGGTGGCTCGGGCGCGCCGCGAGATGGACGACGGGGCCGACGCGATCGTTGTGAAGCCCGGCGCTCCGGGTCTCGACATCGTGGCGCGGCTGGCTGCTTTCGCCGCGCGGCCCCTCCTTTCTTACTTCACCGCGGACGAGCACGCGCCATTCGTGGCCGCGGCCGAAGGTGCGTCAGATCCGCGTGCTGCGGAGAAGGAACATCTGGCCGCGGCGCGACGCGCGGGAGCCTCGCTCGTTATCAGTTCCGGTGCCTGGACTGTCGCCGAGGAGTGAGGGCCGCCCGCCGCTGAGCCTCGCCGCACGGGCGGCGATCTATGCGCTCCTCGCCGGGCTCGTGGTCGCCAGCTTCGTCGTCACGCCGGGCCGCGCCGGCGCGGTCCGGTCGGCGGATCAGGCGACGGTCGGGCGCGCTCTTCCCGCTGCACGGGGCCTCGCGCGGAGCGTTCGGGATGCCACCGATGCGGAGCTCCAGCCGGCTGCGCATGCGTCGGCTTCGCCGAGTCTCGCGGCCCGAACGCAGGTGTTGATCTTGGACCAGCCGACGGATGATTCTTCGGTCGCCCCGCTGTCACCGGTCGCCGCCGCCGAGCTACGGATGCTCACGTTGATCAACGCATCCAGGGTGAACCGCGGGCTCGTTGCGCTCACGATGGACGAAAGCGTCCAAGCGGTCGCCCGCGAGCACAGCGCCGCCGAGACGGGAGTGCGGTACGTCTACCACGACGGGCCGGACGGGAACGCTCGCGCTCGTGACGCCGCCGCGTGCGGTACGGATTGGTACGGCGAGAACACCGGCAAAGTGTGGAACGAGAATATCGACGCGCTCCACCGCGAGTTCATGAGCGAACCGTGGGAGCCGATCAACCACCGGACCAACATCATGGGCCCATTGTTCCGCCGCGTCGGCATCGGCGCGGTCATCGGTCCGGACGCGATGTACATGACGATGGTGTTCTGCCGCTGAGGAAACTCGGTGTCTGGTAGCGTTCGGCGCGACTTGGACCACCATCACACGACCCTTCCGAATGGGATTCGCGTCCTCGTCGCCGAGATGCCCGAGACGCGGTCGGTCTCCATGGCGATCTACGTCGGGATCGGCTCGCGGGTCGAAACGAAGAACGACGCGGGGACGAGCCACTTCCTCGAGCACATGCTCTTCAAAGGGACGGCCAAGCGGCCCACGGCCGCGGACATCAGTCAGGAGATCGAGAGCCGCGGCGGCGTGGTCAACGCCTCCACCGACAAAGAGGTGACGGTCTTCTGGTCGCGCGTGCCTGCGCGTCACTATCTCGTCGCTCTCGACGTAGTCGCGGACATGCTGCGCGCGCCGGTCCTTCGCGCGACTGACGTGGAATCCGAACGCCGGGTGATCGTCGAAGAGCTCCGGATGTATCGCGACCAGCCGCAGGACCGAGTCCACACCCTCGTCGACGAGCTCCTCTATCCGCGTCATCCGCTGGGCTGGGAGGTCGCCGGGCGTGAGGACGTCGTCCTCGGGATGACCACCGACGGACTCCGCGCGTTCATGCAGCGGGGATACGCTCCGTCGCGGACGGTCGTCGCGCTGGCGGGACCGATCAGAGCGGACGAAGCGGTGCTGGCCGTCGCGGAGGCGCTAGGCGCCCTCGCGCCACGCGATCCGCCGCCGGTCGCGCCGGCGACGAAACCAGGAAAGACCCGCCTGAAGCTGTTGGGCAAGCGGGCCGAGCAAACGAACTTGTGCGTTGCCTGGCGCGGCGTCCAGACGCAGCATCCCGACAAGTACGCGATCGACATGTTGAACGCGGTCCTCGGCGAGGGGATGTCGAGTCGCCTGTTCCTGGAGCTGCGCGAAAAACGCGGACTGGCCTACGACGTCCATAGCTACGACGCCAACTACGCGGACGCCGGCCACATCGTGGTTTACGCGGGATTCGCCCCGACGAACGGCGCCGAAGTCCTCGCCGCCGTACTGCGCGAGATCGAGCGTCTGCGCGAAGAGCCTGTGCCTGACTCCGAGCTCGAGCGCGTGCGTGACTTCGCAAAGGGTCGCCTCGAGCTGAGGCTCGAGGACACCCGCGGAGTCTCCGGCTGGCTCGCGGCGCAAGAGCTATTCCTCGGTCGCGTGCGATCCGTCGACGAGGTCTGCGCCATCATCGACGGCATCGGGCCGTCGGATATCCAGCGGGTCGCCCGTAGCTATCTGCAGCCGGACCAGGCGTTCGTGGCGGCCATCGGACCGCGGTCATCTCTCGTGGCGATCGCTGCGCCGGCCGCACCGGCTCTTGAGATGGAGATCGCGTCGTGAGCGAGCGAACGCTCGTCATCCTCAAACCCGATGCGGTGCAGCGCGCGATCGCAGCCGAGATTCTCTCGCGGTTCGAACGTCGCGGCCTGCGGATCGTCGCTCTCGGCCTGCTGAAAGTTGATCGCGCGATGGCCGAGCGGCATTACGCGGTGCACAAGGGAAAGTTCTTCTACGACGAGCTGGTGAAGACGATCACCGCCTCACCGGTCATCGCCGCGGTCCTGGAGGGGCCGAACGCCATCGCGGTCGTGCGCGCGATGGTCGGTGCGACCCGCCCGCACGAGGCCGCGCCTGGCTCGATCCGTGGGGATTACGCGCTCGTCGGCCTTCGCAATCTCGTGCACGCGAGCGACGCTCTGGAGACGGCCGCGTCCGAGATCGCGCTTTGGTTTCCCGATGGCATCGTCTCGTACGAACGCGGCATCGATCGCTGGATATCCACGGACAAGGCGCCGAGCTGATGTTCGTTCGCCGCCGCATGATTCGCCGGCGGCGCCGATTCTTCTTCCTCTTCCTGCTGCCATGGACGCGCGAGGCGACGCGGAAGAGGACGATCGCGACCAGAGACGCAGGCGCCCGGCGGGTGGCACGGGGGAGCGGGTTGCGCGCGAGCCGTGGACCGGCCGCGCCATGAAAGTAGCGCTGAATCGCGTGAGGAGCGGACCGGTAGGCGAGCGCGCAGCCCCGACCCCGGGACAGGACCCGCTGGCGCCGACGATCGCCCGGACATGATCCGTAGACGCCGACGCTTCTACAGAGGCCGCATCGCTTTCAAGAACTCGTCGGCGAATGATGCGATCGGCGCGAGAAAGCCCTCGGGTTGGATGCCACCGATCAGCAAGGCGACGAAGATCACGCCGCCGATGATCCCAGCGATCGGCCGGCGTTCGATGACCCAGTGGCCAGCCCCGCTCCCAAACAAGCTGATCACGGCTCGCAGCTGTCCGACGATCAGCAGGAGTGTCGCGAGCACGAGTGCGGTGCCGGTCACCGGGGCGAACTGATACGCGATCAGCTCCATGAAGAAGCGCCCGGGAAAGCCGAGCAGCGGCGGGGCACCGATCATCGCGAAGCCACCAACGACGAATGCGAGCGCAGCGAGCGGAGCTCGCGATGCGATGGGTCTTTCCGGCGCCGACAGGCGCTCGAGCGCGCCGGCCGCGAGGAGCTGACCCGAGGCCGACGCTCCGGTGACGAGGACGCTCGCCACCGCGCCGATGATGCCCGGTCCCGAGAGCGTGGCCATCCCCACGAGCGCGGCCCCGAGATTCGAGATCACCGAATACACCACGAGCCGTCGCAGGTCCGGGGCGCCCGACGCGAGGAACGCGCCGCCGACAGCCGAGACGAGCCCGATGCCGTGCAGCAGGTCCTGCACCTTCACGACCTGCACGATCGCGGGGAGCAGACCGGAGAGCGTCAGGATCTCCGCGAACGCGACGAACGTCGTTGGCACCAGCACGCCGAAATAGAGCGCGAGCGCCGCAGCTGGGACCTCACCGGCGAGAAGGGCGGCGTGGGTGTGGAAGGGGATCGCGGCGAGCAGCAGCGCGAACGCGACCACCAGCACGACCGCGAGCAGGACGAACGTGTTGGCCGGCTGATCGTGCGGGAGGCTCTGGGAAAGGGCGAGCGAGGCGATGCCGAGCGAGCCCCCGAGCGCGACGAAGGCGAAATGTCGCGTGGCCGCTTCGACACTGCGGTTGCGTTGGATCTGAAAAGTGAATGACCCGACCGGCACCAGAAGCCCGAGCACGAGCAGTCCGAAGATCGCGAGTGGTGCGGTCACGACGAGGACGCCGAGCGCGGTCGCGCCCACGGCCAGAGCGGTGGGAAAGAAGTTGTACGCGGGCTCGTCAAGCCAGACGTCGAGCACGAGAAGCAGCAGCGTCCCGAGGATGACGAGGGCCGCGAGCTGGCCCAGCGGGGATACGCGCAGCTCGAGGTCGAGCAGCGTCCCGTTCGAGTCCGGTGGGACGTCCAGAACAAGCCCAGCGGCGGCCGCGATGGCGGCGAGCGCGAAGGGCGCCACGATGACGAGCCGCTTTCGGAACGCGAAGGAAATGCACGCGGCCGCGCCGAGCACCAACGGAGCCGCGGCCACGATCGTCATGCCTCTCGGACCGCTCTCTCGTTGACGATCAGGAACGCACCGGCGAGGGCCACCACAACTTCGAGCCACGCGAGGAGGACGGTGAGGCCGAGCTGCGGAGCGTCGAGCAGCCGGACGAGGAGCTCGACCCCCGTGATCATCAGTAGCGCGCCCAACGAGCCGCGGACCGGCGTCCGCGCCGTAACGAGGATGGCGACTCCGGACGAAAGGAGCCAGAAGCTCGCGACCTGAGCCGTGACGCCGGTCGGGTCCTCACCGAATAGGGGGACCGAGGGCGTTTCCGCGTTGGCGGTTCGGAGCGTCGCGAAGCACGCCGCGGTCGCGGCCGCGGCCACGATCGTCGCGAGCCAGAGCCGCCACCCGGGATCCTCGCCGTACGTCTGGTCCCGCGCCGCGACGTAGAGAATGCCGCACGCGACAAGAGCGCCGCAGCCCTCGACCGCGAGCTCGGTCGCCGAAAGCTGGCCGGCCGTCACGAAGTTTGCCGCGAGCGAGACTCCGAGAAGCGCGACCGCCGAGTAGCGAAGTTGACGTGATCCGTTTGCGGTGAGCGTGGCGAGGGCGATGATCGCGAGCGGGATCATTGGAGCTCGGCAGCGCTCATCGGGTGGACCAGACGAGAAGCGCGACGATGAGGATCGTCGCCAGCCAAACGCCGGCGCGCTGCTCGAAAAGGCCGAATCCTGTCGAGCTGAGCGTGACGGCGCGCTCCAGGACACGAAACGCGGAAACACCGGCGGGGACCGGGTCGGCGGCCCAGACGAACCGTTGGAGGCGCGACGCCACCGCCTCGAGGTCAGGGACGAAGGGACGCAGGGCGCCCGCAGCGATCACGAGGACCGTGGCGATCACCAGTGCGGTGATCGCGAAGAGGGGATCGAGAGGACCGAGCGGACGCCCGATCTGCTTCAGGGCATCGGCGATCGGGACCTCCACAAGCACGCCGAGCAGCGCACTGGCGATGAGTCCAGCCACGGCGGCAGCTACCTCCAGATCGAGCGGAGCTTCGCCGAGCGCGAGCCGTCGCCCCGCCTGGAGCAACACGAGGATCAAGGCGCAGCCGGCGATCGCGATCGCGGCGATCGCGGTCGGGGGATCTGGAACGGCTCCCGCGCCGATCGCGACGCCGAGGATCCCGACGACCATCCAGGTGCCAGTAACGACCGTCGCGATGTAGCCGCGATGCGGAGGCATCCAAACGCTTTCGAGCACCGATCCGAAGGCGGCCGCCGCGAAGACCACAAGTCCCGACGCGAGCGCTACCGGCGTGCCGCACGCGAGCGCGACCCAGAAGATCGCAAGCGTCACGTCGTGCCGCGTGACCTCCCATTGCTCGGGAAGAGCGAGCGAGACCGCCGCGGCGTACAGCACGGTGAGAAGCGCCGCCGCGAGGACGACGTAGCTCCAGTGCAGCATCGGGTAGGCGCCGAGGATGACGAGCCCGAGAGCTGTAACGATCACGAGGCGGCGCGACGGACGCTTGCGTAGACGCGCGCGCACCACGAAGCCAACGAGCACGACCACCGCGAGAATGCCGCGAGGGATCGGACCGATCCCCGGGAGTCCCAGCTCTGATAGGTCGATGCTCGTCGCGCCGAGGAAACGCATCAGGATCAGCGATGCGGCGACGCCCGCGGGCATGGCGAGCAGACCGCGTAGCGGCTCGCGCTCGGCGGCGGCCGCCTGCGCGCGCTCGTAGCGCCAGGGCACAAAGGGATAGAGGCCGGCGAAGAGGGCTGCGCCGGCCGTCGTCGCGAGGACCGCTCCCGGGCTGACAGCCGTGGGGGCGATGACGGCGATCGCGAGCGATGGACCGCCTTGCCGCGCGACGAGCAGCGCGCCGACGACGAATCCCTGGAGGCCGGCGGTGAGGTAAGCGGCGAGACGCATCGCCGATGGCGCTGGCGCGACGAGCAACGTCGCGAAAGCGGTGAGCGCCGCCAGCACCGCGAGAGCGACCACCGCGGCGACGAGATCGTTCGTGACCACGACCGCGATCGAGACGAATCCGATGGCGAGCACGAGCGAAGGAAGGTACCTGGGGGACGCGGCCGAACGTGCGCTCGCGAGCAGACCGGCGGCCGCGTATCCACATGTCGCCGCTATACCGACCGCTCCGATCCCGTCCAGCCGATACGACGCTTGGATGGTCGGCCCGCCTGCTGCCGTCCACTCCCAGAGCGCGCGGCCCGCGGCGAAGGCAGGATCGACGAACTGATAGAGGAGGAGAGGCGTCGCTGCCGCCGCGAGCGCGACGACGAAGGCGGTCGGCACGCCCCATGCCTGGTCGCTCCGTCGCGACGCGGACACAAGAGCGACCACGGAGAGGGCCGCAGCGGCCGCGAAGAGGGCGAACTCCGCTCGCACGATCACCCTGGGGTAAGGTAGCCGAGGTGGACCTGAAACTCCTCCCGCAGCAGCAGCTCAAGGTCACGCCAAAACAGATCGCAGCGAACTACATCCTTCAGCTTTCGTCCCTCGAGCTCCAGGACGTGATCAATCAGGAGCTCTCGGAAAATCCAGCCCTCGATCTGGAGGAGGTGCAGGTCTGCCCGCTGTGCGGGCAGCCGCTCACCGGTCGGGTGTGCGTCAACTGTTTCGGGATCGGAAGCCGCCCGTACAAGGGCGGCGAGGATGTCGAGACCGAACCCCTCGAGGGCACGAGCCTGCTGCAGCGTGACGAGGAAGAAGACGAGCTCGACCCGATCGTGCGTGCCGAAGCGGAGCAGACCCTGGCGGAGTACTTGTCGTGGAACGCGCGCGTCCTCCTGCCTGCCCGCCTTCATCCGGTCGCCGAATACATCATCGGCAACCTGAACGACAACGGGTACCTGGAAGTGCCACTCGAAGAGATCGCCAAGGCCATGCGGGCCTCCCTCGCCGACGCGACCGAGGCGCTCCGGACCATCCAGGAGATCGAGCCGTGGGGCATCGGCGCTCGAGATACACGCGAGTGTCTGATCATCCAGATGGACCACCTCGCCGAGATCGGCGAGGAGGTACCGCCGTACGCGCGCGCGATCGTGTCGGATCACCTGCGCGAGCTCGGCGAGCACAAGTTCGGGGACATCGCGCAGGCCCTCCGCATCACGCGCGAAGAGGTACAGAGCGCATGGGATTGGGTGAAGCACAGCCTCAATCCCTATCCCGCGCAGGCGTTCGCCGCGGGCCCCGACGGGACGAGCATCGGCGGGCGCCAAGTCGCGCTCCGACCGGACGTGATCATCATCCGGAACGAGCGCGGGGATTTCGAGGTCGAGGTGATCGAGTCGCGGCGCTTCGCTCTCCGCGTGAACCCCGTCTACCGCCAGCTCGTAGGGCAGCTCCAGGCCGCGCGGAGCGCGGGGGCATCAGCGCCCGCGATGAGTGACGATGAGCGTCAGCACATCCGTCAGTACGTAACCAGGGCGAAGTTCTTCATCGACAACATCAACCAGCGCCGCCAGACGATCGGGCGGATCACCGACGTGATCGTCGAGTGCCAGCGCGACTTCCTCGACAAGGGCGTCCAATCCCTCCGGCCGCTGACCCGCGCCGAGGTGGGAGAGCGGATCGGGATGCACGAGTCGACGGTCAGCCGCGCCACCGCCGGGAAGTTCGTCCTTTTGCCCTCAGGGCAGGTCGTGCCGTTCGCGATGTTCTTTACGGCGTCGCTCGGCGTGAAGGACGTGATCAAGAACATCATCGACGTCGAGGACCGTTCGCGGCCCTATTCGGATCAAGAAGTCGTCGAAAAGCTGCGCGGCGAACACGGGATCATTCTGGCGCGGCGCACCGTCGCGAAATATCGCGAGGAGCTGCAGATCCTGCCCGCGCGCCTGCGGAAACGCTAAGGGTTCGGGACGCGCGCCGCCGGGCGCTTCGGCGAGTTCGGCTTTGGCGGAGGTGTGCCTAACGTTTTGGCGATCTCGTCCACCGCCGACGCCTCGATGTGGTAGCCGAACGAGGTCCGGCGCACCCCAGGTACGTCCTTGCCGCGGAGCGCATCGCGAAGCGCGTGCTCCCGCCATCCGGTCTTCGCTGCCAGCTCGGCGGTCGTCAGCCAGTCGCGATCCTTGCTCTTCTGCTTCTCGGACGCGTCTGCCTTCGGTTGTGACTTCGAGGCCTTCTGCGGTGGCATGACGCGAACTCTACCCGGTTTGCGGACGGTGGCTCGCTTGCGATAAACTTCAGTTGAAGCGCTGCGGCCCCCTCCGTCGGGGCGGGCGCCTTTTTCTTGCCTGTTGGGGGTTTTCGTGGAAGGTCTCCTGTGGGTCGTGCCCATCTCCGGCGTCGTCGCGCTCGCCGTCGCGGGGTATTTCGCGTACGACGTGCTGCGGTCGCCGACCGGCACGCCGGAAATGCAGGAGGTCGCGGGCGCGATCTACGAAGCCGCGACCGCGTTCATCCAGCGGCAGTACCGGACGATCTTCTTCCTTGCCCTCGGTGGCGTGGTTGTCATCGGTCTCGTGATCTACATCTTCGAGTCCGCGCCCGGGGTGTCGAAGGAGGAGCTCGCGATCAAGACTTCGATCGCGTTCTTCGTCGGCGCCCTCTGCTCGATGGCTTCCGGGATCCTCGGCATGTTCGTCGCGGTGAAGTCGAATCTGCGGACCGCCGCGGCGGCCCAGCACTCGGTCGCCGACGCCCTCCGGATCTCACTGCGCGGCGGCGCCGTCTCAGGGATCCTCGTGGTGGCTCTCTCGCTCATCGGCGTATTCGTGATGTTCATCGCCTACGGCGGGGTGCCGACCTTGTCGGCAAGGTCGAGGCAGGAATTCCGGAAGACGACCCGCGAAATGCCGCCGTCATCGCCGATCTCGTCGGCGACAACGTCGGTGACTGCGCGGGTCGTGGCGCGGACCTCTTCGAGTCGACTGCCGCCGAGAACATCGGAGCGATGATCCTTGGGGTGGCGATCTACGCCGTGACGCATAACGTGGCCTGGATCCTCTTCCCGCTGGTCGTTCGTGGCTTCGGCCTCATCGCCAGTGTCATTGGGATTTTCACCGTTCGCGGAAGCGATCGCCGCAGCCCCATGACGAGTCTCAACACCGGCTACTACATCACCGTCGCGCTCGCGATCGCCGGCATGTGGGTCGTCACGAACTCGATGCTCAACGAGAAGGGCGCCGGCTACTGGTTCTTCTACGCCGGGGTCGTCGGCATCCTCACGAGCCTGGCCTTCGTCTTCATCACCCAGTACTACACGGCGGGGAGCTGGCGCCCGGTCAAGGAGATCGCCGAGGCCGCGAAGACGGGCCCGGCGACGACGATCATCTCGGGCGTCGCGGTGGGATTCGAGACCACCGCGAGCTCGGCGATCGCGATCGCGCTCGCGCTTTTCTTCTCGCACTTCTTTGGCGAGCAATGGGGCGCTGCGACCGGCCTGCCGCACGGCGGGATCTACGGCACCGCGGTCGCCACGATGGGAATGCTCATGAGCGCGGCGTTCATCCTCGCGATGGATACGTTCGGCCCGATCACCGACAACGCCGGCGGCGTCGCATCGATGGCGCGGGCCTCGCAGGAGACCCGCGATCGTACCGATCGCCTGGATGCCGTCGGCAACACCACGAAGGCGCTGACCAAAGGCTACGCGGTCGGATCGGCCGCGCTCGCCGCCTTCCTGCTCTTCTCCGCCTACCTCGACAAGGTCGCGCAGCTCACCGGCAAGCCGTTCGACTCCGTCGATCTTGCAAAGGTCAACGTCTTCCTTGGCGGTTTCCTCGGGGCGATGCTCGTCTACCTCTTCTCATCGCTTGCCATCCGCGCCGTCGGGCGGGCTGGCAGCGCGATCATCGAGGAGGTTCGCACACAGTTCCGCGAGCACCCGGGGATCATGCAGGGCACCGAGCGCCCCGACTACGCGCGCGTCGTGGACATCACGACGGCCTCGGCGCTGCGCAACATGATCGCGCCGGGGCTGCTGGCCATTGGCGCGCCGATCCTCGTCGGCATCCTGCTCAAGGCCGAGGCCGAAGCCGCGATGCTGATGGTGGGCACGATGGCCGGCGTCATCCTCGCCACCGTGCTCAACAACGGCGGCGGGGCGTGGGACAACGCGAAGAAATACATCGAGTCGGGTGAGCTCCACGACGATAAGGGGCAGGTCATCGGCAAGGGCACGCCGGCGCACGCGGCTGCGGTGGTGGGTGACACCGTGGGCGATCCCTTCAAGGACACCGCCGGACCCAGCCTGCACGTGCTCATCAAGCTTCTCTCGACGATCACCCTGGTGCTGGCGCCGCTCTTCGTCTGATCAATCTCTGGGCTCCGCCTTAGCCTCTGCGCGTGCCCGGATCGATCGACCTCAACAGCGACCTCGGCGAAGGGGCCGGGACGGACGCGGACATCATGCCGCTCATCTCGAGCGCCAACATCGCGTGTGGTGGGCATGCCGGGAACGAGAGCACCATGCGGGCCGCGGTCGAGCTCGCGCTCCGGAACAAGGTCGCGATCGGCGCCCATCCCGGTTACCCCGACCGCGAACGTTTCGGACGGGTCGCCCTCGAGATGCCGCAGCGCGACCTCGTGGAGTCGATCCGTCGCCAGATCGATTTGCTCGTAGGGATCGCGTCGCGGCTCGGCGCGCGGGTCACGCACGTCAAAGCGCACGGCGCCCTCTACAACCAGGCGGAACGCGATCCGGCCGCGGCGCGCACGATCCTCTTTGGGATCCAAGCGGCGAAGGCAGGGCAGGATGTCGTGGTGTTCGCACCTCCTGGCTCGGCGATGTATGAGGAGGCGAAAGCCACAGGAATGGCGGTCGCGCGCGAGGGCTTCGTCGACCGCGCCTATGAGAGCGATGGAACGCTTCGCCCGCGCAGCCTCGGCGATGCGCTCATCACCGACCCCAGCGCCGCCGCGGCGCAGGCCCTGTCGATGCTCGAGAAAGGCGGGGTCACGACGGTGGACGGGCCGTTCATCACGCTTCAGGTGGAGACCCTCTGCATACACGGCGATACGCCCGGCGCGGCGGAGATCGCGCGCGCGGTCCGCGAAGCGCTCGCCCGCGCGAACGTGAAGATCGCCTCACCCCGATCCTGAAAGATCCGCGCGTCGTTCCCTTCGGCGACAGCGCGCTGCTCGTCGAGCTCGGCGACCGCGTGAACGCCAAGCTCGTCGAACGCTGTCGGGCGCTCGCCGAGGCATGGGAAGATCTCGGTCACGGGCCCGCGGTGCCCGCGTATGCGTCTGTCCTCGTACGCTTCGATCCGCGGCGCCTCGATCCGCTCGAGGCTGAGCGAGGCGTGAGCGACGCACTCGCGCGATCGACCGAGATCGAGCCGACGAACCCGCGGACGGTCGAGATACCGACGCGCTATGACGGGCCAGACCTCGCGGAAACGGCAAGCGCTTCGGGGGTCGATACGAAGACGCTCGTGAGGCTACACAGCGAGCGTGACTACGTCGCGTTCTTCCTTGGCTTCCTGCCCGGATTCGCGTACTGCGGGACGTTGGATGCGCGGATCGTGGCGCCGCGGCTGGCGCGGCCCCACGAACGCGTGCCCGCCGGATCCGTCGCGGTCGCCGACGGACAGACCGGCGTCTATCCATTCGACTCACCCGGCGGGTGGCGGATCCTCGGATCGACCGACCTCGTGATGTTCGACGCGGCCCGGGAACCGCCCGCGCTCATTCGCCCAGGCGATCGCGTGCGATTCGTCCCCCAGTGATCCGGATCCATGCGGCGGGTGGCCGCGCGACGATCCAGGACGCCGGCCGGTTCGGCCACCTGCGCGAGGGACTCCCGCCCTCGGGGCCCGCCGATCCGAGCGCGTTCTTTGCCGCGCAGTGGCTCGTCGGGAACGACGGATCCGCGGCGGCGATCGAAGTCGTCGGCTCACCGTTCGTCTTCTCCTGCGAGGATCGCCGGCTCATCGCGGTCACCGGACGCGAGGTCGCGCTGCGATCGCGAGACCGACTTCCCGGATGGACGGCGGCGTTCGTCCGACCGGACGAGGAGATCACGGTCATCGCGT
Organism: Chloroflexota bacterium; assembly: GCA_005889075.1. GTDB lineage: Bacteria > Chloroflexota > Limnocylindria > P2-11E > P2-11E > 3-1-20CM-2-70-9. The sequence goes on from VBDQ01000030.1 coordinate 40,347, forward strand.
CCGAGCGCACGCGCTTTGCTTACGTTGCGGTCTCCGGTGGGATCGCGACCGAGCCCGTCCTCGGGAGTCGCGCGACATACCTCCCAGCCGGCCTCGGTCACCTCGTGCGCACCGGCGACAGCTGGCCGCTCGGCCCCGCCCGCGTCGACCCCACCGGAGCGGGCCGTACCGCGAAAGCGCCCGAGTACCAGGACGAATTCGTACGCGCCATCACGGGCCCCCACGTCGAGCGTTTCACCGACCAGGAAGCGGAGGGGTTCTTCTCGTCTCAATTCATCGTCGATGCGATGAGCGACCGGATGGCGACGCGCCTATTGGGGAATCTTGTCCGATCGCGTGGCGGCGAGATCCTGACGTGCGGGGTCATCGCGGGCGCGGTGCAGGTCCCGTCCGGGGGACAACCCATCATCCTGTTGGCGGAGCATCAGGTGACCGGCGGTTATCCGGTGATCGCGACGGTCATCACGGCGGATCTCGGGCGCGTGGCTCAGCGTCTTCCCGGCGAGCCGCTTCGTTTTGCCCGAGTCGAGCGAGACCGGGCGACGGATGCTCTGCGCGGCGAGCGCATGACGTCAGGGCCGAGCGCGTGACGCAGGGCGACGATCTCCAGCGCCGCGTCCATCGCCTCGGCGCCGACGTTCCGCTCACGACCGGAGCGAGCCTGCGCCTGCTCGACGTTCTCGCAGGTGAGGATGCCGAAGGGGATCGCGACCTCGAGTCTTGTCGCGAGATCCGCCAAAGCGCTCGCCACCGCGTGGGCGAGCACGTCGAAATGCGGGGTCTCTCCGCGTATCAGGCAGCCAAGCGGCACGACCGCGTCAAAGCGGCCGGTCGCGGCGATCCCGGCGACTGCGGGCGGAAGCTCGAACGAGCCGGCGACCTCGAATTCCTCGACTTCCGCCCGGAGCGCCAGCGCCCGGGCGGTCGCTCCCTGTGCCAGGCGACGGGTGATCTCGTCGTTCCAGCGGGCACGCACGATCGCCACCCGGGCGCCGACAAACCCGTTTCTCACTCTGGCGGGCGACTTCCCACGCAGCGACACTTGGCGCAATCTAGCCCACGTATGACGCCCCTTTGGGCTGCCAGGTGACCGAGGAAGTCGACCCACGCCTTATCGCTCTCGGGCTGGTCCCGGCACCGCCGGGCTGGCGAGAGCAGCAGGCGCACCAGGCGTTCGCCGCGGAGCCAGCCGCCCCGAATCCGTTCGCCACAGCAGCGCCGCCCGCACCGCCCGCGGCGCAGGTGCCGACGTCGGCCCCGGCTGAGATGTTCCCCGGCATGGGCAAGTTCACCGGGATGCCGGCTGAGACGGGCCAGCCAATATGGGAAGTGCCGGCACCCGTCACGCCTGCTCCCGCGCAGCCGCAGTGGACCACTCCACAGTTCACCGCGCCGGCGGTTGAGACTCCGCCCGCTCCGCTCGCGTTCGTCGCGCCGGCCGTCGCGGCCCCGGTCGCGCCTCCCATGCCGGAGGCACCGCTCCGCGAGGCGCCGCCCCCGCTGCCGCCGCTCGCCGCCGCGATGCCCGCCCCCGCAGTAGCCGTCGAGGCGCCGGCGCTTCCCAAGAAGCGCGAGAAGGCTCCGAAGGAAAAGAAAGAAAAGAAGGAGAAGGCGCCAAGCGTCGCCAGGGCGCCGAAGGCCCAAAGGGCCGCGGCGCCGGTAAAGCCGCGCTATCAGCTGCCGCCAAGTGGAGTCTTGCTGCGCGGTCCAGTGGTCATGGGTTACCCGGAGAAGACGCTCCAGATCACGCTCGAGCAGCTCGGCTTTCGCATCAACGCCAGGGAATCGATCGAGGTCCCATGGGGCAACGTCAAGAAGATCGAGTCGCGGCGCGGACGCGTTCTTGTGCGCGTCAAGAACGGGCGCCCGATCGCGTTCGGGATACCGGTCGAGGGTGTCTCGGAGCCGATCCTCGCCGGTCCGTTGTCCCGAGTCGTGAAGGAAGCGAGCAGCGGAAACCTCGATCTCGCGGGTAGCGCTTTCCTCGAGCTTCAGAACGCGACCGATTCTCTTCGCGATCGCTTCCACGACGAGGACGATCCGCTGATCCCGACGGTCGTTGGCCTCGTGTTCGTCCTCGCCGGACTCACGGTGAGCGCGCTGCTTCCGGACATCCTCGCGATCGCGACGCGCACTCCTGTCGGGCCCGGCGCCTACCTCGTCGACTCGCCGCTCGCGCTGATCGATCCGCGGATCCTTGCCGCCTCGTTCGCGGCCGGAGCGATGCTCGCAGCCGGCGTGGTGCGTGTGGCGATGGGCAAGGGTGCGACCGCCTGGGCCCGCGGGACGCTGCGCGGCTGGCACGGCGGAGGTCGACGAATCGTCGACCTCGCCTCCCGCGGTCTTGCCGCGATCGTGCTGAGCCCTGCGCTCGCCGCGGCGCTACTCCTTGGATCGATCGTGCTATCGCTTCCAAGCACCCGGGTTCAGACGGTCATCGACCAGAGCGGCTTCCACTTGATGTCGGCAGTGCCGTTCTTCGACGACGACCGCGCGTGGTCGACCGTCACGAAGATCGATACGGTGCCAGCCCCGACACAACAGCACTTCGAAGGAATAGCGGTCGTCTTCACGTTCAACAATCGCTCGCCGGTCTCGACCCTCGATGGCCACCTCCGCGGCGGCACCGACAAGCAGCTCTTCGACGCCGCTAACAAGTGGTGGGAGGACGCGCGCTAAGGACTAGCCGCCAGCTCCGGCGTTCGACGCCGACGCGCTGCGGGTCCTGTCCCGGGTTCGGGGTTGCGCCCGAGCCTGCCGGTCCGCTCCCACCACAAGCATGAAACGCGCGGCGGCGCGGCCGGCCGACGGCTCGTACGCAACCCGCTCACCCGTGCCACCCGAGCGCATCGGCTGCGAGCCGGTGACGCTGCTAGTCCTTGCTGTCGATGACAGTGAGGAGATGCCCGAGCTTGGTGCGTTTCGTGGCTAGATAGCTTCGGTTCGTCGCCCGCGGGGGTATCTCGATTGGCACCCGCTCGATGATCTCGAGACCGGGATAGAGCGAGACGAGCTTGTGCGGGTTGTTCGTCAGGATCCGAGCCTTCCGCACTCCGAGGTCCATGAGGATCTGCACGCCGATTCCATATTCGCGCTGATCGGCCTTGAAGCCGAGCCGTTCGTTGGCCTCGACCGTGTCGAGACCCTGATCCTGCAGCGCGTACGCGCGAAGCTTGTTCATGAGTCCGATGCCGCGGCCTTCCTGTCGCAGATAAAGGAATACGCCGCGGCCTTCCTTCGCGATCCGTGAGAGCGCCGCCTCGAGCTGTTCGCGGCAATCGCAGCGTTGCGAGCCGAAGACATGACCGGTGAGGCATTCAGAGTCGACGCGCACGAGGATCGGCTCTCCGTTCGTCACGTCGCCCATCGTGAGTGCGACGTGCTCGGCCTCGGTGTTGCCCACGCGCGCGCGATAACCGTGGACGGTGAACTCGCCGTACTCCGTCGGCAGCTTCGCGGTTGCGACACGCTCGACGAGCTTCTCGCCGGCCATCCGGTGAGCGATCAGGTCCTTCACCGTGATGAGCCGCAGACCGTGGCGCCTGGCAAAGCGTTTGAGCTCGGGGACGCGGGACATGGAGCCGTCGGGATTTGTCATCTCGCAGATCACCCCGACCGGTGCGAGGCCGGCGAGCCGGCAAAGGTCGACCGCGGCCTCGGTCTGGCCAGCGCGAACGAGCACGCCACCCTCCCGTGCCTGGAGCGGGAAGATGTGTCCGGGCTTGACGAGGTCGTGCGATTTGGTGGTGGGATCGGCGAGAAGCCGGATCGTCCTCGCGCGGTCCGTCGCACTGATGCCGGTCGTGACGCCGTCGCGAGCGTCGACACTGACGGTGAACGCGGTGCCGAGGCGGGCCTCGTTGCGCGAGACCATTTGTGGAAGATCGAGCTCATCCAGGCGCTCCACGGTCATCGGCACGCAGATGACGCCGCTGGCGTGTTTACGGATGAACGCCACGTTCTCGGAGGTGCAGAGCTGCGCGGCCATCGTCAGGTCGCCCTCGTTCTCGCGGTCTTCGTCGTCGACGACGATCACCATCCGCCCACCGGCGATATCGCGAATAGCTTCTTCAACGGTCGCGAAGGGCGCCTGGCGCGACGCGACCAGCTTCGGTCGCACTGCGGCTCTCGGAGATCGTGCCTTCATCGCTTCAAGTGTAGGCGGCGGTCAGCGTCTCCCGACCAGGCGCTCGACGTACTTGGCGACGACGTCGCTCTCGAGATTCACGACATCGCCTTCACGAAGCGCGCCGAGCGTGGTCCGCTCCGCGGTGTGTGGGATCAGCGCGATGTCGAAGGAGCTCCTCCCGAGCGCGGCGATCGTGAGCGAGACACCGTCGATCGTCACGAATCCCTTCATGACGAGATAGCGCGCGAGCGCCTTCGGTAGGGCAAACCGCAGGCGCGCAGCACCGCCACCCTCTTCTTTTCGCGACACCAGCTTGGTCGTCGTATCCACGTGGCCCTGGACGAGATGTCCACCGAGCGCGGTGGAAGGTGTGGCCGCGCGCTCGAGGTTCACGCGCGTGCCACGCATCGCTTTGCCGAGCGTCGTCCGCGCTGCTGTCTCGGCAACGACGTCCACCGCGAAGTGATGATCGTCGCGCTCGACGACGGTCAGGCAAGCACCGGCTACGTTGACGCTGGAGTCGACCGTGAGATCCTCGACGACTCGCGTCGAAGCGATCTCGAGGCGCGACCCCGATGAGGTCGTCGATGCGTGCCGGATCGTGCCGATCTCCTCGACGATGCCGGTGAACATCTAGGCCAACGTCCCCTCGACCGCAACGTCGTCGCCGAGACGACGAACGCGGACGTCGTGAAGATCGGCGGCGCCAGCAACGCCGTCGAAGGCAGGCGGGCCTTCACCTCCGGCGATGGGCGAGAGAAGCAACAGCAGGCGATCGGCGAGCTTTGCGCGGACCAGCGCTCCAGCGACGCGCGGTCCGGCTTCGGAGAGCACGGTATTGACGCCGTTCTCGCCGAGCCAGCGAAGGACCGCGCCAAGGTCCAGCCCGCCGTCAGCGCGTGGCACGGTCGCGAGGAGGACGCCCGCGTCGCGAAGACGGTTCGTCCGCCGCGCGTCGGCGTCGCGTGCGACGAAGATCATCGTGCGCTGCGGATCCTTCGCGCGCACGACCTTCGCGTTCGCCGGCGTCCGGGCGTCGGTGTCGACGATCACGCGGAGCGGGTCGCGACCCCTGATCTCGCGCACCGTCAGTGCGGGATCATCGGCGATGACCGTCCCGACGCCGACGAGGACCGCGTCGAAACGGTCGCGCAGCTTGTGCACCTCACGCAACGCCGGCTTCCCCGACAGGTAGCGCCGGCCTTTCACCGCGGCCCGGCCGTCCAGCGTCGTCGCCATCTTCACCAGTACATGTGGCCGGCCTCGCGTCACCCGCGAGATGAAGCCGGCGTTCAGCCGCTCGGCCTCCTCGCGCAAGACCCCCTCCGTGACCTCGATGCCCGCGGCACGAAGGGCGCGGATCCCGCGGCCGTCGTTGCGTGGGTCCGGGTCGCGCATCGCTGCGACGACGCGAGCGATCCCGGCCTGGCGGACCGCATCGACGCAGGGCGGCGTGCGGCCGTGATGGACGCACGGCTCGAGCGTCACGTAGAGCGTCGCGCCGCGCGCGCCGGCGCCCGCCTTCGCGAGGGCGTTGACTTCGGCGTGCGGTTCGCCGGCCGCGTGGTGGTAGCCCTCTCCGATGATGCGATCGTCCGCGACGACGATCGCGCCGACCATGGGATTCGGACTGGTCCGGCCGGCAGCGCGCGCCGCGAGGCGCAACGCCCGTCGCGTGTATGCCGCGTCGGACTCCTCGCTCACGGCTGGTAGTCTGCGGCCTCACCGATGGCTGTCCTCCAGATGCCGAGCCCGACCAACCCCGGCCACGAGCTCCTCCAGTCGGCTCTCGCTCAGCTCGACCGTGCCGCGAAGGCGCTCGGGCTCGACGCCGGACTGCATCGCTATCTGCGGCAGGCCGAGCGGACGCTGATCGTCGCATTGCCGGTGACGTGCGACGACGGCCACCTCGAGGTCTTCACTGGCTACCGCGTGCAGCATTCGACGGCGCGCGGACCGGGTAAGGGCGGCATCCGCTTCCATCAATCGGTGACGCTCGACGAGATAAGCGGCCTCGCGATGCTCATGACCTTCAAGTGCGCGGTCACCGATCTGCCGCTCGGCGGCGCCAAGGGCGGGGTCGCCGTCGATCCGCGCCGGCTCTCGAGGAACGAGGTCCAGCGGCTCACGAAGCGCTACACCGCGGCGATCCTTCCCATCATCGGGCCGGAGCAAGACATTCCGGCACCCGACGTGAACACCGACGAGCAGACCATGGCCTGGATCGTCGACACCGTCACGATGATGACCGGCAAGCATTCGCCCGAGGTCGTGACGGGAAAGCCCGTCGACCTGGGCGGCTCGCGGGGCCGCACCGAAGCGACAGGACGCGGCGTGGCGTTCGTCACCCTGGAGGTCCTGCGCCGGCAAGGGACGCGGCCGGACGCGACGCGCGTCGCGGTCCAGGGCTTTGGCAACGTGGGGAGCGTGACGGCGAAGGCCCTCGCGCAAGCCGGATGCAAGATCGTCGCGATCTCCGACGTGAGCGGCGGCTACGCATCGGCGGCGGGAATCGACATCGAGCGCGCCATCGAACACGCGCGGCGCAACGCGCAACGGACGCTCGAGGGCTTCGGCGGAGTCTCGCGCATCTCGAATGCCGAGCTGCTCGCGTCGGACGTGGACGTCTTGATTCCGGCGGCGCTCGAGGGTCAGATCACGGGCGAGAACGTGAGCGAGATCCGAGCTCCGATCATCGTGGAGGGCGCGAATGGCCCGGTGACCGCCGAAGCCGACCGCATGCTCGCCGATCGCGGCGTGCTGATCGTGCCGGACATCCTCGCGAACGCCGGCGGCGTGGTCGTCAGCTACTTCGAGTGGGTCCAGAGCCGCGCGCAGTTCTACTGGGAGCTCGAGGAAGTGGAGACGAGGCTCGAGATCTACATGCGCCGGGCGATGGAGCTCGTCCTCGCCAAAGCGAAGGCGTACGACTGCCCCCCACGCGAGGCCGCGTTCATCGTTGCGGTCGACCGCGTCGCCAGCGCGATCAGCAAGCGGGGGATCTTCCCGTAAGCCTATGCCACCACCGGTCCGCTACGCACAAAGCGGGGGCTTGCAGATCGCATATCAGATTACGGGTTCGAAGCCGGTCGACCTCGTCTGGACGACTGGGGCCTCCTCCAACCTTGATCTGTTCTGGGAGCAGCCTCTATTCATCAGGCTCTTCGAGCGTTTGGCTTCGTTCAGCCGCTTCATCATCTTTGACAAACGTGGCACCGGCCTTTCTGATCGGCCCGACCACCTCGCCACTCTGGAGGAGCGGATCGACGACATCCGGGCTGTAATGGACGCGGCGGGTAGCGAGCGGGCGCACATCCTCGGGGTCAGTGAAGGCGGCTCGATGGCGATCCTCTTTGCAGCGACCTATCCCCAACGGACGCGCTCGCTCATCCTGCACGGGACGATGCCTCGGTGGTCGTGGGCGCCAGACTGGCCGTGGGGCGAGAAGCAGGCCGAAAACGAAGAATTCTGGCGCGACCGCGCGAAGCACGACTTCGAGATCGACTTCGCGGGTCAAACGTGGCGCGAATGGGCTGGAGACGAGCTTTGGGACGATGCAGCTTTTTGTGAGTGGTGGGCACGATTTCGTCGCTCGGGTGGGACACCGGCCGCCCGGAAGGCGCTGGATGACATGAATCTCTTGCTCGATGTTCGTCCGGTGCTGCCAGCGATTCAGACCCCGACGCTCGTGACCATCCGCGAGAACGACCCGGTCGCACCTCTCGATGCCGTCCGGACGTATTCAGCCCAAATCCCGAACGCCACGCTCAAGGTCTTTCGGGGGCGCGGTCATCTGCTCGGAGGTGTCTGGGACGAATGGGCAACCGCGGTCGAGGAGTTCATCACTGGGAACACGAGGGTCGTGCCGACAAATCGTTTCCTCGCGACGCTCGCCGCAGCCGACATCGTTGGTTCGACGCAGCTGATCGCGAGGATCGGAGACCGCGCGTGGCGCGACACGCCGCTCCGTCTTAGGCGAAGACAAAACGATCGGACTCGAGACTCGCGCCGGAATACACACGGGGGAGATCGAGCTTGCTGGGATTGCCGTCCGGGGAATGGCTGTCCACATTGCCTCTCGCATCAGCGCGCTCGCCCTCCCCGGCGAGGTACTCGTGTCCAGCACAGTCCGCGATCTCGTCGCCGGTTCGGGCTTTGACTTCGTCGACCGCGGCCTGCACGAGCTCAAAGGAGTCCCGGAAACGAAGCACGTATTCGCCGTGGCTTAGCTATACCCGGTTGCATAATTATCCATGGCGCCGCATAATCTCTTGATGCCCACGAACGTCGCGATCGTCGGAGCAACCGGGTATGCCGGCGGCGAGCTCGCCCGACTCGTCCTGCGTCACCCGGAGGCGCGACTTGTCGCCGCGGTCGCGCGCTCAGGCCAAGGCGAGCCACTGCGCAAGCTCCAACCGCACCTGCACGCGGCGCCCGATTCGCTCGTGGTCGGCTCCGACGTCGGCGACGCTGAGGTCGTCTTCACCGCGCTTCCTGCGGGTGAGGCCGCGAAGCAGGCCGGTACGTGGCTCGACGAGGGCCGCACGGTCATCGACATCGGCTCCGACTTTCGCTTGCGGGATCCCGTGCTCTACGAGCGCTGGTACGGTTACACGCATCCCGCGCCCGCGCTCCTCGCCGAAGCCATCTACGGCCTGACCGAGCTGGCCCGCGATCGGATCCGCGGCGCGCGGCTGATCGCGAACCCGGGCTGCTATCCGACCGCGGCGCTCCTCGCCCTGGCGCCCGCGCTGAAGGGCCGGCTCGTCGGCGACGAGATCATCGTCGACGGGAAGACGGGCGTCTCGGGCGCGGGCCACAACATCGACGAGGCGTATCTCTTCGGCACGATCGACGAAAGCGTTCGGCCGTACGGTCTCCCGAAACACCGGCACACGCCGGAGATCGTCCAAGAGGCGGCAGCGCTGCTGGGCGCCGCGCCGAAGCTGACGTTCACGCCACACCTTGTCCCGATGACGAGAGGCCTCATCGCGACCTGCTACGCGCCGCTCAGCCGCGGCGCGACAGCGAAAGACATCGCCGATGCCTACGCGCGCGAGTACGCCGAGGAGCCGTTCATCCGGGTCACCGACACCTACCCCGCGACGAAGGCGACTCTTGGCAGTAACTGGTGTCTCGTGCATGCCGTGGTCGACGAGGCGAACGCGCGGCTCGTGACCTTCGGTGTGCTCGACAACCTCGTGAAGGGTGCCGCGGGCTCGGCGCTTCAAAACTTCAACGCGCGCTTCGGCTATCCCGAGACGATGGGCCTCGAAGCGCTTCCACTGTGGCCGTGACCGCGGAACCCATCGGATTCCGCGTCGGCGCGGCGATGGCCGGAGTGAAGACCGGGAAACGCGAACGCTTGGACGTCGCGCTCGTCGTGTCCGACCGCCCCTGCACGGCCGCGGGCGTCTTCACGACCAACCAGGTCATCGCCGCGCCCTGCATCGTGACCCGGCGTCACCTCGAGCGTGGCGCGATCCGCGCGATCGCGGTGAATTCCGGGATCGCCAACGCGTGTACCGGCGACCAGGGCGAGAAGGACGCGATCGCCATGGCTGAGGCGGCGGCGAAGGTCGTCGGATGCTCGCCCTACGAGGTCGCGGTCGCGAGCACCGGTGTCATCGGATGGCCCTTGCCGGTCGACCGCATCGCGAAAGCCTTCGGAGAGATCGAGCTTCGAGAGAACAACTGGAACGAAGCGGCCCGCGCGATGATGACGACCGACACCAAGCCCAAGTCGATCGGCGTCACGCTCGACCTCGGCGCCGGCGTCGTCCGGCTCCACGGCATCGCGAAGGGCGCGGGGATGATCCACCCGAACATGGCGACGCTTCTCGCGTTCGTCATGACCGATGCGGAGATCGAGGCCGCTGACCTGCGGCGGATCGTCGCGGCTGCGGCGGACGCGAGCTTCAACGCGATCAGTGTCGACGGCGACACGAGCACGAACGACACGCTTCTGCTCCTCGCAAACGGTGCCTCCGGCGTGAGGCCGCGAGAGAGCGATCTGGTGACGTTCGAGAGCGGTGTTCGCGGGCTATGCGAGATGCTCGCCGGCGCGATCGTCGCCGACGGCGAGGGCGTCACCCGCGTCTTCGAGGTCAAGGTCAGCGGCGCGGTCTCCGATGCTGACGCGCGGCTCGCGGCACGAACGATCACGACCTCCAACCTCGTCAAGACCGCGATCCACGGCGCCGACCCGAACTGGGGCCGCATCCTCGCGGCGGCCGGGCGTTCGGGTGCGAAAGTCGACCAGAGCCGCGCGACGGTACGCATCGCCGACATCGCGGTGTTCGAGCGCGGAAAGCCGCGCGCGTTCGACGCGGACGCGGTCCGCCTCGTGTTCAGCCAGAAGGACGTCGCGATCGGGGTCGATCTTGGGGTCGGGCACGGTCATGCCCGCGCGTGGGGGACGGATCTCTCCGAGGAGTACGTGCGGATCAATGCCGAATACACCACGTAGCGACGTGCTCGTCGTGAAGATCGGCGGCTCAGTCGGGGTCGCTTCGCGCCCAGGGGCCCCTGCCCCTGCCGACGATGCCGCGATCGATGCGCTGGTCGGTCTCGCCGACGGCGGCCATGGTCTCGTCGTCGTGCATGGGGGCGGTCCGCTCATCGATAGGTGGGCCGAACGACTCGGACTCACGACGACGTTCGTGCGCGGTCTTCGCGTGACTGACGAGGGAACGCGGGACCTCGCCCTGGCCGTCCTCGGCGGGCTCGCCAATGGTCGGGTCGTCGCGGCCCTCCTCGCGCGCGGAGTGCCGGCGGTCGGGCTGACCGGGATCGACGGTGGGATCCTGCGCGCCGAGCGCGAGTCGGAGGACCTCGGGCTGGTCGGGCGAGTGACGCTTGTTGACAGCTCGCTGCTCGAGGAGCTTCTGGAGCGCGGCCGCGTGCCGATCGTCGCCCCCGCGGCTCTGGCCCGCGACGACGGAACGATCCTCAACGTGAATGGAGACGCAGCCGCCGGCGCGATCGCCGCGAGCATCGGCGCGCGGCTTCTCGTCTTCGTCACCGATGTTCCCGGTGTCCGCGCGAAGAATGGCCGGGTCATCGAGCGGCTCGACGCCGACCGCGCGCGCGAGCTCGTCGATGACGGGACGATCGAGGGCGGAATGCTGCCCAAGGTCGAGGCCTGTCTCATGGCCGCCGCCGCGGGCTGCCGCGCGGCGATCATGGCGACCGCGGGCGTCGATGCCATCGAGCGCCTGCTCGGTGGCGAACAGGTGGGCACCGTCTTCGAGGCAGCGGCGTGAGAGAAGCTCTTGCTCGCAAGCACCACCGCCAGCAGGCGCTGCTGCGCGCGGTCCAGCGCCAGCATCTCGCGACGCAGGGCGACCTGGTACGCGCGCTGCGGGCCGCCGGTTTCGCGGCGACCCAGGCCACGGTCTCCCGCGACATCGTCGAGCTCGGATTGGTGAAGGTGGCTCGAGACGGTACCCACGCGTACGCCCCGCCGAGCGCGGCGACGCCGGGTGGCGGCATGGAAAGGCTGCGCCGGTTCTGCGAGGACTATCCGGTCGAGGGCGCGATCGCAGCGAACCTCGTCATCTTGCGCTCGCTCCCGGGCACCGCGAACGCACTCGCCGCCGCCCTCGATGCGTCACGCCTGGACGAGGTCGTCGGTACCCTCGCGGGCGACGACACGGTCTTCGTCGCGGCGTCGACGGAACGGCACGCGCGATCGCTGCTGGGTCAGCTGATCCCATTCGGGATCGCGCGCAAGGAGGGCAAGTGAAGCGGTACGAAGGCGAGACGTGCGTGCTCGCCTATTCCGGCGGCCTCGACACCTCGGTCGCGGTCGCCTGGCTGCGCGAGACGCTCGGGTTCGAAGTCGTGACGTGCACCGGCGATCTTGGCGCGACCGGCGATCTCGGGGCGGTCCAGCGCAAGGCGATCGCGAGCGGGGCCCGTAAGGCGATCGTCCAGGACGCCCGCGACATCTTCGTGCGCTACTTCGTGTGGCCGGCGCTGCAGGCGGGTGCGCTGTACGAGGAGCGCTATCCGCTCGCGACGGCGCTCGGACGACCGCTGCTCGCGAAGCTGCTCGTCGACGCCGCCCGTTCCGAGAACGCGCGTTTTGTCGCGCACGGCTGCACTGGCAAGGGCAACGACCAGGTCCGCTTCGACCTCGCCGTCGGCGCGCTCGCGCCCGATCTCACGGTGATCGCGCCCATGCGCGGCGGGATGAACATGACCCGCGAGGAGGAGATCGACTACGCGCGCAAGCACGGCATTGCGGTCGAGGCCACGAAGAAGAGCCCATACAGCGTCGACGAAAACCTCTGGGGCCGCTCGATCGAAGCAGGTGTGCTCGAGGATCCGTGGGGTCGTCCGCCACGCGACGTCTACCAGTGGACGGCCGACCCGGAGGAGGTCCCGGCGCCCCCGTACGAGCTCGAGATCTCGTTCGTCGAAGGCGTGCCCGTCGGCCTCGACGGCGAAGAGCAGAGCGGCGTCGACCTGATCAAGACCCTGAACGTCGTCGGTGGAAAATACGGTGTGGGGCGGATCGACATGGTCGAGGACCGCCTCGTCGGCATCAAATCGCGGGAGATCTACGAGGCGCCGGCCGCGGTGCTGCTCCATCAAGCGCAACGCGCGCTCGAGGCGCTGGTGCTGACGAAAGACGCGCTGCGATTCAAGGCGCGCGTTGCGCAGGAATACGCGGAGCTCGTCTACAACGGGCTCTGGTTCTCGGCCCATCACCAGGACCTCGCCGCGTATGTGCGAAGCACACAGCGTTTCGTGACCGGCGAGGTGCGGCTCCGGCTCGACCGTGGCACGTCGACGGTGGTCGGCAGGCGCTCGGCGCACTCCCTTTATCAGACCGCGCTCGCGACGTACGGCAAGGGCGACGCGTTCGACCACCGGGCATCCGAAGGCTTCATCACGGTCTTTGGACTGCCGGTCCGGACGCAAGCTCGAACGCAGGCGCTCTGGGGCGAGGGAAGCGAGGCCGCCCTCGAGATCCCTCGCAAGGCGCTTACGGCTCAAACAGACAGAGCGAAGCCGCAACGGGCGCGGAAATGAGCGAAGAGAAAAAGCCGCTCTGGTCGGGCCGTTTTGGGACTCCAATTGACCCGCGCGTCCTCCGATTCACCAGCTCGCTCCAGCAGGACAAGCGGATCGCCGCGAGCGATGTCCGGGGGAGCATCGCGCACGCACGGATGCTCGGCCGACAGAAGATCCTGAGCGAAGCCGAGCGGGCGAAGATCGTCGGAGGGCTAGAGCGGATCGCACGCGAGATAGAAGAGGGACGATTCCCGTGGTCTGCTGAAGTCGAAGACATTCACACCGCCATCGAGTTGCGGTTAGCCGAGCTCGTTGGTGACGTCGCCGGCAAGCTCCACACCGCGCGCAGCCGCAACGATCAGATCGCTCTCGACCTGAGGCTGTTCACGATCGATCGGCTCAACGAGCTCGACGCCGCCATTCTCGAATTGGCGCGCGCGCTCATCGACCGAGCGCGCGACGAGACCGAGACGATCATGCCCGGGTACACGCACCTTCAAAGAGCGCAGCCGGTCTCGCTCGCGCACCACCTTCTCGCGCACGTGGAGGCGCTCCGTCGCGATCGCGCCCGCATCGCGGAGGCGCGCGAGCGCGCAGCGACGTCCCCACTCGGCGCGGGAGCGCTCGCGGGCGTGCCCTACGCGACCGATCCAGTCTCGACGGCGCGGGATCTGGGACTCGAGCGCGTGTTTCGCAATAGCGTCGACGCGGTCGCAGATCGGGACTTCGTGGTGGATTTCGTCTATGTCGCGGCGCTCGCGGCGGTCCACGCGTCGAGGCTCGCCGAAGAGATCGTCCTTTGGACGAGCGCGGAGTTCGCTTTCGCGGAGCTCGCCGACGAGCACGCGACGGGCTCGAGCATCATGCCGCAGAAGAAGAATGCCGACGTCGCTGAGCTCGTGCGCGGACGCGCCGGTCGCCTGATCGGCGATCTCACCGCCGTCCTCGCGACGCTCAAAGGTCTGCCGCTCGCGTACGACTCCGACCTTCAAGAGCAGCGCGCGCCCTTATATGACGCCACTGAGGTCGCGCCGGCGCTCGTCGTTCTCGCCGCCACGCTTGGTGGAGTGCGCTTCGATCGCGCGGCGATGCGACGCGCAACCGATCGGGGCATGCTCGGAGCCACCGACCTCGCCGACCACCTCGCGAAACGTGGCGTGCCCTTCCGCGAGGCGCATGAGATCGTCGGCCGGATCGTCCAGGAGCGGCTTGCCGCTGGCAGAGATTTCGACGGGCTGACCCTGGAGGACCTGCGGCGCCATGACAAGAGGTTCGAGGGGAGCGCGCTGGATGAGATCAAGCCCGAGCGGTCCCTCGCTGCGCGCACCTCGCCAGGCGGCACCGCTCCGGTTCGGGTCCGAGAAGCCCTCGCCGAGGCCGAGGCGGCGCTTCGTTGAGCGCCGCGATCCGTCCCGCGCGCGTCGAGGACGTCGAGGACATGCGCGCGCTCATCGCGCGTTACGCGGCCGATGACCGCATGCTCGTACGATCGCGCGACTTCCTCCTCGAGCATCTGCGCGACTTCGTCGTCGCACAGGACGCGACCGGCTTTCTCGGCTGCTGCGCCCTCGCCGTGCTGACCCCTGATCTCGCGGAGGTCCGCTCGCTCGCTGTGACTCCCGAGGCATCCGGTCAAGGCATTGGGAAGGCGCTCGTGCTCGCATGCGTTGCCGAGGCGCGCCGCCTGGGTCTGCGGCGCATCTTCGCGCTCACCCTCGTGCCTGAGTTCTTCGAGCGGTGCGGATTCGTCCTAACGAGCCTCGGCCGCCTGCCGGAGAAGAGCGCTGCCGAGTGCCCGGTCTGCCCGAAGCGTTTTGCCTGCGACGAGCACGCGATGCTGCTTCATCTCGATGGGACTGCTCCGCTGCCGCTCACACCGAACGAGCCTGTCGGATACACACGACTCTTTCTTGGCAGGGAGCCAGAACGATGAGCGTCACCGTCGGTCCGAAGGGCCAACGTGGAGCGGAGTTCCCACCCATCGCCCGTGCCCTCAGACCCGCGGAGCGAAGACCGGGTTGCCGCGACGGACGACCCTCGGCTGGTTCACCGACGACCGCCCGGGCTCGTGGATCGTGGTGGGCTCGAACGGCGGTGCCGCGGCGCATCCCGCATGGGTCATCAACCTGGTGCGTCAGAAGATCGTCGAGCTCGCGCCTGGCTACGGGAAGTACACGGAGCAGACCGATCGCGTGATCCCGGTCATCCGACTCGTCAGGACGTGAACAAGCTTGCGCGCACGTTGGCCGCGGGTTTCGATGCGGTCGCGATGGGCTATCTGGCGAGCACCGAAACGGCCGGGCGGCTTGATGTGAGCTTCAATGAGTACGTGCTCTGGGGCGCGGTCGCCGCCGCCGCGCTCTGCGCCCTGATCACCTTCCTCGACAAAGCCCCCGAGATCGCGTGGGTCGCCATCGGTTGGGTGCTGATGGGCGGACTCTTGACGCGCGACAGCCCGCATCTCGGATTCGTTCTGCTGGCCATCGCGCTGATGCCGCTCGTGCCGCGGCCGCGCGCATCGCTCGCGCTCGGTCTCGGTATCGCCGCGCTCGCCGCGGTCGCGTCACGCGTCGTGCTCGCCGTCGCCCTCTAACATCCAGGTGGCTTGACCACCCGGCCCACGGTTCGCGCAGCGAATGGCATCGTCGCGAGCGGGCATCACCTCGCCACATCAGCGGGTCTCGCCGCACTGCGCGAGGGGGGCAACGCGGTCGATGCGGCAGTGACGGCGGCTGCGGTCTGCGGAGTGGTGATGCCGCACCGCACCTCGTTCGGCGGGGACGTCTTTGCGCTCGTGTATGACGCACGGTCCCGGGAGGTCAGCGCCTACAACGGTTCCGGTGCCGCCCCGCGCTCGATCGATCGCGAGCTGTTCCGGGCGGGCTTCCCAACGCAGGGCGGCGCCCTCGCGACAGTTCCCGGTGCGATCGCCGCGCTGGTCGATCTCGCAAACGAGCATGGTCGCCTCGGGCTCGACCGCGACCTTGCCCCGGCGATCGCGTACGCCGAGGGTGGCTTCCCGGTGAGCGATGTGCTCGCGGAAGGCATGGCGGAGGAGGGCGAGCGCCTCGCCCTCGATCCTGAAGCTACGCGGATCTTCGGCCCGCGCGGCCGCTGGCCACAGGCCGGCGAGATGCTCCAGCAACCGGACCTCGCCGCGTCGTTGCGCGCGATCGCACGGGACGGAGCCGACGTGTTCTACCGTGGCGATCTCGGCGCGCGCTTCGTCGAAGGCATCGCCGCGATCGGTGGCGCCATCGACCGAGGCGATCTCTCGGCCCATCGCACGGATCACCCCGAGGCGATCGCGATCGAGTACCGAGGACTGCGCGTGATCGGCCAACCGCCCGTCTCGCAGGGTCACATCCTTCTCGAGGAGCTGGCGATCGCGGAGGGCCTCGATCTTCGCGCGATGGAGTGGGGAAGCGCGGATCTCGTTCACCAGATGGTGGAAACGAAGAAGCTTGCTTTCGCGGATCGCGATGCTTTTGCGGGAGATCCCCGACACGTCGAATTTGATCCGCGCCGGCTCCTCGCCGGTGAATTCGTTGCGAGCCGCCGGCGCGCCCTCGCCGGGAAGGCGACGGAACGAACCGAGGCTGGTTCGCTCATGACGCCCGCCGACACCACGTACCTTGCCGTGGTCGATCGTGATGGGAATGCGGTCTCGCTGATCGAGAGCGTCTTCAGCGCGTTCGGCGCGGCGGTGATCGTCCCGGGAACGGGTCTGCTGTTGAACAACCGGCTGACCGGCTTCGCGCTCGATGCTCGCTCCCCGAACGCGCTCGTCGGCGGCAAGCGTCCTGTGCACACGTTGAACACGGTCATCGTGCTCGATGGATCCGCGCCACGTTTCGTGTTTGGTACGCCGGGCCGCCACGCGCAGGTGCAGACCAACTTCCAGCTCGCCGTCGCGCTGATCGACTTCGGTATGGACGTGCAGCGCGCGATCGAGGAGCCGCGGTGGTTCCACGAATCGGGCCGAACCCTGAAGGTGGAGCGCCGGTACCCTGAGGCGGTGCGTCGCGCGCTCGCGACGAAGGGGCATGAGATCGCCGTTCTCGACGACTGGGCAGCGGTGACCGGTGGCGCGCAGGCGATCGCGATCGAACCGAACGGCGCGTTCGCCGGGGGCGCCGATCCGCGCCGCGAGGGCCAGGCCGCTGGGTATTAGCGGTTGGGGGGCGTTGCCCCCCAGCCCCCGAGCTCTCAGTGTCGCTCTCGCGCTCTTCGTGATTCTTGCGGCCGTCAGCAGCGCCTGTACACCAGGCCCGCCCTCGCCCGAGCCGGTCGCGCGGCAATACGCCGCCGCATGGGAGAAGCGCGACTACCAGACGATGTGGTCGCTCGTGAGCGACGACGCGAAGGCGCAGGTCACGGCAGCGGGTTTCGTCGACCGTTTGCCACGCATTGCGGACGAGATGACGCTTCGCTCCCTCGAGGCGAAGGCCGGGACGGCGACGCACCCTTCGCTCGCGAGCGGCTCGCCGGATCCGCGGAAGGCGACGGTTCCGCTCTCCGTAACATTCCGTACCGAGCGCGTCGGCGACTTCAGGCGCGAGACCCCGCTGCCGATGGTGCTTGTTGGCGAGGCGGACAAGGCTGTCTGGCGCATCGCGTGGACGCCCGAAGCGATCCTTCCTCACCTCAGCGCAGGGCGGCTCGTCCGGATGACCCGAGTCGACACCTCTCGCGGGCGGATCCTCGCGCGCGACGGCACCGAGCTCGCGACCTTCGTCGAGGCCGGCGTCGTCGGCGTCGTCACGGGGCAGATCCGGTCCGAGGCCGGGCTTCTGGCGTCGCTCTCATCCGCGCTCGGCATGAAGCCCGAGGACATCAAGGCCAAGTACACCCAGTCGTGGGTCCAGCCCGATCTCTTCGTTCCGATCAAGGTCGTTCCAGCTGCTCAGCTCGATACGCTTCGCGCGAAGCTTTCGGTCATCGAGGGCGTGCAGGTCCAGGCCACACGCGTGCGCAGCTATCCGACCGGTCTCGCGTCGCAGACGCTGGGGTACCTCAGCCAGGCCGACGACGATGAGGCGAAGGCGAAGACCGCGCGCGGGGTCGAGGCCGGCGACCTTATCGGCAAGAAGGACACGGGTCTCGAGGCCACGCTCGACGACGAGCTCGGCGGGAGCTACGGGTTCCGCCTTGGCATCGTGGAGGCGGACGAGCGGCCGGTCGAGACGCTCGCGGAGACCGCCCCGGTGCCTGGCCGCGACGTTGTGCTCTCGCTCGACCCTAAGCTCCAGCGCACGGCCGAGAACACGCTCGGCGACAAGAAGGGCGCCATCGTCGCGGAGGATCCGTGGAGCGGCGAGATCCTTGCGATCGCCAGCCGCCCCTCGTTCGATCTGAACGCGTTCGTGTCAGGGGACGCCGCCGCGATCTCCCGCTACTCCGCCGACCCGAACCGCCCGTTCTTCAACCGCGCCACGTTCGGGCAGTACCCAACGGGCTCGTCGTTCAAGCCTGTGACGAGCGCCGCGGCGCTGCGCAACAACGTCTACAAGTGGGGCGACAGGATCGACTGTCCGGCGGTATGGACCGGGTACGGAGCGCAGTGGGCGCAGCTCAATCACGAGACCACTGCGCTCGGTCCCATCGACCTGCGCACCGCTCTCGCACGGAGCTGTAACACGTTCTTCTACGAAATCGGCAAGCGTCTCAACGACAAAGATCCGAACATCCTGCCCAACGAAGCCAAGAGCTTCGGCCTCGGGAAGGCGACGGACATCGATTATGTCTTCGAGGCCGAGGGCCTCGTGCCGAGTCCCGACTGGAAGAAGCAGCACTTCGCAAACGCGTCGGATCAGGTGTGGAACCCGGGTGTGGAAGCCTCGTCTGGTCGTCGAGCTTCGTGATCGTGACGGGAAGACGGTGAAGACGTTCCCGAAGACACAGGCCGGCGCGGTGCAGAGCATTCCGACCGACCTTTCGCTCATCCGTGACGGCATGCACGCAGTGACCACGGATCTTGACGGAACGGTGTCATCGGTGTTCCGCAGCTACTCGGTCACGACCGCGGGGAAGAGCGGCACAGCCGAGACCGCCGCCGCCGGCAAAGTGGACGCGTGGTTCATCGGCTTCGCATCGTTTGAGCAGCCATCGATGGCGATCGCCGCGGTGCTGGACGAGTACACCGAGCGGCCCGGGGTCTTCGGATCCGTCGATTCCGCCATCGCCGCCAAGGCCGTTTTCGCGGCGAAATTCGGGGCGCCGTGAGGCTCGTCCGTCCTCGCGGCTAGACTTTTTCGCATCCCAACGCTGACTGAAGCCCCGGCTACGCGTCGCCTCGATAACGGGCTCGTCATGTACGCCCTCGAGGCACGGCACGCACCTGTCGTATCGCTCTGGGTGTGGTACCACGTCGGCGGGCGCAATGAGGTCCCGGGCACGACGGGCATGTCCCACTTCCTCGAGCACATGCTGTTCAAGGGCACGCCCGGACACCCGAAGGGCGACCTCGACCGGCTCCTCGCGCGGTACGGGGCGATGTGGAACGCCTTCACGAGCGAGGACGTCACTTGCTACTTCGAGACGGTGCCGCGCGAGCGGTTCCCGGTCGCGCTCGAGCTCGAGGCGGACCGCATGCGAAACGCGCTCATCTCGGTCGAGGAGACCGAAGCCGAGCGGACGGTGATCGTCAGCGAGCGCGAGGGTCTCGAGAACGATCCGTCGTTCCTGCTCGGCGAGCAGCTGCAGGCGGTCGCGTTCTCGCGGCACCCGTACGGTCAGGGGGTGATCGGCAGCAAAGAAGAGATCAGGCTCATGACGCGCGACGGGCTGTACACCCACTACCGCAAGCACTACGCGCCGAACAACGCGTACGTCGTCGTCGCGGGCGACGCCGCGGCGAACGAGCTGCTCGATCAAGCCGCGAAGGCATTCGCGAGACTCGACGCGGAGGTGCCGGTCGAGCCGGCGAAGGCGCCCGAACCGCCGCAGTACGGGGAGAAGCGTGTCATCGTGCGCCGCGCGGGCGGTGCCCTGCCGATCATCCAGATCGCGTTCCACTCCCCGCGCGCGACCGATCCCCGCGCGCCCGCGCTTTCGGCACTCAGCGTCGCGCTCGCGGGCGCGACCGCCGGCGGCGGTGAGAGCGCATCGGGACGGTCGTCGCGCCTCTACCGCGCGCTCATCGACTCCGGACTCGCGACCGACGTCGACGCGACCTACACGCTTCGCAAGGATCCGTACCTCTTCGTGGTCGAAGCGACGCTGGGCTCGGGGTCCACGCACCAGCAGGTCGAGCGCGTGATCCTCGACGAGCTCGCTCGTATCGCTGACCAGCCGCTCGAGGCCGACGAGTTCGCGCGCGTCCGCCGTCAGCTGCTCTCGGCCAGCGCTTTCATGACTGACACCATCACCTGGCGGGCATACCGCTTGGGTGAGGTGCTCGCGACTGGCGCGGCGACCTCGCTTGCCGAGTGGTACGACCGGCTCGCAGCCGTCGCTGCTGAGGACATCCGCGCTGCCGCGGAGTCGATCTTCAAGGAGCGGAGCCGCGTCGTGGGCTGGTTCATCCCCGAAGAGCCTGCCTGATGGACATCGTCCGCAAGCGTCTCCCGAGCGGCCTGCGTGTCGTGGTCGCGCCGATCGCCGGCCTGCGCTCGGTAGCCGTACTTCTCGCGATCGAAGCCGGGCAATGGTTCGAGCCACGCGGGCGTCCGGGCATCGCTCGTCTGACGGCGCAGGCGATGCTGCGCGGCACGACCAAGCACGACTCCAGGAGCTGGGCCGACGCGCTCGACGGGATCGGCGCGGCGGCGCGACTCGACGTCGGCTCGCACGCTGCGACCTTCAGCGCGCAGTCGCTCGGCGCCGATTTGCCGACGCTGCTGGCGATCATGTCCGAGGCGGTCATCGGCCCTGCCTTCGTCGTCGACGAGGTTGAGCTCGTCCGCCAGCAGACGCTGGCGCAGATCGAGGAAGACGCGCGCAACACTCGCGCGGTCGCAGAGCGGGTGTGGCGCGAGCTCGTCTACCCGGTCGGGCACCCGTTCCGCGCTCGCGCGATCGGCGATCCGGAAGTCGTACGCGCCGTGACCGCCGAGGACCTGCGCTCCCAACACCACGAGGCGATACGACCGAAAGGGGCCGTCCTCGTCATCGCTGGCGGCGTCGAGTCGGCCGCTGCGGTCGATGCCGCCGGCCGCGCATTCTCCGGATGGGACGGCGCGGCAAGCGATGGGCGCGCGGTGCGCGAGGTCGCGCTCGCCGGAGCGGTCAGGCGTCTCGAGGTCGTCCCCGACAAGACCCAGAGCGACATCATCATCGGCTGGCCCGGTCTTCCACGGAACGATCCGCGTTTCGTCGCGGCGCGGGTGACCAACATGGTCTTCGCAGCGGACACCTTCGCGAGCCGCGCGGGTCACGTCGTCCGCGACGAGCTCGGTCTCGCCTACTACGTGTTCAGCACCATCGGAAGCTCGCGCGGCCAATCGCCGTGGACCGTCCGGATGGGCGTCAACCCGACGAACGTCGAGCGCGCGATCAGCGTCGCTCTCGACGAGCTGCGCAAGATCCTCGACGGCAAGGTCGCGCCCGAGGACCTCGAGCTCGCGCAGGACAAGCTCGTCGGGGAGCTCGACGTGGCGCGCGAAAGCCCCGGTGGCGTCGCCTCGCTCGTCCTCGAAGGCGAGATCTTCGACCTCGGGCCCGACCACCTCGAGCGCTACCCGAGCGAGCTGCGCGCGGTGACGCGCGACCAGGTCGTCGAGACCGCGCGCTCGTTCCTGCCGCCCGAGCGCTCGGCGGTCGCGATCGCGGGACCGCCGCTTCCCGGCGCCGCTTGAGCTTTCCGCGCGCGACGCTTGCACTCTTGGACCGCGCCCGCGAAGTCGACATCGAGACCCGCTCGGCGAAAGGGGTGACGCACGGCGTGCCGATCTGGATCGTCGTCGACGGTGACGACGTCTTCGTCCGGACCTACCGCGGCAAGACGTCGCGCTGGTACCGCGAGCTCCTTGCCCGCCCCGGCGCGATCCTGGCCGATGGCAAGCGCGTACCCGTGCGAGCGGAGCGCGCCGTCGACGCCGATGCGTTGCGGCGCACTTCGGACGGCTACCGGAAGAAGTACCCGAAGAGCGGCTCGCTCGACTCGATGCTGCGCCGCTCGGTCCTCGACACGACGCTGCGGCTCGAACCGGCCTAGGTTCGTCCTTTCGCCTTACTCCGGAAGGCGCACGCGATGGCCGAAGGTCTCGACGATGCGCTCATCCGCAAGCGCGGCGACGAGGTGGGGGACGCGAGGGTCGCCGATAAGGCGACGCAGCTCCGCGACCGTGTGCGGTGTGATCGTCAGCGCACGGACGATCGCGCCGCGGATACGTCGATCGCTTGCGGCAAATGACGATTGCCGCGGCGGATGCGGCTCCGCGGCCCCGCGGTAGCGACAGACCGGCCGCAGGGGACACGCCGCGCACCGCGGCTCGCGCGAGCGACAGAAGATCGCGCCGACGTCCATCAGCGCGTGATGCCACTGGGCGGCTCGCCTTCGCGGCATGAGCCGCATGTCGATCGCCACCGCCTCGCGTTCGGTGGCCGCCCGACCCAAGATGGCGCGTCCGAGCACTCGCCGGACGTTCGTGTCGGCGAACGCGACGGCCACCCCGTGAGCGAAGCACGCGACGGCGCCCGCCGTATACGCACCCACTCCGGGAAGGGCGTCCAAGTCCTCGATCGCCTCGGGAAGGCTTTGCGGATGGAGCCCCGCGATCGCGTGAAGATCGCGAGCCCGACGGTTGTAGCCGAGTCCCGACCACGCACGGAGCACGTCGCCGAGCGAGGCGCGCGCGAGCGCGCGCAGCGTCGGGAAGCGTCTTAGGAACCGCGCATACGCCTCGATGACCCGGCTGACCTGCGTTTGCTGGAGCATGACTTCTGACACGAGGACCGCGTACGGGTCACGGGTCCGGCGCCAGGGAAGGTCGCGCGCGGAGCGCCGGTACCAGGCGAAGAGCCGCCTCCGAATTGCGCTCCGGAAGGCCTCGGTGTCGTACAATGTCCCGCACAGAACAGTACGCCCGGCAAAGTGCTGAGGGCCCTCGGGCCTTCAGCGCTTTCTAGTTCTAGGGCGCGTGCGGCCAGAGGCCGCGCGAGAGCGGAGGCTCCGTTGAACAACCTGGAGAAGCCTGTCTACGTCTCCGCGGAAGGGCTCAAGAAGATCCAGAGCGAGCTCGAGACGCTCAAGACGAAGGAGCGCCAGCGGGTCGCAGAGCGCATCCATGCCGCCATGGAGTTCGGCGATTTCACCGAGAACTCCGAGCTCGAGCAGGCCAAGAACGATCAGGCCTTCCTGGAAGGCCGCATCATGACGCTCGAGCAGATGGTCAAGAAGGCCGTGGTGATCGATGAGAGAACCCACCACGACCAGGTCGAGATCGGAAGCCACGTGATGGTGGAAGCGGATGGACAGAAAGAGCAGTACGTCATCGTCGGTTCGGCGGAGGCGAGTCCATCGGATGGACGCATCTCCAACGAGTCACCGGTCGGCCGCGCGCTCATGGGGCACCGCGCAGGGGAGACGGTCCGGCTGGTCGTTCCGGCCGGCGCGGTGGAGATGAAGATCCTCGCCGTCAGTTGACCTCAGGTCACGTCGCGGCCTTCTGGGCCGACGAGGAGGCACGTCTCCTCGATCCCGCAAGGCCGCACGTCGTGCGCGACTCGAAGACCCCATCGGGCGCGGTCCCGATCTCGGCGCTGCGCGGACCGGTGATCAGCGACGCCCTGACCCGCACGTTCCGCGCGCACGGCCTCGACGTCCGTTTCGTCTACACGATCGACGACTACGACCCGATGGATTCGCAATCGATGCGCGAGAAGGCCGGGATGGCCGAGCACATGGGCAAGCCGCTCTGCACGATTCCATCGCCCGATCCGAGCGTGGCGCCGGATTTCGCCGAGTACCACGCCGCCCGCTTCATCGCGCTCTTCGCCGGGCTCGGGATCACACCCGAGTTCTACCGGATGCGTGATCTGTATCGCTCGGGCGCGCTCGACAAGCAGATCGATCTTGTCCTCCGGAACGCCGAAGCGATCCGCGCGATCCACAAGCGGATCGCGAACGTCGATCACGAGGCGGGCTGGCTCCCCATCTCGGTCATCTGCGAGAACTGCGGACGCATCGGGACGACGCTGGCTACCGATTACGACGGAAATACAGTCGCCTATGTCTGTCGGCTGGACTACGTCGAGTGGGCGCAAGGCTGCGGGCACGGCGGCCGGATCTCGCCGTTCAAAGGAAACTCCAAGCTCCTCTGGAACGAGCAGTGGTGCGCGCAGTGGGACCATTTCGGCGTCACGTACGAGGAGGGCGGCAAGGATCTTTTGACCGCGGGCGGCTCGCGCGACCGCTCGAATGAGATCTACCGCGAGGTCTTCCGCAGAGAGCCGCCGCTCGGGCTGGCTCACGAGTTTTTCCTGTTCGGCGGCAAGAAGATGGCGACGTCCAAGGACATCGGCGCGAAGGCCACCGATCTGGTCGCGATCTACCCACCCGAGCTCACCCGGTTCCTGATGCTGCGGACGCATCCGAAGCGGCACATCGAGTTCGATCCGGCAGGGATGACGCTGCCGCGCCTCATGGACGAATACGACCGCTGCGCCGACGACTACCTTCGCGATCACATGACCGACTTCGCGAAGACGTGGCGGCTCTCGCAGGTATCGCCGGATCCATCGCCACCACCCGCGTATCGCGCGCGTTTTGGGACGGTCGCGAACTGGCTGCAGATCCCGAGCATCACGCCTGAAAAGGAGGCGGGCCGCGAAAAGGCTGCCGCGCTCGACGATCGGGAGCTCCGCGATCTCCACGTTCGCATCGAGCTCGCGAGGCAGTGGCTCGACCGTTGGGCACCGGAAGAGGCGAAATTCTCGGTCAGCCAGACCGTGCCCCAGATCGAATTCACCAAGGACCAGCGCCGGTATCTCGTCGAGATCAAAGAGCTGGTCGGCAAGGTCCGCGACCCCGAGGAGATGCAGAACCAGCTATACGAGTACGCGAAGAAAGCGGGTCTCGTGAACGAAGAAGGCAAGCCGAGAAGGGACGCGTTCGCCGCGATCTATCTCGCGTTCATCGGCAAGCCGATCGGGCCGCGGGCCGGGATGCTGTTGACATCGCTCGAGCCGGAGTTCGTGCGTCGCCGGCTCGACGCGGTGGCCATCCCATGAACGGGAAGCTGCCCGTCACGATCATCTGGCACATGCACCAGCCCTACTACAAGCATCCGCAAACGAGCGAGTTCGTCCTTCCCTGGGTACGGCTCCACGCATCGAAGGATTACCTGCACATGGCGCGTCTGCTTCAGGAGTTCCCCAGGGTGAAGGTCAGCTTCACGATGGTGCCAAGCCTGCGCGACCAGCTCGAGGACTACGCCCGCGGCGCCGACGATGAGGACACTCGCCTCACGATGCTCACCGTCGAGGGCACGCTCAATGGCGAGGAGCGTGAGCACATGCTCCGCCGCTTCTTCTCGATCCATCACGGCAATGTGATCCACCGGTACGCCGAGTACCGGCGGCTCCTTCAGCTCGCGATGGCAACCGGCGACCGCCACGAGCTCCTGTCGGACGATTACTTCATCGACCTCGCGCTCTGGTTCAACCTGGCCTGGATCGATCCCGACGACATCCGTTCGGACCAGCGCCTGGTCGAGCTCGCCGAGAAGGGTCGGCGGTTCACTCGCGAGGACGTGCGCTACGTGATCGGCCGGCAGCGGTTCATGGCCTCAGGTGTGCCGCACCTCTATCACCGCCTCGAGCGCGACGGACAGGTCGAGATCCTCACCACGCCCTACTACCACCCGATCCTCCCGCTCCTCATTGACGACCGCTCGGCCCTGCGCGCCGATCCATCCGCGCAGCTTCCCGAGCAGCCGTTCCGCTATCCGGACGACGCTGCGTTCCAGCTCGAAGAAGCCGTCGCGTCGCACGAACGGGCCTTCGGTGTGAAGCCCAAAGGCGTGTGGCCGTCGGAGGGGGCGGTCTCTCCGGAGACGGCGGACGCGATCACCAAAGCAGGTCTTGCGTGGTTCGCCTCGGACGAGGGCGTGCTCGCGCGGTCGGTCGACGTCGAGCTGAAGCGCGACGAAGTCGGAGCGCTGCTCGAGCCGGGTCTGCTCTATCGGCCTTACCGGCTCGCGAATGGCGCCACCGCGATCTTCCGCGACCGCGAGCTAAGCGATCGCATCGGCTTCGTCTACGGCGACATGAAGCCGGAGGATGCCGTCGGCGACATGATCGCCAAGCTCGAACGCGCGCGGGAGCGCCTTCCGAACGAGGGCGGGCCTTACCTCGCCTCGATCATCCTCGACGGCGAGAACGCGTGGGAGCAGTACCCCAACAATGGCAATGACTTTCTGCGCACGCTGTACGGAAGGCTGCAGGCGGACGAACGATTCGAGACGGTCCGCGTCTCGGAGTTCCTCGAGCGGACACCCGCGACGGTCGAGCTGCCGCGGCTCCATACCGGATCGTGGATCGAGGCGAGCCTGCGGGTCTGGAGCGGCGAGCCCGCGCACGCACGGGCCTGGGGGGCTCTCGAGCGGACGCGTCGCTTCGCTCAGGAGCAGTGGGGCGCGCTGCGTCTCATGCCCAAGAGCGTCCGGCAGCCGCTCATGGTCGCGGAAGGGAGCGACTGGTTCTGGTGGTACTCGAGCCGCAATTCGTCGCCGGAGGACGCGGTCTTCGACGAGCTCTTCCGGGCGAATCTCGAAGTTGTCTGGTGGTACGCCGGCGCGGAGCCGCCCGACGACATACGCTCGCCGCTCATGGATCCCGCGCGAATCGCCCCCGCTCCGCAGCGGTCAGGCGCGATGCTTCCCGGCGGTGGCGACCGGTATGGCTAGCGCGGGGCGGATCGTTCCGGGCGGCCTCGGGTATCTGCGGCCGCCGGGCACGATCGAGCTCGCCGCGTACGGCGTCGACCTTCGCGGCAAGCGCGTCGCCGATATCGGTGCCGGCGAGGGCCGGCTTGCGCTCGGCGCGGCTGCGCAAGCGGCGACGGTCCTCGCGGTCGACCCCGACCGTTCCGCGCTCGCGCGCGGCCGCGCCGAGGCGAAGCGTCTGAGGCTCCGCAACGTCACGTTCCGCGAAGGCGCCGCGCAGCGTCTGCGCATCGAGGATCGGTCGTTCGAGGTGGTGATCTTTTCGTGGACGCTCTGATGAGTGGTCCACAAGGGCATGGTCGATGCCCTCGAGGAAGCGCGCAGAGTTCTCGTCGATCGAGGGGTGCTCGTCGACGCGCGGCCTGACTCGCGCGTGACCGCGCGCGTGCGGAAGGGATCGGCGCGCGGTGCGATCATCGGGACGATCGGAAGCCAGCGTCCCACGGTCACGGACGACCGGATGTCCGACCGCGCGGTCGCGGACGTGCTGGGCCGGGGCCTCTTCCGGTCACGCCGGCGCGGTCGGCTCTGGCATGCGATCCCCTTCGAGGACCGGCGCGAGCTGCAGGACTATCTGGACGACCATCTGCGCTTTTCGCGTCGCGTTCGCTGGCGCGTGCCGCGCTCGCGGCGCGGCGGCCCGCTTTTCGTCGAGCGCGCGGTCCGTTTCGAGGTGCTCGAGCGGCGATAGCGGTCCGGCGTCGATATTCGCTCTTGATGAATGGCGGCGCGTAGGGCAGATACAGCCGCTGACGCTCAGGCTCCAGGGCGAAGAAGCTCGAAACGAGCTCGCCCGTGCAGCCCCGGCTTCCGCAAAGGCACTCCGCTCGCGCCCCATCGAAGGCGTTGAGCCGGTAGTCGATGGTGATCTCTTGGCCTTTCCGGATCGATCGCCAGGCGAAGACCTTCACGCCGCTTCGCATGGCGTTTGGATCGCAGGCATGGTTGAGATAGCGGCCCGGCCCGAGTAGCACCGCGCTCCGCCCGAAATCGATCTCGCAGAGATGCTCGCGTTCGTCCGCGGAGAGCGATGCGATCGAGGCATTCGGCACGATGCGCCCGTGGCGCCGGCGGAAGATGAATTCACCTCGGCGGAACGAACGCAACGCGAATACGCCCAGGCCTTTCGCGCCCGCATCGCGAACTTCGATGTCGACGATCATTCCGCGAGCGCGAACGCCGTCTCCCACGCCGCCTCGTAGCCGTCGAGCACCCGCGGCCAGACGAAGCGCTTCGCCGTCGCGCGTCCGTCTTCGCGGATCGCCCGGCCGATCTCCGGCCGCGCCTCGAGCGAGCGGTATGTGGCGAGCAGCTCTCGCGGATCCTCGCTCTGCATGACGACGGCGTTGCCGAAAGGCACGGCATAGTCCTCGCCGGTCCGGCCCACGTAGGCGACGCCACCCGAGGCCATTACCTCGAGTCCGACAAGGCCGAACGGCTCCTTCTGCGAGTTCGCGAGCACGCCGTCGGCTGCCTGATACATGGCGCGCAGGCTGCGCTCCGGGACGAAGTAGTCGAGGAAGCAGATCTCCGCGGAGCTCCCGGCGATCGCGTCAGCCAGATCCTTCGTCGTCGATTCGGCGCCGAGCGCGATGCGTTCCACGGCGAGCTGCTGCGCACGGATGCGCGCGCCGACGGTGTCGGCGTAGCCCGCCCGGCTGCCGCGCATGAGGAGGCGGGGCCGCGCGCCCGCGTCGCGCATCGCCGCGACCGCGTCGATCGCCCACAACCAGCGCTTGTCTGGATCGAAGCGCGCCACCTTCACGAACGTCGGTCGGTCCGCGAACGCGAGCGTCAGAGTCCGCGTGTCGGCGGGAGGAAGTGGCTTGAGCCAGCGCTCGGCGATGCCATTGGGCAAAATCGCGGCGTCGATGTCCAGAGCGGACATCTCGGCGCGCATGAAACGAGAGACCGTCGTGATCGATGCGGCACGCCGAAGCAGCGTGAAGTCGATCGCACCGAATCCGTAGGTATTGTTCGCGTTCCAAAAGACCGCCGCAGCCCGCGGACCTCGCGCGCCGAGGATCGCCGAGGTCGCGATGGCCGCGTTCGCGGTCTGCCAGTCCTCGAAGAGCAGGACCGTGCGTCTGCCGACGTCAGCCGATGCCCGTACGACGTCGGCAAGGTGTGGCGGGACCGTGACCGAGAAATTGCGCCACTTGCCGTCCTCGCCGTCGTAGACGTCCTTGGGGTGGTAGGCGCTGATCCACTGGCACCAGCGCTCGTAGATGAGGTGACCGTCCGCGCGCTCCTCGTACGCGGGGAGCTTCGGGTCGCCTACGAAGATATGGCGCACGCGATACCCGCGGTCCACGAGCGCGTCGGCGAGGTCGATCATCCTCGTCGCGAGGCCGCCGACGAACGAGTAACGGTCAGGCCCCTCGAAGGCGACGAGGACGACGTCATACATAGGAGAGCACGGATAATGGCACGCACCTCATGACGCCCATCCAGCGGATCCGGGACGATCCCGGAAAGGTGCGCGAGATGCTCGCGGCGCGCGACTTCGACGCGCCGCTCGAGCGCATCCTCGAGCTGGACAAAGTCGTGCGCGAGCTCAAGGCGCGCAAGGAGACGCTCCAGGCAGAGCGGAACAAGGCAAGCCGCGGCGGCCCGCCGAGCGAGGCGGTCAAGGCGCGAATGCGTGAAGTGGGCGACCAGGTCCGCACGATCGACGGCGAGCTCGCTACCGCCGAGTCCGAGCTCGACGAACGGCTCCTCTGGATCCCGAACGAGATACATCCGAAGGTCCCGCGCGGAAAGGATGAGCACGACAACGTCGTGGTGCGCCAGGACAAGCCGAAGACGCTCGGATTCGAGCCGAAGCCGCACTGGGAATTCGGTGAACGCCTGGGGATCCTGGATATCCAGCGCGGGACGAAGCTCTCGGGTTCGCGCTTCTACGCGCTTCGCGGCGCGGGCGCGGCGCTACAGCGTGCGCTCATCACCTGGATGATCGATCTCAAGATCGCGGAGGGCTTCACTGAGATTTATCCGCCTTCGGTGACAAAGCGGGAGACTCTGCTCGGAAGCGCGCATCTTCCGCACTTCGACGAAAATCTCTACCGGGACGAGGACGACGACGTCTGGCTCGTGCCGACGGCCGAGCCTCAGCTCGTGGGGCTCCATCGCGACGAGATCCTCGACCTCGCGACGCTGCCGCGGCGGTACGTTGCCTTCACGCCATGCTACCGGCGCGAGCACATGAGTGCGGGACGCGACGTGCGTGGCATCAAGCGGGTGCACTGGTTCGACAAGGTCGAGATGGTCGTGCACTGCCTCCCCGAGGACTCCCCGAAATGGCTCGATCGCATGACCGAGCTCGCGGTGGAGGTCGTCGAGAAGCTCGAGCTGCCGGTGCGCGTCACCGAGCGTTGCACAGGCGACCTAGGCTTCACCGCGCTGCGGGGATTCGACGTCGACGCGTGGGGCCCCGCAGCGAACGAGTGGCTCGAGGTGTCCTCGGCCTCGAACTGCGGATCCTTCCAGGCGGAGCGCTCGAACATCCGCTTCCGCCGTGAGGCCGGAGGGAAGGCGGAGCATGTGCACATCCTCAACGCGTCCGGGGTCGCGTTGCCGAGATTGATGATCGCGATCCTGGAGAACTACCAACACGAGGACGGGTCGCTCGAGATCCCGAAGGCGGTTCGCCCTTATCTAGGCGGGCGCGACTGCGTGCGGGTGGGGGAGTTCTCGCTCTAGGCGGTCTGCGCCCGGCCGGTCACGTCGAGCTCGGTGATGCGCCGTTTTGTGCGGTCGACCATGTGCTTCGGTCCGAGCTTCTCGAACACGGTGAGCGCCTCGACGCACTCGTTGCGCGCGGCAGTCACGTCGCCGCGCGCCGAAAGGAGGCGCGCCGACGCGGCGCGGATCTCGGCCGTCGCCACCGGAAGCCCTAAGCGGAACGCGTGCTCGAGCCCTTCGGTCCGACGCGCGTCGGCCATCGCAAGATCTCCAACCGCGCACGCGACCTCGACGAGCGTCGCGGCGATCCCGGCGCCGCAGCGGCGGCAAGAATGCGCGGTCGCCGTGGTGTGCGCCGCCGACGCGTACTGGTTCGCACTCTCAAGGTCACCTTGGAGGAGCGCGAGCCGAGCCAGCTCGGCTGTCGCGCGGCTGGCGACGTGATCGCGAGCGGACGAACGCTCCGCGAGCGCCCGCGCTTCGGCGAGTGTGGTGGCCGCACGCGCGAAATCTCCGCGCTCGATCGCGAGACTGCCCATGACGAGCAGCGTCGACGAGGGGTCGGCCGGCTGGGGGCTCTGCGAGACCTCATCGGCGAGAGCGAGTGCGCGGTCAAGCGTCGACTCCGCCTCCGCGAGACGGCCCTCGCCGAAGTAAACCCTGCCGAGCGCGCGGAGGGCGCCGGCCTCGGCGGCCACGTCCCCAAGACGCGACTCCGCGCCGAGGAATTGGTTCGCGAGGTCTTCGGCCGGCTCGAGATCCCCGCGGTCGAGCGCCGCGTAGGTCAACGACGCGAGCGCGCGCGCGAGACCCGAAAGATCGCCGATCGCCATGGCGTGCTCCACGCACCGCTCCGTTGCGCGAAGCGATTCGTCCGCAGACCCGGCGTCCGCGGCAAACTGCACGGCGGCTTCCTCGGCCTCGAGTGCGAGAGCGCGGTCGTTCGCAGCAAGGGCTTCTTTCACGGCGGCGCGGGCGACAATGAGCGCCTCGGCCGGGCGGTCGTCGGAGCGAGCGAGGAACGCCTTTGCGAGCGTGAGCTCCGCGCGCTCGGCTCCTTGCGCTGGCGTGAGCCGGTCGGCATCCGCGAGGTGCTCGGCCGACCGTTGGATCTCACCTTTCCGCGCCGCGAGCTCTCCGGCTCGCCGTCCCAGGGCCGCCCGCAGGACCATATCCGTCGGCCTGGCGGCGATCCCCTCCTCGGCGATCGCGAGCGCGTCGTCGCGGCCGAGCAGACGCGCAGCGTCGCACGCACGCAGCAGGGCGCGCGCCCGCTCGTCCGCGCCACCCGAAGGGAGCCGCCGAGCGAGCTCGGCTGCGACGCCGTAGTGGTGGAGCGCATCCCCGAGGACATGGAGCGATTCGGCGCGCTGCCCGGCGCGCATCGCATGTTGGATACCGCGGGCGATGTTCGTCGACAAGGCGAAGTGGCGCGCGAGCAGCTCCGGCTGCTGAGCGGCGACCTCAGGCATCGCCGTTTCGATGACCGAGCCGACGCGTCCATGCAGCTCAGCGCGGCTCACCGCGAGGAGGGAGTCGTATACGAGCTCGCGGAGCATGGTCTGCCGGAAGCGGTAGTCGCCGTGAGCGGTGAGATCCACGAGCCCGCGCGCGAGGAGCCCGGCAAGGCTCGCGTCTACGTCGACACCAGGCCCGGCGATCGCGCGGATGATCGCCGAATCGGTCGCGCGCGCGGCCACCGCGATCGCGTGCAGCACTTGACGTTCGGCGTGCGTTGCCTGTTCGGCGCGCCGGAGGAGCAACATCGGCAGTCCTTCGGGCAGGCCGCTCATGCGGCTCACATCCGCGAGCGGGCTGGCGTCTTCGCGTTCGACAACGACGCCGGTCCCGAGGATCCATCGCGCCGCTTCCTCGATGTACGTCGGATTCCCGCTGCTGCGCGCGACGACGTCGGCGATGGCCTCCTTCGGTAAAGCTCCCGCGGGAAGAAGCGACGTCAGGAGCGTTGCGCAGGACGACTCGTCGAGCGGGCCGAGCCGAAGCTGCAGGTGACCGCGCGCGGTCGTCCATGGGGGTGTGAGCTCGGGTCGGTACGTCGTGATAACGAGGGCCGCGGTGTTGGCGAGGGCCGGCGCGATCGCGGTGAGCACGGCCTGCGATGCCGTGTCCGACCACTGGACGTCGGTGATCGCGAGGATGACCGGCTGCGTCCGCGCGACGCGGAGGATCAGATCTCGGATCGCGCGGTCGAGGAGCTTGCGGCGCGTGTCTCCCGAGAGTGGCGGCAGGGTGAGCCCGTACCCCAAGGCCGCGAGCACCAGCTTGGTGGTCTCGGGCTCGAGACCGGGGAGAGTCTCGGTGATCGTGCGGTGCGCGATCTCAGTTGGTGCGCTCGCGCCGATCGCGAGGGCACGGCGCAGAAGATCCGCGATCGCGCCGTATGCGCGGTGCGAGTCGTACGGCGAGCAGCGCGCGCGTGCGACGCGAGCGCCGAGCGCCCGGGGATCCGCTAACACTTCGTCGACGAGGCGTGTCTTGCCCAGACCGGCTTCGCCCACGATCGAGATGGTCCGACCCTTGCCGGCCAGCGCGTCATCCAACGCGCCGACGAGCTGGGCGACTTCGGCGTCACGTCCCACGAGCGGGGCGCGGCGTCGCGAAGGTGCTGACGCGGCCTCCTCGCGCAGGAGTCGCCATGCGACCAGAGGCGCTGTCTTTCCCTTCGCGGCCACCGGCGGGTGCGGCTCGTAGGCGAAGATCCCCGCCGTGCGCCGGTAAGTCGCATCTCCCACGAGGACCTGGCCCGGCTCCGCAGCTTGCTCGAGTCGCGCGGCGATGTTCACCGCGTCGCCGAGGACGCCGAACTCGCTCTCTTTGTCTCCGATCGCGCCCGTCGCCGCGAGGCCGGTGTTCACCCCAACACGGAGCGCGAGATAACGTCCCGTCCGTTCCGCGATGCGCGCGTTCTCACGCTCGAGCGCACCGAGGATCGCGATTGCGGCGTGCTGCGCGCGCTCGGGGTGATCGTCCTGATCGCCGACCGCGCCAAAGACCGCCACGACCGCATCTCCGATGTACTTCTCGATCAGACCGCCCTGCGCTCGGATCTCGGCGGCGATGGCATCCCATGCCGTACGCATGTTCTCGTGCAGCTCGTCGGGATTGAGCCGCTCGGCGAGCGCCGTGAAGCCGGAGATGTCCGCGAAGAGCACCGTGACCTGCCGCGTCTCGCCTTCGAGAGTCTCCAGTGCGGTCAGCCGGTTGCCGCACTTTCCGCAGAAGCTGAAATCGACCGGCATCTCTGTCGCGCATTTGGGACAGGTGACAGTCCGGGGCATGGGTCGAAGCCTAGTGCGGCGTATGACGCAGTCGGTGTCGACCGAGTGTGCTACGAAGTCCCCCATTCAGGTGAGTTTTGGCGTCCTCGACCCGCGGTGGCGCGGACTCACGATCGGCCTGGTCCTGAATGTCACGTTCGTCGCGTTCGAAGCGCTCGCGATCGCGACCGTCATGCCGCTCGTCGCCGACGATCTGTCAGGGCTCGCGCTCTATGGTTGGGTCTTCAGCTCGTTTCTTTTGGCCGATCTCGTTGGAATCGTTCTGGCCGGAGAGCTCGCGGATCGCTCCGGACCCGCGGTGCCGTTCGGCGTGGGACTCGTCCTCTTTGCGATCGGTCTTCTTCTCGGCGGGCTCGCGCCATCGATGCCGGTGCTCGTCGCGGCCCGGGCGATCCAGGGTTTCGGCGCGGGCGTGATCCCGGCGGTCGCCTATGTCGTCATCGGCCGCACGTACCCGGATTCGTTACGGCCGCGCATGTTCGCGATCCTCTCCACAGCGTGGGTCGTACCGGGCATCGCCGGTCCCGCCCTCGCGGTCGTGATCGCGGAGCGGCTTTCTTGGCGGTGGGTGTTCCTCGGCTTGCTGCCCCTCGTTCTCGTCGCTGGTGGTTTCGCACTTCGCGAACTGCGCGCGGTCCAGGGAAGTCGCCGCGCGCCGCGCCGCGTCGTCCGCGATGCGATCGCGGTCGCGGCCGGCGCGGCCCTCGTGCTCGCCGCGCTGCAAGCGCGCGATCTGGTGCTCACGCCGATCATGCTCGCGGCCGGCCTCACTGTCGGGGTGCCTTCGCTCCGGCGCTTGCTCCCGCCGGGCACGCTCACGGCCCGTGGCGCACTTCCAGCGGCCGTGCTCGCGCGAGGGCTGCTCACGTTCGCGTTCTTCGCGGCCGATGTGTTCGTCCCGCTCACGGTCACCTCGCTTCGCGGCGAAAGCGTCCTCATCTCGGGGCTGGCGCTGACCGCGGGCACAGTCGCGTGGACGAGCGGTGCGTGGATCCAGGAACGGACGGTTCTCGGCGTCGGGCCTGCGCCGCTCGTCCGAATCGGGTTTCTTCTCGTGACGGTCGGCACGCTTGGAATGGCGCTCGTGCTCGGCGGTGCGGTACCCGGTTGGTCGGCGATCGTCGCGTGGGGAATCGCGGGCCTCGGCATCGGGATGGCCTACTCGTCGATCTCGCTCGCGGTGCTTCGGCACGCGTCCGCTGGAAGCGAGGGCGCCACGGCTTCGTCGATGCAGCTCGCCGACGTGCTCGGCAACGCGCTCGGCACCGGGCTGGGTGCGGTGGCTGTCGCGATCTCGGTCGCGAGTCTCGGCGGGGCGGGGCCGGGCGTTGCGGCGACCGATGGGCTCGCGGTGGCGAGCGCGATCGGCGGGGCCGCGATCGCCGGGCGGCTGCGCGGCTAGTTTCGCCACCGACGACCGGATCAGCCGAGCGGAGCGTGGTCGATCGAATACACCGCGGCGAGCAGCGCGATCACGAGGATGACCTGCAACGCGAGCACTGTGAGAGCCGCCCGCGGCGCGCGCGGAAGCCAGGTCACCGCGAAGATTCCCATGACCAGGAGCTGAACCGGCATGAGGAGCTGGAAGAGATGGGCCTCGGTGCCCTCGTCGGGCTGGGACACCAGGCCCTGGATGGCGACAGACCGAATTCCAAGCGCGAGCAGGAAGACAGGGATCAGGATCGGTATCCACGCGCTCCAGTGGCGCAGCGGCGAGGCTCCGGATGGGAGCGTCCTCTGCATGGCCCGGAAATGCTAGGCCGAGGGCCGCCTGAGACGGTCGATCTGCCTGCGCTCCTTCTTCGTCGGCCGGCCCGAGCCGGGAGGGCGCAGCCGCAACGGCTTCATCCGGGGCGGCGCTGGTGGACTGTGGTCGACGAAGCACTTCGCCGCGACCGCGGCTCCGACTCGCTTGTCGAGGAGCGCCACGACCTCGAGGACTCGCTCGCGCCCGGCGAAGGCCTCGATCCGGTCGCCGACCTTCACCGGCGTCGACGCTTTCGCAGCCACGCGATTCACGCGCACATGCCCGCCGCGACACGCCGCGGTCGCCGCGGTCCGGCTCTTGTAGAGCCGGACCGCCCACAGCCACGCATCCACCCGTGTCGCAGCGCTCTCCGTCACCGTGTCAGCATGACTGAGTGGCGGGTCGCTTCGAGTACGCGGTCGAGGGCATCGGCGACTTCCCAGTGGACCTGCTCCACACGACTGCGCGGACCCGGCGGATCAGGAAAGCGTGTCCGCGATCACGGCGGGTTTCCGCTGGGCGGCCGCGCGCAAGAGATCGCGCGACCCGATCGTCGTGCGGCTCGTCTCCGACCGCGAGCCAACCCCGGAACGATGGCGCGCATTCGGGTGGACCGTGAAGGCGACAACGCCGGAGGACAAAAGGGAGCAGTAGGCCGCCGGTTCTGCACGACGCGTGAGCCGCAGGAGAAGTCGATATGGCGTACATCGTCAAGGTCGAGCGGACTACGGCTTGTCCAACAGCCGTGGTCAAGGCGAACACGACCTGGCGCGAGTTCCCTAGGGTCTGGCCGAAACTGCTCGATGAGGTGTGGGCGTTCCTCCGCACCACGCCCGGTCTGCGGGCCGACGGCCACAACGTGATGCTGTACAGAAATGGCGCCTCCGACCTCGAAGTTCTGGTCGAGGTTGGTGTTCAGGTCACCAAGTTTTTCCAAGCCTCGGGCCGCGTGGTCCCATCGGCGCTGCCCGGCGTCGATGCGGCTGCGACGGTTCACTCGGGAACGCTCGCGGAGATCGGAGCGGCGCACTCCGCGGTTCGGGCCTGGTGCGCTGAGCAGCACCGGGACGTGACCGGTGTCAGATGGGAGATCTACGGAGACCCCGACGCTCAGACCGGCCTTTTCGACATCACGGTGTTCTGGCAGCTTGCCTAATC
>VBDQ01000031.1 GCA_005889075.1 Chloroflexota bacterium
GACCAGAAAACCGACTGCAGCACGCTCGCGCACACACGCAACGACCTGGTCCACAAGCTGCACGACTCGTACATGGGCTTTCGCGAGCAGGTCAAGGTTCTTGCGCATGACGCGCGCGAGCTCGCCCGCGACGAGAGTCATTCCAAGTCCGCCACCAACGTGATGAGCGAGCTTCGTAGGGCGCTGGCCGACTCACGGGCGAAGCTTCAGGACATCTGGAGCGCGGCGCACGCTAAGCTCCAGGATCTCGCCGATCTGGGCCAGGCCTGCGCGGACGCTGACCAGGACAAGGCTGATGCTGATCAGGACAAGACCGAGACGGAAAAGGTCGAACCAAAGACCGAAGCCGACAAGCAGGATGCGGACAAGGACGACACGGATAAAGACGATGAGGACAAGGCCGTGTCGACAACCGCGACCACGACGACGAACACGACCGTGAAGACGGACGACCTCGTTTCGAAGTCCAAGGATGTCGTCACTCAGGCGGTCAAGGACATGCAGGCGGTCATGGATGACCTGAATGCCGCCGTCGCGAAGCTGACTACGGCGATCCAGACCGCGGACGCCCCGAAAGTAAATGCCGACCACGCCAAGACGCGCGAGCACCGCGACGAGACGACGAGCCAGCACCGTTGGGACGGCAAGGGGTCGCGCGGCTAGACCATCGCTTCGGATGAGCCGATCAGCCCGCGGGACGCTCCCGCGGGCTGTTCTTTTCGAGTCAATAGACTCGCCACGGTGGACTTCGACCTCACTCCAGAGCAGCTCTCGGTCCGCAAGCTCGCGAAGGACTTCGCCGACAAAGAAATCGCGCCGGGCGCGCGCGAACGCGACCGCAACGAGACCTTCCCGAAGGACATCCTCGCGAAGATGGCGCCGCTTGGGCTTCTCGGCGGTCCCGTCCCTGAGAAGTACGGCGGCATCGGGCTCGATTACCTCTCGCACGCGCTCGTTACCGAGGAGATCGGACGCGCCGACTCTTCGGTGCGCACGACCCTCTCGGTCCAGATCTCTCTCGTCGAGCTCACGATCCTCAAGTTCGGGACCGAGGAGCAAAAACAGCGCTGGCTCCCGCGACTCTGCAAGGGCGAGCTCATCGGCTGCTTCGGTCTCACCGAGCCTGAGGTCGGCAGCGACGCGACGAAGCTTCGGGCGAGTGCTCGGCGTGAGAGCGATGGCTGGGTGCTGCGCGGACGGAAGATGTGGATCAGCAACGGCTCGGTATCCAATCTCGCGCTCGTCTTCGCGCAGGCCGATCCGACAGAAGGCCACAAGGGGATAACGGCGTTCGTGCTCGAGCGCGCGACGCAGAACTACGGAAGCCAGGCGCTGCACGGAAAACTCGGGCTCCGTTCGTCCGACTCGAGCGAGCTCATCCTCGAGGACGTGTGCGTCCCCGACAAGAACCGGCTCGGCGAAGTCGGCGACGGCTTCAAGATCGCCATGACCGCTCTCGACTCGGGACGGTACTCGGTCGCGGCAGGGGCGGTCGGCGTCGCGGAAGCGTGCATCGACGCCTCGATCGCGTACGCGACGACACGGCACGCGTTCGGAAAACCAATCGCGGGACATCAGCTGGTGCAGGAGCTGATCGCGGACATGGTCGTTGAGACCGAGGCCGCGCGGCTACTTGTGTGGCGTGCCGGCGATCTCAAGGACAAGGGCAAGCCCAACACGCGCGAGACGAGCATCGCGAAGCTCTACGCTTCAGAGGCCGCGCAGCGCGCCGCGGACAACGCGATCCAGATCCACGGGGGTTACGGCTTCAGTGACGAGTTCCCGGTGGAGCGTTACTGGCGCGACGCCCGCGTGAACCGACTCTACGAGGGCACCACGCAGATCCAGAAGCTGATAATCGGCCGCTTCGCGACGGGCATCGACGCGATCGCGTAGAGAGGGCTGACAACATGGAGTGGGACGAGGCCGCGGAGGGCGTGCTCACGACGCTCTGCCGCATGGTCCCTGAGACGATCCGCGAGCTTGCACGGTCATCCGCGCACGACGAAGCCGAAGCTACTGCTGGCGAGCGGAGCGCCACGAGCGTATCCGTCGACGACGTGGTGCGCGGATGGATCCGCACGACGCCGCCGGAGCAGCGGGATGGTCTCGTAGCGGTCATCACTCGACGGCAAGGTCGCGGTCATCACCGGCGGTGCGCGAGGGATCGGCGCCGAGACGGCCAAGGTCTTCCGTGAGGCCGGTGCGACAGTCGTCACATGGGATGTCGTGGAGGGTGCGGACGCGCAGGTCGATGTCACGAACGCCGAGAGCGTCGCGACGGCCACGACGAATGCGGTTGCCGCGCATCGCCGGATCGACATCCTCGTGAACAACGCGGGCATCCTCCGCGACGCGCTGCTCGTGAAAGTCAAGGACGGGGATCTCATCGGGAGCCTTAGCGACGCTGACTTCGACGCGGTGATCTCGGTGAATCTTCGCGGCGTGTTCGTCTGCACGCGCGCCGTGTCGCCGGTAATGATCAAACAGGGCTCGGGCAGGATCCTCAACGCATCGAGCGTCGTCGGCCTTTACGGCAACTTCGGTCAAACGAACTACGTCGCGACGAAGGCCGCGGTGATCGGCATGACCAAGGTCTGGGCGCGCGAGCTAGGGCCGCGCGGGATCACCGTGAACGCGGTGGCTCCCGGGTTCATCGGCACCGAGATGGTCCGTCAGATGCCAGAAAAGATCCTCAACACGATGGTCGAACGGACGCCGCTGCGCCGACTCGGCGAGCCGCGCGACGTCGCCCTCGCGTACCTCTTCCTCGCATCGGATGAGGCGGGATTCGTGAACGGGGCCGTCCTGTCGGTCGACGGCGGAGTCGTCGTTGGGACCTGAGTCGACGCCAATCGCGACGTAAGCCAGTTCTCGCCGGGCGACGATCAGACCGCCTTCTCTTCGATCTCCCGATCGAACTTGCCGAGTCGCGACGCACCCATCGTCTCGCCGATCACCTGGTGGTACGGCACACCGGTGAAGAGGTGGTGGCTCTTCGTCGGGATATCGTCGCCCGTCGCCCATTCACGTCGCTGGAGATCGACGTAGGCCTGCTCGTCGCGCTCGGCGAGGTCCCCAAGCAGCTTGCTGAACGCGTAACCCATCGCGTGCTGCGCGGCGAGCGTGATGAAGATGAACTTGTAGCCGAGCTCGCCGAGCTCCGCGAAGCCGGTCGGATCCGGGTCGTTGAACCACTTGAACGAGCTCGACCAGTTGAAGCCAAGCATCGCCTTGGGAAAGCGTCGCCGAACCTCCTGCGCGAACCGAACGGTCGGCTCGCGGTCGGAGTTGGGGAACTCGCACCACACGACATCGGGGGCGCCGCTGTCGAGGTACCGGAGCGCGCGCTCGATCGCGAGGTCGAGCCCACGCATCCCCTCGGGCGCGTCGACCGCGGAGACCGCGTCGGTGCGCGCGATGAGCACGAAGTCGGATCGGCCGAGGTCGTCGGCGACAGCGCGCGCCATTCGCAGCTTGCCGACCATCTCATCCGCGGAGATCAGCGCTTTGCCGGCGATGTGCCCGCACCGCTTGGGAAGGACCTGATCCTCGAGATGCGCGCCGGCGACGCCCGCGTTGACGTACAGCTCGGTCACCCGCTGAACGTTGAAGAGGTTGCCGTAGCCGCCGTCCATATCGACGACGACCGGCGGGATCTCGAGATGCGTCGGTGGCACACCCTTTTCCGGGTCGCCCACCGCCATGGTCAGCTGGAACTTGCGCAGCGCCGAGACCGTGCGGCGCGCGCCGTCGGCGATCTCCGGCCCGGCGTAGAGGTCCATATCGGTCGTGCCGAGATGCCCGATCGCGAACGAGTACCCCGAGAAGTACACGGCCTTGGCGCGGTGGTACATCACGAGCTCGGCGCCGTGCGGGTCGTAGACCCCGGGCGCGAAGACGAAGGGCTCAGTGTCGAAGAGCTCCCGCAGGCGCGTGGCTGGATCGGTCCAGCGCGAGGAAGGCACGCGGTAACCAGGCGGCAGCAGCGGCGTCTCGGCAAGGCTGGGGGCTGGGGGGCAAAGCCCCCCAACGCTAGTTGTCATGGTCGAGCTGGCAGAGCTCGGGGCAGGTGCACTCGCTCTGCTCGAAGTCCGTAGTCCGGTCTTCGTTCGGACCGGCGCGAAGGATCGGCCGATATGTGCTCGGCTCGGCGTTGGTGCGGTCAAAGGTGTTCATGGCGTCCGTGGCAGGGCACTTTGCGTGCCGGACAAGCCATAAGGCAAATCGTTTGTTTCGATATCTGTTATAAATCGGATTTATAATCCGTGCGTGCTCATGGGGCAGCTCGAGGCGTTCACCGAGGTCGCCCGCCTTGGGAACGTGAGCCGCGCCGCCGCGTCGCTGAACCTCACGCAGCCGGCCCTCACCGCGCGCCTTCAGGGTCTCGAAAGCGAGCTCGAGGCCAAGCTGTTCGTCCGCGGTCCGCGAGGGATGTCGCTCACCGATGCCGGAGCGACGCTGCTCCCTTACGCCCAGCGCGCCCTCGGCCAAGTAAGCGACGCTCGCAACGCGCTCCGCGATCTGCGTTCGGGAAAGGTCGGCGAGCTCTTCATCGGCGCGGCCCCCGCGGTGAGCACGTACGTGCTTCCCGCGCTTCTCAAGACGTTCGGCGACGCCCACCCCGATGTGCGACTCGGCGTGTCCACCGGCCACACCGAGGAGGTGCTCGAGATGGTCCTCCGCCGGCAGGTGCATCTCGGCGTCGGGCGCCCGATCCGGCACGCCGAGGCGGAGCTCATCCCACTCTTCGACGACGAGCTCGTGCTTGTGGTCGCGCGGCACCACCCCTTCGCACGGCGGGGCCGCGTGCGCATCGAGGAGCTGTCGCGCGATCGCCTCATCCTCTTCGACCGCGCCTCGAGCTACTACGAGCTCACCAGCTCGTTGGTCCGGCAGGCCGGGGTGGTACCCGGGAGCGTCATCGAGCTCGACAACGTCGAGGCGGCAAAGAAGATGGTCGCGGAAGGTCTTGGAGTCGCGCTGCTTCCAAAGATGGCGCTCCGCGCGGAGCTACGTGCGCGCGTGCTCCGGCCAGTCGGGCTGATCGGTGCGCTTCCGGTGCGCCGTCCGATCGTCGCGATCCGGCGACGCGATGCCGGACCGGCGATGGGACCTGTCGCGGACTTCCTCGAGCTGCTGCAGCGGCCGCGCGCGGCGCGCTAGATGCGCACTCGGCTCACGAAAGTCGCGCCCGCTCGCGGCGCGCGAGTGCCGCACCGACGGAGTCCGGCGACGCTTCGATCGCGAGGCCGAACATCGTCCGCGCTTCTTCGACGGCCTCAGTTCGGAGTGCGATCCCGCAGAGGTACGCCAGGAACGCTCGGTCCGGAGCACGCAGTCGACGCAACTC
The DNA here is from genome assembly GCA_005889075.1 of Chloroflexota bacterium. Taxonomy (GTDB): domain Bacteria; phylum Chloroflexota; class Limnocylindria; order P2-11E; family P2-11E; genus 3-1-20CM-2-70-9. Next base: position 5,354 of record VBDQ01000031.1, read on the forward strand.
TCCCTCGGCCTCCCTCAGGCGACCACGCAGCGCACCGTTGTCGCTCTGGCGCGCCGCGACGATCGCCGCGAGCGCGCGGTGCATGCCGATTCGCTCTCGCGAACGCTGGAGCTCGCCATCGCTGGCGAGCGCCGCGACGATCGCCTCGCCACGCGCGGGATCTCCGCCCTTCGCGACGAGCTCGGCCCACGCCAGGGCGAGCCGGACGTCGACGTCCTCGGGCAGCCGCGCAGCGGAGCGGCGCGCATCACCAGCGCGATCGAGCGCGGCGTACGAGGCGACGAGGCCCACGACGACCGCGCGATCATCGGGTCGCTTCTTCGCCACCTGTTCGAAGAACGACGCGGCGCTCAACGGATCGGCCGAGGCGTAGAGCACCTCGGCGGCGAGCTTGCGGATGAAGGTCACGCCGCCGTAGGTCTCGAGCAGCGGTCCGACGAGCTCGCGCGCGCCGCCGAGGTCGCCGCGATCGAGCGCCCGACGGGCCCGCCAGACGGCGCGCGGCACGGCAAAAACGTCGGAGATGGACGGCGCCCGCACACCCCGCTTTTCCACAGGAACAGGGTCATTCTGCCTTCGGACGGGGGTTTATCCACCGAAATCGGGTGGTTATCCACACACTGGGCGGCTCGGTTGCGTGCTAGCTGTCCGCGAGTAGGCCACCAGCGATTACGAGCCGTTGGATCTCGCTCGTGCCCTCGTAAATGCGATAGATACGCGCGTCGCGGTAGGCGCGCTCGATCCAGAGCTCGCGCATGTATCCCATGCCGCCGTGGATCTGTACGGCGGCGTCCGCGACACGTCCAAGGGCCTCCGTCGCGAACAGCTTCGCCATCGCCGCGCGATCGGTCACGCGTTCGCCGCGATCGGCGCGCGATGCCGCGTCGTAGACCATGAGCCGCGCCGCGTGGATCTCGACGGCCGCGTCCGCGAGCATCCATTGGATCGCCTGCTGCGCGGCGATCGGCTTCGCGAATTGCACGCGGGCCTTCGCGTGGGCGACCGAGGCCTCGTGAAGGCGCTGAGCGGCGCCGACCGCATGCGCGGCGAGGCCCATGCGGCCGTAGTCGAGTGTCCGCAGCGCGACCTGGAATCCGCCCCCCTCCGGACCGAGACGCTGCTCGACCGGCACATGCATCTCATGAAAAAAGAGCTGCGCGGTGGTCGAACCATGAAGCCCCATCTTCGCGTCGTTCGGCCCGACCTCAAGCCCCGCGGTCGCACGCTCGACGACGAACGCGGTGATGCCCTTCGAGCCCTTTTCGCGATCCGCGTTCGCGAAGACGACGAACAGGTCGGCGATCGGCGCGTTGGTGATGAAGGTCTTCGCTCCGTCCAGCACGTACGCCTCGCCGTCGCGACGCGCGGCGGTCTTGAGGCTCCCGGCGTCGCTTCCGGCCCCGGGCTCGCTCAGGGCGTACGCGCCGATCTTTCGTGCCGACAGAAGATCCGGGAGATACCGGCGGCGCAGCGCGTCCGGGCCGCCAGTGTCGATCGCGGTGCCGCAGAGACCCGCCGAACCGCCGATCACGTTCCAGAGCGACGCGTTGGCGCGCGCGAGCTGCTCCACCGCCACGCAATAGCCGAGCTTGCCGAACCCCTGGCCGCCGACGTCCTCTGAAAATCCGAGCCCGAAGAGGCCCATCGCGGCCATCGCGTCGATCACCGGGCGCGAGATCTCGTCCTTCGCTTCGATCTCGCGCTCGAGCGGCTGGAGCTTCTCCTCGACGAACTGCCGCACCGAGCGCTGCAGGAGCCGGAGCTCCTCCGGAAGGGTCGGCTGCATCAGTCCGTCATCCGCGCCCGCTCGAGCGTTGAGCGAAGGTCGTCGGGGATGCGAGTCACCTTGTTCGTGGCCCGGTCGATCATCACCTGGATCGTGCTCGCTTCGGCGCAGTGCGTGCCGTCGGCGCGATCGATCGCGTACTCGAAGGCCCAGGACGAGTGGCGGATGTCGCCCACGCGGACCTTGATGTCGTATTCGTCATCGAAGCGCAGGGGAGCGCGATAGCGCACGCGCGCCTCGCCGATCGTGAAATCCGTTCCCTTCCCGAGGAAGTCTCGGTCGTAGACGATGCCGAGCGCGCGCAGATAGGCGACGCGGCCGACCTCCGCATAGAGAAGATAGTTCGCGTAATAGACGACCCCTTGCGTGTCGGTCTCGCCGAAGCGCACGCGCTGGCGGTGCGCGAAGGGAAACTCCACCCGCCGACTCTGGCATACCGTCTGCTGGCTTGCTCGGTATGGCTGTACAACGACATGACCACGACACGGACACGACTCAGCGCGTAGACCGTTACGAGCGCGAACGGATCGTCGAGCGACCGCCTCAATCCGCGGCACCGGGAACATCGAACGTCAACGTCGGGCCGACAACGGGCGGCCCGGCGGTGGTGGCCAACAGCGCGGTGTGGATAGTGGCGCGCGTCGTCACGCTTTTCTTCACCGTGATCGAGGTGCTGCTGCTCTTCCGCTTCGTCCTGAAGCTGCTCGGGGCGAACGCACAGCAGCCCCTGGTCGACGGCCTCTATCGCCTGACGGAGCCGCTCGTGCGCCCGTTCCAGGGGATCTTCCCGCAAGCGCAAAGCGCGGCCATCGATCTTCCAGCGTTGCTGGCGGTGGTGTTCTTCTTCCTGCTCGCGGCACTCGTCGTCGCACTGGTGCGCGCGATCACCGGCGCACGCGCACCTTCCTAGTAGACCGCCGGGCCTAGCCCCTCTAGGCCCGGCTCGTTCGGTGGGGCACACGCGTGCCTCGAAGAGCGGGGTTGCACCCCCGCTCTTCGTTCCGCGGGCACGAGATGCTTGGTCTCGCTACGGCTTGATCGATTGGGGGAAGCGGAACAGGTCGCCCGGATCGTAGGTCCGCTTCACCCGCTGCAGCCGCGGGTAGTTCGCGCCGTAATACGCCTGCGGCCAGTCGGCCAGATCGGGATCGGCGTAATTCGCGTAGGCCGCGTTGCTGCTACGAGCCGCGACCTCAGCGCGATGCGAGCGCAACGCGGTGAGGGCGTCGCTCTGGTGTGAGGCGTCCGACCAGTGGACGACGAACTGGAGCACTCCCAGCGCACCGCGGTACGGAAAGGCGGTCGCGTCGGGCGCGACGCGCGAGACGGCGCCGCCGAGCGCGTCGTAGATCACCGAGTAGGCCGTCCCCGCCGCGACTGGATCGAATCCCTTGATGAGGGCCGCGATCGCGTCTGCGCTCAGTGGCGCGTTTGCGACGATCGAGCTGGCCGCGTACGTGTCGCGCTCGAGCGTGCCATCCGGCGTCTGCCCTGCGAGGTGGCACTGCGACACGGTCCGGCCGAAGCAGCCCGCGTCGATCAGCGTCACGTCGGAGAACGAGCGCAGCGCGAGGGATCGGCTTGCGCGGATGCCCGAGAGAGCGTCGAGACGATCGAGCTGCGTGGCGAGCGACGCCGTGGTCCCAGCGTGCACCGCGTACAACGTGAGCTGCGCACCGCCGCTGTCGCCGTCGAGATGGAGGTTCGACCAGAGCGCGTCGGGCGCCTGCCCCATGAAGTCCTGCCACGCCGCGATGACCGTGCGTGCGCTCGTCCACGGCCAGGAGAGGAACGCGACGGCGAGCGAGCCCGCGGGGTGGGTCCGCAGGGTGAGCGAAGTGACCACACCGAAGCTGCCCGCGCCTCCGCCGCGCAGAGCCCAGTAGAGGTCCGGCTCGCGCTGCCCGTCGCAGCTCGTGACCCGGCCATCGGCGGTGACGATGTCCGCGGCGACGATGTCGTCGCAGAGGAGACCCCAGGACCGCGACATCACTCCGATGCCTCCACCGAGTGCGAGGCCCGCCACACCGACGGTCGCGCAGCTTCCGCCCGGCACGCTGGCGTTCACCGCGCCGAGGGCCCCGTACAGGTCGATGAGCTTCACGCCCGCCCCGACGATCGCGTGATCTCCCCGCACGTCGATCGCGTTCAACGGTGCGGTGTCGATGACAAGGCCCATCCCGGTGGACCAGCCGCCGTAGCTGTGGCCGCCGCTGCGGAGCGCGAGTGGAACGTCATATGTCGCCGCGAATCCGACGCACGCCCGGACGTCATCGACTGACCTGCATCTCGCGATCGCGGCCGGACGGATCGCATCGAACCGCGCGTTGTAGAGAACACGCGCGCCGTCGTACATCACATGACCGGGCAGGATCAGCCGATCGGCGAGGGCGCTCCGCAGGCGCGCCCAGTCGGGTGCGGGCCGCGCAGTGGACGTCGCGGCGGCGGTGGGGCTCGGCGGAGGTGGCGCGGTCGGCGTGGCCCGTTCGGCCGCAGGTGCGACGCAGTCGGCGAGCGCGACCGCACCGAGAGCGCCGAATCCGCGCAGCAGGGCACGCCTGCCGATCAGCGCGCGGCCGCCCCGATCGCGGTCGCGCGGATCTCATCGATCGCCGCCGGATTCTCGAGCGAGCTGAGGTCACCGAGGTCGCTCTTCCCGAGATACGCGCCCCTGATCACGCGCCGCAGGATCTTCGCGTTCCGGGTCTTCGGGAGCTGTGTGACGAAGCGCACGCCTTCGGGACGCAGCGGCTTCCCGAGGACCTCGGCGATCCTGTCCTGTACCGAACGGGCGAGCGCGTCGCTCGCCACATGATCCGGTCGGAGCACGCAGAACACCACGATGGCCTCGCCCTTGATCTCGTGCGGAACGCCGATCGCGGCAGCCTCCGAGACCGCTGGATGCCCGACCGCGGCGGATTCGACCTCGGCCGGGCCGACCCGCTTTCCCGCGACCTTGAGCGTGTCGTCGCTCCGTCCCTCGATGTACCAGAAACCGGCCTCGTCGATCCGCGCGAAGTCGCCATGAACCCAGACGTTCGGGAAGCGACTCCAGTACGTCTCGAGGTAGCGACTCGCCGCTCCGGCCGGATCTCGCCAGAACCCGCGCGTCATCCCGGGCCAGGGCCTCCTGATGACGAGCTCTCCGACCGCGCCACGAAGAGCCTGGCCATGCTCGTTTACGACGTCCGCGTCCATCCCGGGGCACGGGCCGCTGAACGAGCCGGGCGCGATCGGCGTCCAGGTCGTGCAGCCGACGATGCCGCCGGAGACTTCGGTGCCGCCGGAGTAGTTGATGATCGGGCAACGCTCCTCGCCGACGTTGCGGAAGTACCACCACCAGGGATCCGGATTCCATGGCTCACCGGTCGAGCCGAGAACAAAGAGCGAGGAACGGTCCTTCGAGCGGACCGGAGCCTCGCCTGCGCGCATGAGACCCCGGATCGCGGTCGGCGAGATGCCGAGATGCGTAACCCGATGGCGCTCCACCAGCGACCACATCCGTGAGGCGTCGGGATAGTCGGGAGTCCCGTCGTACAGCACGATCGTCGCGCCCAGCATCAGCCCGCCCGCGATCAACCAGGGCCCCATCATCCAGCCGATGTCGGTCGACCACAGGATCACGTCGCGCTCCTGGAGGTCGAAGCAATGCGCGAGGTCTTGTGCGGCCTTCACCGGGAAGCCGCCGTGCACGTGCAACGCGCCCTTGGGCTTACCGGTCGTGCCCGAGGTGTAGATGACCATGAACGGGTCCTCGGCTGAGGTGTCCGCGATGTCGAGATCGGCGCGGTGCCGCAGCTCGGACCAGGGCACGTCGCGACCGCGCTTTGCGTACGCGCGGCCGACGCGTTCGACCACAACGACCGCGCCCACCGAGGGCGCGGCGTCCGCGGCCGCATCGGCGGTCTCTTTCATCGGCACGACCTGGCCGCGCCGGTAAAACCCGTCCGCGCAAATGAGCGCGCGCGCCTCGGCATCGCGCAGCCGTCCCGCGATCGCCTCCGCGCCGTAGCCGGAGAAGATCGGGATGAATACCGCACCGATGGCGCCTATCGCAAGCACCGCGACGGCGCACTCGATCGTCAGCGGGAGAAATACGCCGACCCGGTCGCCGCCGCGGACGCCGAGCGAGCGCAGTCCGGCCGCCACGCTCGCGACCTCGGCGGCGAGCTCGCCGAAGGTGAGCGTGCGCACCGTACCGTCTTCGGCTTCGGCGATCACCGCGACGCGTGCGGGATCGTGGCGGAGCGCGGTCGCGACGTAGTTCATCCGGCCACCGGTCCACCAGGTCGTCCAAGGGATGCCCTTCGTACTGTCGAGGACGTGCGCGTACGGGGCGTGCCACACGATCCCGAGGTCCTGCTCGGTCGCGCGCCAGAACGTCTCGAGGTCGCGTATCGACCACTCGAAGAACGTCGCGTAGTCCGAATGGCCGTTGGCGCGCGCGAAGCGCCGCAAGCGGCTTCGCTCGAGGTAGCTCTCGCTCGGCTCCCACGCGGGCCGCATCGCTCCCACGTTACCAACCGTCGCGACTTCACCCACGGACCGGATCGACGATCCAATCCAGATGCAGCCAGATCACGCGGGAGTAGCGCCAGACGAACGGCGCCGCGGCGATGAACGCGAGATCGGCGATCACGAGCGCCACCGCGACGTCCCAACGCGTGAGGAGCCACAGCGCGACGAACAGCGCCACGAGCACCGGGACGCCGAGCGAGTAGCTCGCGATCATCGCGCCGGTCCAGTACCCCGGCTCGCGCTCGAAGTGCAGACCGCAGACGAGACAGTCGTCGTTCATCGCGAACATCGAACGCCAAACGGGGCCGGAGAGGCAGCGAGGACAGCGACCCTTGAGGATGGCAGCGATTCGCCGCTGCACTAGAAATACTCGAGGAGCGAAGCCGCGAGGACGATCGCGATGAGCGCTCCGACGATCAGGATCAGGGGCACGATGTAGAACACGATCGCGCCGAGGAGGAAGATGGCGATCGCGCGCTCGCCGCTCACGCCGTAGTAGATCTCGATGCCGCGATACACGACGAGCGCGAACCAGGCCAGCGCGACAACGCTGACGGCCGACGCGAGCTGCGGTCCGGGCCCCGCGCCGATCGACCCGAAGAGGATGCCGGCTGTCGAGGTTGGCACTTGATAGCCGACCTCGGCGTACGCGAACAGAACGATCATCGGCAGGTAGGCGTGCCCGCGGATCCCACGGATGCGGGCGGCGGCGTGCATCGCACTCGAGCCGAGAAGCCAGAGAAAGAGCGGCGTGATCGCCGACGCGACGACGAGCACGTCGAACGATCGCTCGAGCATGTACACGAGGACGGTCGTCCGGTCGACGCCGATGGCGGCGATCAGCGTGTCGACGAACGAGCTGCGCGTCGGACCGAACACGAGGTCCTCGACGCGGATCGTCGTCGCGAGCCGGTACGCGCCGACGATCGAGAATGCCATCGCCAGCCCGATGAAGACGAGCGCCTGCGGAAACGTCCCAGTACGTAGCGCCCAATCGGCGAACCGGCGCGGGGACAGCAGGACCGCGAGCGTCACGCGAAAGCCACCGCGAGCGCATCCCGGATAGCTCCATCCGTCGCGGCATCGATGGCCGCGCGCTCGCGTCCCGTCGCGATCGGAGGATGGGCGTCGTGGAGCTCATCCGGGATCGGGGCGCCGATCATGATCAGGTACTCCATCGACCAGGTGCGTCGTACCGCGTCGAGGTCGTAGCCGCCGCCGCCCATCGCGACCCACGGGTACGGCATCGCCGCGAACGCTCGCACCATCCGCTCGCGCGCTCTCGTCGAGACACGCAAGTGGGTCAGCGGATCGGTGAAGTGGGGATCGATCCCCTGCTGCGTGACCAGCACGTCCGGACGGAACCGGTCCACGAGGGACGGGACCACGGCTTCAAAAGCGCGCAGGTAGGCCGGATCGTCGGTGTACGGTGGCAAAGCGACGTTGATGCTGTAGCCCGCGCCGCGGCCGCGCCCCCGCTCGTCGGCGAATCCGGTGCCGGGAAAGAGGAAGCGACCGCTCTCGTGAAGCGAGATGGTGAGGACTTGGTCGGTCTCGTAGAACGCGGCCTGCACCCCATCGCCGTGGTGCGCGTCGATGTCGACGTACGCGACCTTCATCCCGCGGTCGGCGAGAAGACCACAGACGATCGCCGGGTCGTTGTAGATGCAGAAACCGGAGGCGTGACGGCGCATCGCGTGATGGAGCCCGCCTGAGTAGTTCACCGACACGCGCGTGCGACCCGCAAGCACCTCCTCCATCGCGCGAATCGATCCGCCGGTCGTGAGCAGACTGACCTCGTGCATGCCGGCGAACGGCGGGGTGTCGCCCCAGGGCGACAGCCCCCACTCCGAGTAGTCGAGATCCGGTTCGGCCGACGCCCGCATCACCGCCTCGACGTAGTCGGACCCGTGCACGCGCTCGAGCTCGGCGCGCGTCGCAGGACGCGGCGCGAGGACCCGGGCACCCGGGCGCTCGAACGCCCCAAGGCGCTCCAGCGTGTCGCGCACGCCGACGAGGCGGATCGGACGCAGCGGATGGTCCGCGCGATATACGTGGGTCGCGACGCGCTCGTCCCATACGAAACCCGCGCCGTTCGGCGCGCTCACGACTTCCGGATGCGCTCGAGGGTGACGAAGCTGAAGGGATAGGGGTGGCGCTCGTCCGCCGGATGCGGAACGTTCTCGAGCACGCGCCAATCGGTCCCCGCGAAGTCGAAGTACGTGTCGCCCCCGACGTCGGCGTCGACCTGGGTCAGGTAGATGCGTTCGGCGAGCGGCAGGAACTGGCGGAAGACCTCGGCGCCGCCGAAGACGATCACCTCGGCCGCGTCGCCGGCGAGGGCCAGCGCCTCATCGGGCGTTCGCGCGACGCGCACGCCATCCCTTCGGAACTCCGGGTCGCGCGTCAGCACGATGCTCGTGCGCCCCGGCAAGGGCCGGCCGATGGATTCGTATGTGCGGCGACCCATGATGAGCGGCTTGCCCAGGGTCAGCTCGCGAACGTGCTTCAGGTCGTCGGGCAGGCGCCAGGGGAGTCCGCCATTCTTGCCGATGACCTTGTTGCGATCGAACGCGACGACGAACGAGATCCGACTCAAACGGCCATCTTCGCCTTGATCGGCGGATGGTGTTGGTAGTTCACCAGGCGCGCGAAGCCATCGATGAGCGGACCCGGCGCTTCGCCACGGCTGACCCGCGCGAGGATGTCGCGATAGCGGGCGACCGCGTCGTCGACGCCGCGGACTTCATCGTCGAGCCACAACGAAGGGGCCCCGAACGGCTCACGCTCCAGCTGCTCGCGTGCGGCGTCGACGTGATCGAGATACACGTGGGCATCGGCGAGGACGTGGACGAGCTCGCCGGGCTCGAGCTCGGTTTCGCGGGCCACGAGGTGGAGCAAGAGCGCGTATTGCGCAACGTTGAACGGCACGCCGAGGACGAGATCGCAGGACCGCTGGTACATCATCAGCGACAGGCGCGAGCGCGCGACGAAAAACTGGAAGAAGGCGTGGCAAGCCGGCAGCGAGGTCTGCTCGATCTCGCCGGGATTCCAGGCCGTGACCAGCATTCGCCGGCTCGAAGGCCGTTCCCGGATGAGACGGATGACCTCTCGCAGCTGATCGATGCGCGTGCCGTCGGGCGCGGCCCAGTCGCGCCACTGTTGCCCGTAGTTGCGGCCGGCGTCGCCCGGAAAACGCGCGCGGTCGCGCCAGTACTCTGCGTGAGCGTTGGCGTCCCAGATGTGGACCCCGAGCGCGTCCAGCTCGTTGACGTCGGAGCTGCCCGCAAGGAACCAGAGGAGCTCGGCGATCACCGCGCGGAACGCCAGGCGCTTCGTGGTGACCGCGGGAAACCCTGTCGAGAGGTCGAAACGCATGATCTCGCCGAAGATCGCACGCGTGCCGACCCCTGTCCGGTCCGAACGTTCGTCGCCTTCCTCCAGCGCCTTGCGCAGGATCGCCAGGTACTGGTGCATCAGGCGTCGGCGCGACGGTAGACGCGTCCGCCGGCGCGGATCCATTGAACGGAGCCCGTCGGATCGCGAAGGACCTCGCCCTTCGTGTCCTTGAGCGGTCCTTCCAGGCACACGAACCGGTCTTCGCCGATGAAGGCGACCCGCGCCGGAGCAGGATCGGTCGGGGCCGGCTTGATGCCGAGGACGTTGTGCGAGATGGATCGGACCGTGAGCGATCCGTCGCCGCCCGCCCGGAGCTCGACGTCGGAGAGCGCGGCCGTGTAGCGCCCGACGAGCTCGTCGCGGCGCGACTTCGGAACGCGGACGTGCGCGGGCTCGGGATCGGCGACGCCGAGGTACGTCCGGAAGGCCCATTTGGTGATGTCCTGGTGCAGCAGGCCGCCCCGGCCTGAGTTCGCTTGCACCGCTATCGCGAACTTCCGCTCGGGCGCGAGCATGAGCACGCCCTGCTGCCCGATCGCCGCGCCGCCGTGGTACTGCACCTGGACGCCGCCGATCTCGCGGAGGAACCACGCGACGCCGACGCCGCGGCCCATGTCCGCGGGTGCCAGACGCGTGCGCATGAGCTCGATCGAACCGACAGAGAGGAGACGCGCCCCGTTCGACGCGCGACCATCGCCGAGGTGGAACCGTGCGTAGCTGAGGAGGTCGCGGACGCTCGCAATCACGCCTCCCACGGGAGTGGTGGCCCGCGGGAACGCCCACGGGCGCGCGACCTTCGGCTGCTCATCGACGATCACGTGGCCCGCCGCGACGCGGTGGGTTATGGCCTCGTCCGCGTTGAAGCAGCTCTTCGTCATACCCAGCGGGATGAACAGCAGCTCGCGCGTCGCGGCCTCGTAGGTCTTTGCCGTAGCGAGCTCGATGAGCCTGCCGAGGACCGCGAAGCTCGAGTTCGAGTAGTGCCAGATCTCACCGAACGGCGTGAGCTGTTCGAGCTGCGCCATCGCGGCGACGTATTTGGCAAGCGCATCGTCGCCCTTGCCCGTGTCGGCGAAGCAGTCGCCGAGCCAACCGCCGGTGTGGGTCACGAGATGTCGGAGCGTTGCGCGCGACGCCGCGTCCTCGTCGCGCACACGGAATTCGGGAATGTAGCGACGGACCGGGGCGTCGAGATCGAGCGCGCCACGCTCCACGAGACGCATCACGATCGTGGCCGTGATCGTCTTCGTGATCGAGGCGATCTGGAAGAGCGTGTCGGCATCGACCGGAAGCGGATGCTCGATGTTCGTCACGCCGTATGCCGCGATGTCTTCGTCGCCCTCGTGCAGGATCCCGATCGCGACACCGGGGACGTGGTGCTGGGCCATCCCTTCCCGCACCAGCTGATCGAGCTCAGGTCGCACGCCCGAATCCTAGATCGCACGCGACGCCGCGAGGCGGGTGCTAGCTCGGCGTCACTCCCGCGACGAAGAAGCAGCCACTCCGGAAGGAGACCTGCCGCACCAGGAACGGCACCTGATCCGCGAAGGTCGCGCTCCCGCCTTCGGCGACGGCCTTCAGCGCGTCGACCAAGCCCGGCGGGAGCGGGTCGGCGGAGAGTCGCGAGAAGAGCAGCGTGAACTTGTCGCCGACGGTGCCGCCGATAAGGTCGGCGTTCGCGTTCAGGGTCAGGATCTGGGTCGTCGCTTTCGCGACCGCGTGGATGCCGGCCTGGTCGATGGTCACCCTCGCCTCGCTCACCGTGAACCCCTGACCGGTCGGTGGGCTGGCGGACGCGGCTTGGTTGATCTCGGCCTCCGTGTAAACGAGCGAGATCGCCTCGGCTTTGTTCGCGACCGCGAACGCACGCGCGGCGCCGATCCGCGCGTCGAGCGCGCCCGAGGCGAACGAACGGCCGGGGGCGATCGCGCCGCACAAGCTCGTCACCAGTACCGCGTCCTCGAACGTGGAGAGCACCTGTGGCGCGCCAGCGCTCAGCGTGATACCGGTACGTACCTCGTCGTTCGCGTTGAACCGCCGCGAGAATGCCGCGCCACCGATGCGCGTGGTACCGGTGAACGTCTCCACCGTGAGCGTCGGGGTGCTCGCGTTCCCCATCGTCAGGAATAACCCCCACCGGCCCGGCGACGGATCGCGGACGGTGATCTTGTTCGCCGTTAGCACGCAGCCGAAGATCTCGGACTTCCTTCCGAATGGGCCGCACGACGCGCCGCTCGGCGAGATCGCGAGGAAGTTCAAGCCCGCGTCCGATGTGATCTCGATACGGGGTGATGGCGCGATCGGGGTCGGCGCCGCGGGTGCGGTGGCACCGTCGGCGATGGAGACCTGCGAACCCGCGGGCACGCTGACGGTTCCACCCGCGGTCGCGGTCACGAGGAGCGTGCCCTCGTCGACCTGGTACGTCGTGGTCGTGCCGCCCGTCGGGTTCGCCTGCACGAGCGTGAGGAAGCCGGTGCCACGGACGACGGCGGTCGTGCTCGGAGTCCGCATCTCCCACTTCGAGTCTGGGGTCTTGAGCTTCTGGACCGAGGACCAGGAGCGCCCGAGATCCTGCTGGATCGTCACCTGGATCCCGTCGCCAGGCACCTTGTTGAGCGCGATGACCTTTACCTGCGAGCCCGGATCGACGGAGACGGTCGACGCGTCGAAGAAGGTGAGTACCGCGCGTCCCTCGATATTCGCGCGCACGAGATCGCCGGTCTTGTAGACCTCACCGTCGAGCGCGGGCGCGAACGAGGCCCCGGAGCGCGACCCCTCGATGGCCGTGTTGAGGATCGCGAGGGTCGCCGCATTGGCCGCCGAGACCGTCGCACCGCCACGCGGGTAATAGAGGAACGCCGCAATGGCGCCAAGAACGACGACGAGAACGAGGAGCTTTTTCAACCTTCCCGCCGGCGAGGCTAGCAGAGGAGCACGCGAGCGAATGGTCGCAGGCGGGTCTCAGGACGCCGCTACGCGCGGCTAGCTTTCTCCCAATCCTCGCGCAGGACCTCACCAACCCAGCGGTCCTTCCACTTGCCCTCGCGGAATTCCTGTTCGCGGCGCGTGCCGACGGTACGGTAGCCGTTACGCTCGAGCGCCTTGCGGCTCGCGACGTTTTCAGTGTCGACCTCGGTCATGAGCTTGTGCAGGTTGAGCTCGCGAAAGGCATAGCGAGTTCTGAGTCCAATGGCCTCGGTCGCGTAGCCCTTACCCCAGCAGTCTTTCTCGCCGATCATGGTCCCCGTCGTCGCGTTCGCGTCGATCCAGTTGATGGCGTGGATCCCGGACGCGCCGATCGCTTTTCCCTCGGCTTCGATCGCCCACCACACGTCATCCTTCGACTCGCCGATCTTCTTGAGGAATTCCTGCTCTTGATAGAGCGCGATGGCCATACGCCGTCCGAGCATTCGGGTGACCTCCATGTCGGCGAACCACCGGACGAACAGCTCGGCATCGCTCTCGCGACCCGGACGCAGCGTCACCTTCGTACCCTTCAGCACCGGCCCGAACATGCGGACGGTCAGAATAGCCGCGGATGGAGCTCGCGTTCCTCGGTGGCGCGACGACGGTCACCGGGTCACAGTTCCTTCTCGACACCGGACGTGCGCGCGTCCTCATCGACTGCGGGATGTTCCAAGGCAGCCCGAACGAGACCGTCCGAAACCGCCTGCCGTTCGGGTTCGAGCCGCGCCACGTCGATGCTGTTCTTCTCACCCACGCCCATCTCGATCATTGCGGGCTTATCCCCCATCTCGTCGCGAGCGGATTCGCTGGACCGATCCACGCGACCGACGGGACCGTCGAGCTCGCGGGTCTGGTTCTGCTCGACGCGGCCAAGCTGCAGACGGAGTTCGCCAGGCGCGCGCTGCGGCGCGAGCGCCATCACCACCACCTGCCTGCCGACGCCGAGACCGAGCTTCGCGCGGCCGGACCCGAAGTCGTCACGCAGATCGACGAGCCGCTCTACGAAGAGGCCGACGTGCTCGCCGCGCTGCGCCGCTTCAAGGGCGTCCGGTACGGCGACGAGCTTGCCGTCGCGCAAGGCGTCACGGCGCGCTTTGTCGATGCCGGCCACATCCTCGGCTCGGCGATCATCGTGGTACGCGCGGAAGGTCGAACGATCGTCTTTTCCGGCGATCTCGGGCGCCGCGGCTCGCCGATCGTGCGCGATCCGAGTGTCGTCACCGACGCGGACTACGTCCTCATGGAGTCCACCTACGGCGGTCGGGAGCACCAGCCGGAATCACAGGCGACGGCCATCCTCGCCGAGACGGTGAAAGCGGTGAGCGACGCCGGTGGCGTGTTGCTCGTTCCGTCGTTCGCAGTGGGTCGGACCCAGGACGTTATCTGGGAGCTCGATCGGTTGCTCGAAGCGGGCAGCATCCCGCGGCTTCCGCTCTATCTGGACTCGCCGATGGCCTCGAAGGCGACGGACATCTATCGCCGGCACACGGAGTACTTCGACGACGACATGAGGGCACTGCTCGCGCGAAAGGAAGACCCGCTCGACTACCCGGGTGCCCAGACCACGAACGACGTCGCGGCATCGCGCGCGATCAAGGACGCGCCGCGGCCGTACATGATCGTCGCGTCGAACGGCATGCTCACCGGAGGTCGAGTCCTGTCGCACCTTCGTGACCTCGTCGACGATTCGAGCGCGACCCTCCTGTTCGTCGGCTACCAGGGTGAGGGGACACTCGGCGCGCATCTCCAGCAGGGCGTGCGGCAGGTCGTCATCGACGGTGCCGAGCGCGACGTGCGCTGTCGCGTCCGCTCGATCGACGGTTTCTCGGCACACGCTGACGAGCCGGGCCTGCTCGAGTGGATCGGCGGCTTCGCGAAGGGCAAGCGCTCGGGCGATCCCGGGTTCCCTCGTACGGTCTTCGTGGTCCATGGCGATCCCGCGGCCGAGGCCGCGCTCGAGCCGAAGGTGCGCGCGCTCGGCTTCAACACCCACGTCCCGAAGTGGCGCGAGCACGTGACCCTCGCATAGACCGCGATGACCGTTCGCGTGAGCGTGCTCACCCTGCAGCCGGCACCCTACGAAACGCTGCACGAGCGATGGCGACGCATAGAGGAGCTCGGATTCGATGGCATCTGGGTCGCAGATGGATTGGCCGAGCTGGGTGGCGCGCTCGCGTTCGACGCGTGGGCCGTTCTCGGAGGGCTCGCACAGGCGACGAGCCGTGTACGTGTTGGGACGCTCGTGTCGACCGTAACGCTTCGTCATCCCGCGGTGCTGGCGAAGGCGGCGCAGACGATCGATCACATCTCGAACGGCCGCCTGGACGTCGGGATCGGTCTCGGCGATCCGGTCGACCGTCGGACACTCGGGATCGCGGAATGGAGCACCGACGAGCGGATTGGCCGGCTGATCGAGACGCTGCAGATCGCCGACGGGCTCCTGCGTGGGGAAGACGTCTCGTACGAAGGCACCTACTACCGCTGCACGCTTCGGATCGCGCCGCCGCGGCAGCGTCCGCGGCCGCCGCTGCTCGTAGCGGCGAACGGCCCGCGCGCGATCGCCGTCGCGGCACGGTTCGCGGACATCTGGAACACGCTCGGCGGACAGCCCGAGGGCGATCTCGATCCCGTGCCGCTGTCGGAAGCGCTTGGCCGCACCCGGCGACAGCTCGAGCTACTTGAAGAAGCCTGTGGCCGCCTGGGCCGCGACCCGCATTCGATCCGTCGCTCGATGCTGGCATATCGCGTGCGGCCCCCGCTCTTCGCATCGGTGGGACGGTTCGAGGACGTGATCGGCCGCTACCGCGAGCTCGGCATCGACGAGTTCATCGTCACCTGGCCTGGTGTGATCACGCGATCCCCTCAGCAGGAAGCGGTGCTCGAGCTCACCGCGGCCGAGGTCCTACCACGGCTTCGCTCGTGAAGTGGCTCATGCGACAGGCCGCTGGGTGAGCGCAGCCGAAAGCAAGACCTCATCGCCGCGCTTCTCGCCGACGTCGAGCTTCGCGCGGATGCGCGTGAGGTGTACGCGGAGCGTGTTCGGGGACACGCCCAAACGGCCCGCGAGCGATGCGCGGTCGAGGCGCTTGCCCTCGCGTGAGAGGAGCTCCATCTCCCGCAGGATCCCGAGCTCGCGCCACGTGAGGCCGACGGTCCGCAGGTAGAACGTCGCCTCGTCGAGCGCTGAAGCTCCAACTGCCGTGGCGCTGTCGGTCTTCGCGCGACGCAGTGCGGCCTCGGCGCGCGCGCGGATCTTTCGGGCCAGCTCGCGCGACGTGGGATCGCGCTCCGCGCTCCGGCCGAGCCACGCCGCGACCTCGGGCAGGTAGTAGGCGAAGCCCTCACCCCCGCGCGCGCCGATGTCGCGGACCAGCGACACCGCACGCGCCGCACCCCCGCCGCGGACCAGCGACTCCCGCCAGTACGCCGCGTGGACCGCCGCGCCGAGCGCCCAGTGCGCCATTCCGCGGGCCTCGAACTCCTTCGCGGCCTCATCCAGCATGCGCACTCCTCCGCGCGGATCGCCTTTCTGCGCGCGGACGATCGCCCGCACGTCGTTCCGGAACTGCTCGTCCTCGGGGAAACCTTGCGGCGCGCGCGTGAGGATGCGGTCCGCCACGTCGGTCTCGCCGCGCAGCAGCGCCAGGTGCGCATGATCTTCTGCGGCACCGGTCGCGCTCTGGCGAGCGAGCCGGTCACCGTCGGCGATCTCGCCTCGCTCCATCCGTGCGCGCGCGAGGCAGAGGCACGTGTATCGCCAGACCGATGACCCGTACGCCCGCAGTCCGGCCTCGGACTTGGTGAATTCGTCGACGGCCTGATCGATTCGTCCCGACATCCAGTGGACGAAGCCCTGGGTGTAGATCGACCACGCCGTCTCCCACGGATCGTTGACCCGGGCGGCATTACGCGCGGTCGCCTCGGCGGCAGTCGTCGCGTCGACGTAATCGCCCGAGTGCGAGAGGAGGTGCGCGAGCTGGCGGCTCACCCTGGTCGCGACGAGATCACGCGAACGGCCCTTCGGAGCGGCCTGCAGCGCATCTTCGCAGCGACGCGCCCGCACGAGCGCTTCGGTGACCTCGTTTTGCGCGGTGAGGACGATCGAGATGCCGAGCTGCAGCTCCGCCTGGATGAAGGGGTCCTGCGCGGCGTTCCGCTCAGCGAGCTTTTGGAGACGCGGCGAGTCCTCACGCCGGACGAGGTAATAAGAAAGGTGGAGCAAGTCGACGGCGACGCGCGCCTCGAGGAGCGGATCGTGGATCTGCGGTAGGACCTCGGAGAGCTCTGCCCACGCGAGGTCGAACGACTCGAAGTACTTGAGGCAACGCGCGCGGAGCACGCGGCGCTCGAGGCTCTGACGGCCGCTCGAAACTCCGGGGAGAAGACGCTCGGCGTCAGCGCGCGAAAGCGGCGCGAGCGCCTGCTCGCGCAAAGACGTCACGCATGTATTACGCCATGACTAGGACTTGAGTTCCTCCGTCAGACCGGCGCGTATACGGTCTATTGGCGAAGGAGCAGGGAAGCAACCACGGTAGGAGCGAGGGCCAGGAGGACGAGGACGACGCGGCCGATCACGCGGCCAGTCTGTCCGCGCACGACCGGCCGGTCATCCGATTTGGCCGGCGGGAACTACTAGGAATCTTGCAGACCGGTCGCAGCCGAGCTATGCGGTGGGCGGAAACAGCGCCGCGAGGTCGCTTGCGTGCCCGTGCGAGTGATCGGCCTGGTAGGCCGCGAAATGCCCGGCGTCGACCTGGCCCCAGTCGCTGTGGACCCCCGGCCGCCCGGCAGCGCCCGGTCGCTGCAGGAGCTGGACGATCCGCCCGTGCGCCGCAGAAAGCCGGCGCGAGAGCTCCATCGGCTCGCGCTCGTTATTCCGGCGCTCCCGGGCGATCGCGTCCTGGTCGTACGAGGCGAGGCGCGGATTGTTCTCGTTCACGCAGCGCTCCACCCGGTCCGCGAAGATCTCGGCCGCGTCGGTGACGTGACCGATGACCTCGAGCGCGGTCCACTGGTCA
The DNA here is from genome assembly GCA_005889075.1 of Chloroflexota bacterium. Lineage (GTDB taxonomy): Bacteria > Chloroflexota > Limnocylindria > P2-11E > P2-11E > 3-1-20CM-2-70-9. The sequence goes on from VBDQ01000031.1 coordinate 23,042, forward strand.
AGCTTGGTCCCGCGTAGCTTCTCGGCCGGCACCGTCCGCACGATGCGCGCGATCGTCGCGGCGTCATCGGCGAGGAGAAAGGCCTTGTCGTCGTCGTAGCGCAGCCGTTCCACGACCTTCTTCTATCACGGACGTACGAGTTGGGGCATGGGACGCGGACGACCCAGCAGGGCCGAAAGGCGACATTGCTCCCATGCGCGATCTCGCCGCCGCGACTGTGCTCGTCATCGTCATCGCGGTCGGCGCGCTCGCGCCCGCGTTGTGGCAGCCCAGGTTCGAGGGCCAAGCACTCGCCTCAACCGCGGTGTCGCCCACGGCGAGTCCGATGCCGCCTTCTTGGAAAGGGAAGGATCGCGGCTCGGGTTTCGTCGTCTGCGCCAAGAACGACTCCTGGTCGCGGCCCACCGTCGCCGAGGAGAACGCGCATCTTGCGGCCGACCCCCGCTACGCGAACGTCCGAGCGGACGACTCGTACTCACCCGCCTGGTCTCCGTTCCGCATGGGAGCGACCTTGTACGACGGCTCGACATCACGCGATGAGGTCATCGCCTTCACCGGCCTCTGGAGCGATCCGCGCGCCGGCGCTACGACGTCCGCGTGTGTTTCCTCCGAGCCGCAGGTGTGGCTCCTCGGCTACGCACCGGTGACGTACTGGGCGGAGGATCGACTGATCTCGGAGCTCCGGGTCGTTCCAGCGCCGGGCTACCAGATCGTCGTCATGACGGGAACGATTCGACGTCGGCTTGTCGTCGCGGACAACATGAAAGTGGCCGTAATTCAGATGCCGGCGACGGCGCTAACTCCGACGCCTACGCCACCCCCGAAGCCCCCGGTCATTCAGACCCCGCCACCCTACGTCCCTCACTACACGCCCGCCCCAGCGATGCCCGAGACGACGAAACCGGTCGGATTCGAGCTCCCGCAAGAATGTCTCGCGAGCGCGCCGACACACTCAGAAGGGACGTTGTCGAACTCGACGAGCTGGGTCGTCTCGTGCCTGGACGTAAGCACAGCCCAGCTCGCGACCCTCATGAAGCGGGCGCTGTTCACACAAGGCTGGATCGAGGGACAGCAGCTGAGCGGCGGAGTTCACGAGTTCCTCAAAGGCGACCTCGAGGTCGACGTGCGGTTCCAGGACGGCGCGGGGTTCCCGACCGATCGGATGTTCCTCGCCGAGCACTACATCTGCTGCGGCGTGGCGACCCCGCCGCCTTCGCCGGCGCCGGTCGACCTCATGCTGCCGCGAGGCTGCGGCATCTACGAGAACGGCATCGGCATACGGACCGGCCAGGACGGCCAGGTGATCCACTGGATCGCGAACTGCCCGCCGATGATGAACGCCGACGAGCTCGCGACCGCCTTCGAGGCGAACGTCGAGGCGCAGGGTTGGGTGCGCACGACGTGGATGCCGCGCCGCGCGACCTATCGCCATCCCACCCGAGACCTGGAGTTGGTGCTCGAGTTCGTCGACGGCCACGTGTGGTTCGCGGAAGCCGGAAGCGTCATCGCCGCCCTGCCGCGATCGGCCCCGGCGTCCGCGGCACCAGCCGCCCCCGCCCCGCCGTCGCGGTGATTTCGCCGCTCTGATACACGATCTCTCCGCGCCCGATCACGATCTCGGGCCAGCCGGTGACCTCCCAACCTTCGTACGGGTCGTAGTCGCAGGCCGAGTGCAGCTCGGCGGCGCGGATGATCCGACGGGCGCCGGGGTCGAAGACCACGATGTCGGCATCCGATCCGACCGCAAGGGCGCCTTTCGTCGGATACATGCCCGCGATCCGCGCCGGGGCCGAGCAGAGCACCTCCACCAGTCGTCGGACCGTGATGCGTCCGTTCGCGACGCCCTCCGAATAGAGCATCGGAAGCATCGTCTCGAGGTTGGAGACACCGGGCGGGATGCGGTCGAACGGCACGCCCGCCGCGAGCTTTGCCGCGCGCGGGTGCGGGATGTGGTCGGTGCCAACTGTGTCGAGCGTCCCGTCGGCGAGCGCGTCCCACGCCGCGGCGACGTCGTCCGGCTCGCGGAGTGGCGGCTGTCCGACCCAGAGCGCGCCGTCGGCGCGTCCGAAGCGCTCGCGCGTGAGATAGAGGTAGAGCGGTCGCGTCTCAGCGAAGACGCGAGCGCGCCGCTTTCCCTCGCGAACCGCGTCGAGAGCCGCGCGCGAGCTGAGATGCACGAGGTAGATCGCGGCGCCCGTCTGCACGGCGATGTCGATCGCCTCGCGCACCGCCTTCACCTCGGCCTCCACGGGCCGGCTCGCGGGGAAGTGCTCGACGCCGCTGCGGCCGGCCGCGAGGAGCTCGGCGGTCCGCGCCGCGACGATGGCGTGGTCCTCGGGATGTACCGCCACGAGCGCGCCGGCCTGGGCCGCCGAGCGCATCAGCGCGACGTAGTCATCGCGGCGTTCGACGAAGCGCGGGCTCACCATGAAGACCTTGAGTCCCGCGTGCCCCTGGGCGACCAGGTCTTTGATCTCGTCACGCGCGGCGTCGCTCGGATCGGTGACCACGACGTGGAACGAGAAATCCGCGATGGACCGCGTCGCATCGCGCAGACCGCGCTCGAGGCCGGCGCGGAGCGATCCGTCCTCCTGGTAGACCATCGACACCACCGTCGTCACGCCGCCCGCGACGGCGGCGCGCGAGCCGTGCGCGAAGTCGTCGAGCGGCGTCCACGTCGGCGTGGATGCCAGATGGGTGTGCAAGTCGACGCAGCCAGGAAGCACGATCTTCCCGCGCGCGTCCAGCTCTTTGCTCGCCGCCCGGACCTCACCGATGGCCGCGATGCGCTCGCCCGCGACGGCGATGTCAACGCGCTGCTCGCCGTCCGGAGTGACGACGAGACCGCCGCGGATCGCTAAGTCGATGCTGTCGTCCGGCGGGCGAAGAGAAGCCAGAACGCGACGCCAAGGCCGGCGAGCATGACCACGTGGATCCAGAAGTCGACGCCGAGGAGTCCACGGAGGACGACGATCGTGAGGCCGAAGAGCGTTCCGGCGAGAACGATGACGTAAGCGATCCACGGACGGAGCACGCCTGCGAGGGTCACCAGGAGGACGAGACCGAGTAGCGCCTCGGCGATGCTCGCCGGCGCGAGCGCGCCGGCCGGGACGAACAGCCCAGAGTGATACGCCGCGGCAGCGAAATACACGAGCATGTTCGCGGCGGTGACGACTCGAAGCGTCCCGCTCATCCTCAGTCGCCGTCCTCTTCAAGTCGAGAGAGCCGGTCGGCCTCGTCCTGTTGCGCGAGCGCGTCGATCAGATCGTCGATCTCGCCGTCCATGCGGCGGTCGATGCTCGAAAGGTTGTAGCCAAGGCGGCGGTCCGTGATCCGATCGTCCCGATAGTTGTAGGTGCGCATCTTCTCCGCGCGCTCACCGCGGCCGATCTGCGCCCGGCGCGCCGAAGACTCCTTCTCCTCCTGCTCCGCGCGCATGCGCGCCAACAGACGCGACCGAAGCACCGCCATGGCCTTCGCCTTGTTCTTGAGCTGGCTTCGCTCGTCCTGACAGGTGACGACCTCGCCGGTCGGGATGTGGGTGATGCGCACGGCCGAGTCGGTGGTATTCACGCCCTGACCACCCTTGCCAGCCGCTCGGTAGACATCGATCTTGAGATCGTCTTCGCTGATCTGGAGATCGACGTCCTCGGCCTCCGGCAGCACGGCGACGGTCGCGGTCGACGTGTGGACGCGGCCCTGCGCCTCGGTCTTCGGCACCCGCTGCACACGGTGGACCCCGGACTCGAACTTGAGCTTCGAGTACGCGCCGCGACCGCCGACCTTGAAGATGATCTCCTTGAAGCCGCCCTTCTCGGAGTCGCTCTGCGACAGGATCTCGGTCCTCCAGCGATGCCGCTCGGCGTAGCGCGTGTACATACCGTAGAGGTCGCGCGCGAAGAGAGCCGCCTCTTCCCCACCCTCGCCCGCGCGGATCTCGACGATCACGTTCTTCTCATCGAGGGGGTCGCGCGGGACGAGCTGGGAGCGAAGCTTGCCGCCGAGCGTTGCGATGTCGTCGGTCGCCTCGGCGAGCTCCTCACGCGCGAGGTCGCGCAGATCGACGTCGTCGCCTTCGGTGAGCTCGCGCGCCTCGGCGGCCCGGCCCTCGGCGCTCCGGAGCTGGCGCACCGTGTCCACGACCGGCTCGAGCGCGGCGAACTCCTGTCCGACGGTCCGCAGGCGCGCCGGATCCGACGTCGTCGCCGGATCGGAGAGCAAGCGCCCGAGCTCGTCATATCGCTCTTCGACCTTCTCGAGTCGCTTGCGCAGGCCGGGCGTGAGCACGTCGGTCATGCCGCGGCCTCCGTTTCGCGGTCGCCGGCGATCGCTTCCTCGAGTGAGGCAACCGCGACCTCGATCATCCGCGCGTCCGGCCGGCGCGTGGTGATCCGTTGTAGCAGCAGGCCCGGTGCGACGATCGCGCGCATGAGCGGCGAGCGCTCGTGGGCGGCGCCAAAGCGCAGCACCTCGTACGAGATCGAGGCCACGGGAACGACGAGGACGAGCCGCACGATCAGGTCGAACGCCACGTTGACTCGCGGCAGGAACGCGAAGAGGACGATCGCGACGAAGACCACGAACAGGAGGAAGGCCGTGCCGCAGCGCGGGTGCGCGGTCGGATACGGCTCGATCCGCTCGGGCACGAGCGGGTCTCCGTGCTCGAACGCGTGGATCGTCATGTGCTCGGCGCCGTGGTAGGCAAAGACCCGGCGCACGTCCGGCATGAGCGAGATCGCGGCCAGATAGGCGACGAGCAGCACGAGACGAACGAGTCCCTCGACCAGGTTCGCGAGAAGCGATGAGCCGAGCGCGACATGCGCGAGGTTGATCGCCAGATACGGCACGCCGACGAACAGCGCGACGGCAGCGAGCACGGCGGCGCCAAGCACGACCGCGTTGCCGCGCGTCCCGCTCCCCTCGGTCCGCTCAAGTTGCACGTCAGCCGACCGCATCAGCATGCGCAGGCCATAGTCGAGCGACTCCCAGAGGACGACGACGCCACGGATGAACGGCGCACGCGCGATCCGCGAGCGCTGCAACGGCGAGCTCAATCGCTCGCGATAGCGGTAGATGTCGCCGTTGGGACGCCGGCACGCAAGTCCAATGGTCCGCCGGCCACGGATCATCACGCCCTCGATGACCGCCTGCCCGCCGTACGTCGCAGCGCGCGGTTCGCTCACGTTGTCACCGCGCGGGGCGGTCGCACCTAACGGTGCGGGGCGGCCTCCGCGGTCGCGGATGGCGCCGCTTGCTCCTTCTTCGCGTAGCGCTTCGTGAAGCGCTCGACGCGGCCCTGGACATCCAGGATGTGCTGCGTTCCCGTGTAGAACGGGTGGCAGCCGGCGCAAACCTCGACGTGCAGCTCGGGCTTTGTGGAGCCCGTCGTGTAGCTGCGGCCGCAGGCGCAGACGATCTTCGCCTGCATGTACTTGGGGTGGATCTTTTCCTTCACTGCATGACCTCTATCCGGCGACGACCGAGACCCGCCGGCGGTCGTCGCGTGCCGCCTTGAACTCGACCGTGCCCGCGACGAGCGCGAAGAGCGTGTGGTCCTTCCCCACGCCGACGTTGCTGCCTGGCAGCACCTTCGTCCCGCGCTGGCGGACGATGATCGTGCCTGCGTCGACGCGTGCGCCCGCGTACTCCTTCACGCCGAGACGCTGCCCGGCGCTGTCGCGTCCGTTGCGGGTTGAGCCCGCGCCCTTCTTGTGTGCCATTTATGCCTCGATCTTCGTGATACGGAGCGTCGTCTGACCCTGCCTGTGTCCGCGCGTCTTGCGCGAGCGCGTCTTGTTCTTGTACTTGAACACCCGGATCTTCGGCCCTCTTCCCTGGCCCACGATCTCGGCGGTGACCTTCGCGTCGCTCACCAAAGGCGTGCCCGCCCGGACACGCACGCCGTCCGCCACGAGCAGGACCTGATCGAACGTCACCGTGTCGCCGGCCTGGCCGGCGCGGCGGTCGATGGTGATCGTCGAGCCTTCCTCGACGTGGTAGCTCCTGGCGCCGCTGCGAACGAGCGCGTACATCGAAACGTGGGACTCCCCGGACAGAAAAAGTCGCCGCGCCTCGTGCGCGACGTAACGACAAGTATAGAGGATGCCGCAGCGGACGGCCGCCTCTTGGACGGCCGTCCGCCGAACGTTCGCTATGCGGCGGCCGGCGCGCGCATGGGCGCCGGGGAGCTCGCAAGACGCAGCGAGAACGTGACGATGCCGAGCAGCGCGGAGAGACCCATGATCGGCGCGGTATACGCGACAGGGTGCGAGAACGCTGCCGCGCCAGAGCTCGAACCGACGAAGACGAGCACGGCGGTGAACGACAGGACGCCGACATTGAGACCCCAGAACACGACGTGGTCGGCCCACGGCCACACCCGCGGTCGATCTGCCGTCGCTAGGAGGATCGCCCCGAACAGCGTGTTCGTCATCACACCGATGAAGAAGGTGTGGTCGAGCGAATGGATGAGTCCCGGCGGGACCTTGCTGAAGTCTCCATTCGCGGCCACGACCTGCTGGACCAGCGCGACCACCAGTAGGACCCCGATCACCAAATAGAGCGGAACGATCGCGGCGTGCCGGATGCCACCCGTCGCAGTCCAGACGGTTTTCATGAGCGCGGGACCAAGCCGCACGACGACCATCACGGTCGCCGCGAGCTGGAGGATGTTCGTGACGAGGAGCAGGGGTTGGATCCCAAGGAGCGAACCCAGCGCGAGGCTGAGACCGGCGAGGAAAAGGAGCACTGACTGGATCATCCCACCGGTCGTGCGCTTCTCACCGATGAGGAACCACTCGATGATCCCGGTCGCCACGAGGATGAGGTAGCCGCCGACCTGTGCGGACGCGTGCGTGCCAATGAGCGCCGCGGTCTGGGTGGACGTTGCATTCAACGCGAACTGGATCTGGATGATCACGCCGACGGTCGAGCCGATGACCAGCGTGGTGAGCCCGAGCAGCATGGCGAACTTCGGATTGCTGAGCTTTCCAAAACCCTCCTGCGAGGAGCGATATGCGACCCATGCCCACCAGCCGAAGATGGTGCCGAGCATGACAATCCCGAACACGCCCATGCTGATCCACCCGAGCGTGCCAGAGTGGAGATGCGTGAGGAGCGTGTTTTGATCGAGGTCGCCGATGATCTTCGTCGCATTGAACAGTCCGATGAGTGCGGTGAGCGTGAAGATGCCGAGCCCGTACTGGAAGGCCCGGTTGGTTCCCACGGGAAATGCCATAACTAGGTAAACCTCCCTCCGAGCGAGGAGGTTAGCGCGCGCGAGAGTCGAGCGCGACCACCTGGACGTTGTCGGAAAGGCTGCTCCGTGTAACGGAGAGCTTCGGGACCGGGGTGACCTCCTTCACGCCGAGCTCGTGCAGTAACCGCTCGAACGGGCTGTCCTTGCGCTGCGCCTCCGGGTCGTACGACATGGGAACGACGACCTTCGGCTCGAGCTGATGGATGATCTCGGCGGCCTTCGCGGCGGTCAGGTTGACGTCGGCGCCCGAGATCGGAACGAGGACGATGTCGACGTCCCCGATGCGCTCGAGGTCGGCGGCCGGCAGCTCGTGGCCGAGGTCGCCCAGGTGGCAGACGACGAGGTCGTCGAGCCGGATGGTGAAGATGGTGTTACGTCCGCGCGCCGCGCCGCCGCGGTCATCGTGGAACGTGCCGACCCCCGTGACGAGAACCTCGTGCACCTCGTACTCGCCGGGACCCCGTAGGACGACCGGCTCTCCACCGACGCTTTTGAGACTGGAATGACCGGCGTGCTCATGCGAGATGGTCACCACCTGCGCCTCGGTCTTGGGAATGGCGTGCCCCGATTTGGGGTCAGGCGGATCGGTGAGCACGACCCCTTCGCGGCCGCGCGCGCGAAAGCAGGCGTGGCCCAGCCAGGTCAGGTCCATGGAGTGAGCCCGAGAATACGCGAAACACCGCTCCGGCCCGGGGGGTATCCCGCATTGACCGACCAAGAGATCGTGAAGCTCTGCCTCGGCGGGGACGCCGACGCCTATGCGGCTCTGGTCGAACGATATGGCGGCCGTGTGTACAACATCGCTCTGAGGATCACGAACGATCGCGACGCCGCCAACGATTGCGCCCAGGAGGCTTTCATCCGCGCCTATCGAGCGCTCCACCAGTACGACCCCTCATTGCCGTTCGGGCCGTGGCTCTTCCGGATCACGACGAACGCGAGCCTCAACCATGTCCAGCGTTGGCATGCGCACGAGACTGCCGTCGACGAGCTTCCTGAGTCACCGGAGGATCAAAACGAAGGCCCGGAGGCCACCACGCTCCGCCGCGAAGAGCTCGCCGAGGTCGTGTCTGCCATGGAAGAGCTACCGGCCGCCTACCGTGCGGCGCTCACACTCCGTCACATGCAGCAGCTCTCCTATCAAGAGGTGGCCGACGCCCTCGAGATCCCGCTCGGGACGGTGAAGACGCACCTCCATCGCGCGCGTGCGGCGCTCAAGGCACGGCTCGCGGCTCGCCGGCATGCGAGGCCAGCGTGAGCGGTCAGCTGCCCGACGACCTCGAGAGCATCGAGAGGCCTGTGCACCGCCTGCTCGCCGCGGTGCCACCCCAACCGCTCCCCCTCGGGTTCCGCGACGCGGTGATGCGCCGCGTCTCGGCGCGGGGCGTCAGCGCGTGGGAGTGGATCATCGCGACGGTGCTCGCGCTCCCATCGCTCGCGTTTCTCGTGTTCCAGCTACTTGACCGTGGCGACGAGTTCGCAGCCGCCGTGAACAACGTCGTCGCGGCAGCCTCGAGCGACGCCGCGGATGCCTTCTTCTTCGTCGATGGGACGACGGTCTTTGCGCTGGCCCTTCTCGGCATCGCGAGCATCATCGCCGCGCATGCGGCGCTCCTCTCTCCGACACGAAGGACCGTCGCCGGCAGATGAAGGAACGCGACGCGATGCTCGTCCTCGGGGCGGTCATCCTCGCGGTCGGCGTATCGGCGCTGCTGCTCGCGGGTTCGCTCGCGACCGCGCGATCGACAGGTGCTCGTCAGCGGATCTTCTTCGATCCACGGAACTCGCCACCGCCGGCGCTCACGATCATCGAGGCGGAGCGAGGCGTACCCGGTGCGCTGCAGCCGATCGTTCCGCTCCAGCGTGGCGTCTCCGATACGGCGCGCGATGCCGCGGGGTATCTGTTGGTCCTCCTCGGAACGTCCGCGGCGCTGGTGCTCGCGCGCGAGCAGGTCGTGCGGACGTATCGCGCATCGCTCGGCGATTGGCGCGCGCAGGTCCGCGTCCTCGCGAGCGGTCTCGCGGTACTCGGCGTCGGTGCGTCTGCCGCCGCGCTTTCGTGGATCGTGTTCCTCGGATCGGTCGCGAGCTTCCGCAGCGGTCCGCTTGGTGTCCCGGCCACCCTCCAAGTTGGCCTCGCAGCCTTCAGCGTCGCGCTCGTGGTGGTTGGTGTGGCAGCGCTCATCGGCTTCGCCGCCGCGGCGTGGCGTTTGGGCGATGCGCTCTTCGGGATGCAGGTGCTGCGACGCTTCGCCAGCAGCGTTCCCGCCCCTCTCATCGCACTCTTAGGGGCAAGCCTTATCTATATCGCGTGGCAGCTTCCATACGTGGGTGCGCTCGCGGTGGTGCTCGCGCTCGCGTACGCGCTCGGGGCCGTCGTGACGGCTCGACTCGCTCCCCCAAGCACTCCGCAGGCAAGCACTCCGCAGGCTGCGCACTGACCGCGCAAGGAGCAAGGTTCCGCAGATGACCGTGATCAGAGGGATCCTCGCGACGTGGCCGGGACGCCTGTTCGGCGTCGCGCTCGTCGCGGTTCTCGCGGGCGGCGCGGTCGTCGCGTCGCGCGTGAACGCGCAGCCGGCGAAGGCGGAGATCAGGACGCAGCCGGTCGCGCGTGGCTCGGTCACCCAGACCGTTGCGATCTCGGGCTCCGTGAACGCCTCGAGTCAAGTGAAGCTCGCGTTCAAGGCTCAGGGAAAGATCTCCGCAATCTACGTGTCGGTCGGACAGCAGGTCACCGCCGGTCAGGCGATCGCGACCATCGACACCACTGATCTGCAGACCACGCTGACGCAGGCGCAGCAGAGCCTCAAGAGCGCACAGCTCAACTACGACAAGGCCGCTCAGTCGGCGAACGACGCGCAGCGCAGTCTCGACCAGACCGTCCAGCAAACGCAGACCGATATCGCGAACGCCCAGCAAGCGCTCACGAAGCTGCAGCAGAACTACGCCAACGCGAAGACGAACGCGCTCTCGTTCGGGAGCGGCCTCTACACGGATCTCGGCGCGTTCCAGAGCGCGCTCGACACGGTGAAGACTGACATCGACATCGTGCTCAATCAGCTCGACAACAGCTCGCGGAACGGTGACATCCAGCTCAACGCGCAGAACGATTTCAAGAGCGCTCAGAACTCGCTCAACAGCGCATACGCGCCGCTCGCGAGCGCGCAGAACCTGTCGGCGACCGTCCTGAAGCCGGCGATCGACGACCTCCAGCACTCACTCGACGGGATCGGCGCCGCGATCGCGGAGTTCGATTCCGCTCTTGTTGCCGGACAGGACACCGGCCACGCGAACTCGGACTTCCAGCAGGCCATGCTCGCGTACAACCTCGCGTCCTCGCGCCTTCAGGGCGGGCTTGACAGCGTGACCGGGCCGCTCGGGACGATCGCGACCGACATCAGCTCGGCGCAGGCCTCTCTCAACACGACGAACACGCGAACGATCAAGGGCCTCGATACCGCGCGGACGTCCCTCGCGAACCTCCAAAGCGTGGTGACGACGGAGCAGCAGCTCGGTTCGTCGATCAAGACCAAGATGACCCAGGCCGGCACCGCACTTTCGACGGTCAACGATGCGATCGGGGGCTCGATCGTGAGCGCGATGCAGAACATCGTCTCTACGCAGCAGCGCTCGGCGCAGAGCATCCAGTCGGCCCAGACCAACGTGGCGAACCAGCCGTTCAACCTTGCCAGCGCGAAGACCTCGGTCGACAACGCCGCGACGTCGGTCCAGAACGCGCAGGCGAACATCGATGCCGCGACGCTCACCGCACCGTCGTCGGGCGTGATCGCGTCGATCGCGAACTCCGTCGGCGAGAGCTCCGCGAGCCCGTTCGCGGTCCTCGCGAACACCGCGGCGCTGTCGCTGCACGGCACGATCGGCGAGGCCGACGTCGCCAAGCTCAAGCTGGGCCAAGTAGCGAACGTCACCGTCGACGCGGTCGGCTCGACCACGCGCATGACCGGGAAGGTCACGTCCGTCGACCCCGTGGCGACGATCCAGCAGGGCGTGCCGGTCTACGGTGTGGACGTCACGATCGATCTGCCCAACCAGCAGGTGAAGCCCGGCATGAGCGGCACCGCGAACGTCATCATCGCGAGCCGCCAGGGCGTCCTGACCGTTCCGAACCTCGCGATCCGAACGACCGGTGGCCGTCGCTACGTGCAGGTGTTGAAGGACGGCGAGGCGGTCGACGCCGACGTGACGTTCGGGATCGCGAACGACACGGTCACCGAGGTCGTCTCCGGCCTCTCCGAGGGAGACCTCGTGGTCCTGCCGCAGACCCGCGCCACCGCCACGCAGCGCGTGGGTGGTGGCGGACCCGGCGGCGGACCGGTGTTTATCGGGCGGTGATCCAGAGCGTCGTCCAGCTCCGCGGCATCGCAAAGACCTACACGATCGGTCGAGAGATCACGGTGAACGCGCTCCGGGGCGTCGATCTCGACGTCCGACCGGGCGAGTTCGTCGCGATCATGGGTCCCTCGGGCTCGGGCAAGTCGACGCTCATGAACATCCTCGGTTGCCTCGACGTACCCGATTCCGGCACGTACGTGCTCGCCGGGGAGAACGTGGGAAAGCTCTCCGACGACAAGCTCGCGGCGATCCGCAACCAGCACATCGGCTTCGTGTTCCAGACCTTCAACCTGCTGCCGCGCCTCAACGCCATCGAGAACGTGGAGCTTCCGCTGATCTACGGGGGCGATCGCCACGACCGTCGCGCGCGGGCCCTCAGCGCCCTCGAGCAGGTCGGCCTGGGCGATCGCGTGCACCATCGCCCGAGCGAGCTCTCGGGCGGTCAGCAGCAGCGGGTCGCCATCGCACGCGCGCTGCTCAACGACCCTTCGATGATCCTCGCGGACGAGCCGACGGGGAACCTCGATTCGCGATCGAGCGCTGAGATCCTGGCGATCTTCCAGCGGCTCAACGACCTCGGGAAGACGGTGGTCATGGTGACGCACGAGCCGGACGTCGCTGCGCACACCAAGCGCATCGTTCGCATGCGCGACGGCGTCGTCGCGCGCGACGAGCTCGTCTCGCAGCCGCGCCGCGCCGAAGACGAGATCGCGGCGGGGATCGGCGCCGCCGAATGAAGCTCTTCGACTCCTTCCGCTCGGCGCTCCAGTCGCTCGTGGTCAACAAGCTCCGCTCCGCACTCACGATGCTGGGCGTGATCATCGGCGTCGCCGCCGTGATCGCGATGGTGTCGGTCGGTAACGGCGCGTCGCAGAGCGTGCAGAACACCATCCTCAGCCTCGGCTCGAACCTCGTGACCGTCACGCCGAACTTCTCGACCGATCAGGGGCTCCGCGGAGCCGGGGCGCAGGCGCAAAACCTCACGCTCGACGACATGCGCTCGATTCAGGATCAGCTCGGCACCTCGATCGTGGCCATCGAGGCCGAGCAGCAGACCGGGCGCTGGCAGGTGACCGCCGCGGGGCAGAACTGGAACACGCAGGTCACCGGCGTCACCGAGAACTACCAGGCCGTCCGTGACTGGCCCCTCGAGGAGGGCGACTTCTTCAGCACGAGCGACCTGAACGTGAACGCGCAGGTCGCGGTCATCGGCTCGACCACCGCAACGAGTCTTTTCGGCGACGGCGACGCCGTCGGGCAGACGATCCAGCTGCGACAGGCGTTCGGCGGGGGCAAGGATCAGCGCGCGCGGATCATCAACTTCAAGGTCATCGGGGTGCTCGCCACAAAGGGCACGACGTTCGGATTCAGCCGCGACGACCAGATCGTCGTGCCGATCACGACCGCCCAGCACGTCCTCACCGGTCAGCTCAACCGCGTGCAGCAGATCGTCATCAAAGCCGCGTCCTCCGACACGATGGACGAGACGACGAGCGACGTGAACAACATCCTGCTGCAGCGTCACAAGATCTCTGACCCGGCGAACGCCGACTTCGCGGTGACGAATCAGAACGACACGCTGCAAGCCCTTTCGAACGTCACTGGGACCTTCACGCTGCTGCTCGGCGCGATCGGCGGGATCTCTCTGCTCGTCGGAGGAATCGGGATCATGAACATCATGCTCGTCTCGGTGAACGAGAGGACACGCGAGATCGGCATCCGCAAGGCCGTGGGGGCGCGCCGCGGCGACATCCTCACGCAGTTCCTCATCGAGGCGATCGCGCTCACCGGACTCGGCGGCGTACTCGGGATCCTCATCGGTTGGTCGATCACCGTAGCCGTGCATCAGATCCCGCAGGCCGCGAGCGTGCCGCTCGTCATCACGACCGGCACGGTGATCATCGCGGTCAGCGTGTCCGTCGGGATCGGCGTGATCTTTGGGATCTATCCGGCCATGCGCGCCGCACGGCTCCACCCCATCCAGGCACTTCGCTACGAGTAGGAACCGAGCTACCGCACGGTCTATACGTCGAAGCCTTGCAAGCAAGGCTTCTGGTAGGAGGAGACCCAAGCAATGAAGACACCACAGATCGTCATCGGCGCCGTCGCGGCGCTCGCCCTCGCGGGGGGCGGATTCGCGGCGGGCATGACGTACGAGAAGTCCCAGTCGAGCACTCCAACCGCGGCCACGACCACCCAGACCACGACCGGACGAGGAGCGGCCGGCGGACGCGGCGCCTTCGGCGGCAGCGGCGCGACCGGCGGGATCCAGCCGGTGGTCGGCCGGGTCCTCGCGGTCAACGAAGGATCCATCACCGTCGCGGCCGTCGAGCGTGGGCAGGGTCAGAACACGCAAGCCGGCGCCTCGCCCGCGACCCAATCGCAGATCGTGCTCATCGGCACGAACACGCGGATCGTGCGGACCACGGAGACCGACGTGAAGC
>VBDQ01000102.1 GCA_005889075.1 Chloroflexota bacterium
CGACCGGTGCAACGGGAACGACCGGTACGAACGGAACCAACGGCGCTACGGGCGCGACCGGCACCGACGCATACACCACCACCAGCGCGAACTACACCCAGCCGGCGGTCAGCGCCACGGTGAGTGTCACCGTCGGCACGACCGCCTGGATGGCCGCCGGTCAGTACCTCTACGTCAACACCGGCGGCTTCTACACCGTGAGCTCGATCACCAACGCCACCACCGTCGTGCTCACCAACCTCGGCTACAGCGGCAACGCCGCGCCGACCACCGTGATCACCAGCCCCAAGGCCGTGAGCCCCGGCGGGATCCAAGGCGCGACGGGCGCGACCGGTGCCACCGGTTCGACTGGCGCGACCGGTGCCACGGGCACGAACGGAACCAACGGCACCAACGGCGCGACCGGCGCGACCGGAGCAACGGGCGCCACCGGTACCAACGGAACCAACGGAGCCATCGGTCCGACCGGTCCTCAGGGTCCGACCGGTGCGACCGGTGCGACTGGATCAACGGGCGCGACCGGCGCGACAGGAGCAACGGGCGCCACCGGTACCAACGGAACCAACGGAGCCATCGGTCCGACCGGTCCTCAGGGTCCGACCGGTGCAACCGGTGCGACGGGCGCGACCGGTGCAACGGGAACGACCGGTACGAACGGAACCAACGGCGCTACGGGCGCGACCGGCACCGACGCATACACCACCACCAGCGCGAACTACACCCAGCCGGCGGTCAGCGCCACGGTGAGTGTCACCGTCGGCCGGCGCCACCGGTGCGACCGGTGCAACGGGTTCGAACGGAACGAATGGTGCGGTCGGTCCGACCGGTCCTCAGGGTCCGACCGGCGCGACGGGTGCGACTGGCGCCACTGGCTCGACTGGTGGGACCGGTGCAACCGGAACGAACGGCACGAATGGTACGAACGGAGCGACGGGCGCGACCGGAGCGACTGGCGCGACTGGTACGAATGGAACAAACGGAACGAACGGTGCGACCGGTGCCACCGGCGCGACAGGGGCGACGGGCGCGACCGGCACGAACGGAACCAATGGGACGAACGGGGCGACCGGTGCGACGGGCGCAACTGGAGCAACCGGTGCGACCGGTGCGACCGGTGCCGGAACAACCGGGGCCACAGGTGCCACCGGTAGCACGGGCGCGACCGGTGCGACTGGCTCAGGCTTCAGTCAGGTCAACAAGGACGGCGTGTCGCAGGGCAGCGGTTCGATCCTGAACTTCGCGAATGGATTCGGCGTCACGAATGTGAGTGGCACGATCACCGTCGATGGATCCGGCTTCGTGCACAACACCGGCGCCGTGAACGAGTCGATCGACGGCAACAAGACGCTGACCGGCAACACGACCTTCACCGGTACGGTCGCTGCGAACAACGCCACCACGACCGGCACGTCGACGACGATCAGCACCGGCAACGGCCTCACGAGCGGCCAGGCCTTGAACGTGAACACGGGCAGCTCGACGTTCTCGACCGGGAACACCCAGGACAACGCCAATGCATCGCGCGGCTTCTTCTACGGCGGGGCGGCGAACAGCTACGCGGGCGCCAACACCTTCTCGAGCACCGGCAACTTCACCGGGACGCTGGTTGCGCTCACCGCCGACCAGACCACCGCGGGCACCGTGCTCGGCATCAGCGCACAGAGCCTGACCTCGGGCAAGGCGATCGACGTCTCGCTCGGCACTCTCTACTCGGGCACCAGTGACTCGGTCGCGGGCTACTCCGTCGGTGCGGTGAACGTTCGCGCGCAGTCCTTTACCGGCAACATCCTCAACGTCGAGGCGCACGGTGCGGGCGGCGCGTCGGCCAACCTCGCGAACTTCACGAGCACGCAGCTCGCCGGGAACGTCACCAACGTCACCGGAAACTCGCTGACGACCGGCACCGCGGTCAACGTTTCCGCGACGGGCGCCTCGTTCAGCGGAAAGGCCGTCAGCGTCACGCTCGGCAACAACACCGGTACCGCGTTCTACGTCAACACGGGTGCGACCTACACCGGGAACCTCGTCCAGCTGCAGGTCAACGCCGTCGACAAGCTGAAGGTGGATGCATCAGGGAACACCACGCTGGGCGGGACTCTCACCGTCCGCGGTGCATCGATCACCGGCCCGTCGGCCGGCGCCTTCGCGATCGACAACGGGAACGCGTCGGCGATCAACCTGGGCAACAACAGCGGCGCGGCTCCGATCAACATCGGCACCGCGAACGCCGGCGCCGTGTCGATCGGACGCGCAGCCACGACGACGGTCGTGAACGGCCCGCTCTCGATCCTCGGGGCGGCCGTCACCGGGCCGACCTCAGGAACGTTCTCGATCGACAACGGCAACGCTTCGGCCATCAACATCGGCAACGCCTCGGGCGCCGCGCCGATCAACATCGGCACCGCGAATGCGGGTCAGATCTCGATCGGCCGCAGCACGCAGGCGACGGTCGTGAACTCGACGCTCCAGTCGGTAGGTGACCTGACCGTCGGAAGCCCGGTGAAGCTCACGATCACCGCCGCGACCGGCGACGTTGCGGGCAATGGCCTTGGCACATTCGGTGGCGGTCTCGCGAACCAGATCCGGCTTTCCGGATCGGCGACGACCGCCCCTGTCGTGCTCAGCGCGCTGGGCTCGGACACGAATATCGGGATCACGCTGACGCCGAAGGGGACCGGCCGGGTCGCCGTCTCGGCGAACGGTCTCGACGTCACCGGCACACTGACCGCGACCAGCACCATCAGCAACACCGCCGGCGGAATCTCGATCACCGGGGCGAGCACGATCGCGGGCACCCTCAGTAGCCTCACCGGCCTCACCTCGTCGGGCACGATCACGTTCAGCGGCCTGGGCGCCGGCGTCGTGCTCAGCAGCGCGACCGGCGTGCTCAGCTCGTCGGCGGGCACCGCGGGCCAAGTGCTGACGTCGAACGGCGCCGGCAACGCGCCGACATTCCAGGCGATCGTGGGGACCGCATCGAACGTCGTCATCCTCACGACCGGCGCGACGAGCTACACCAAGAGCGCGGGCACGCTCGCGATCCTCATCGAGTGCGTCGGCGGCGGCGGTGGTGGCGGCGGTGCGCAGGGCAACGCCACGCCGAGCGCCTCGGCTGGCGGCGGCGGCGGCTCGGGCGCCTACTCCGTCGCCTACCTGTCGCCGGTCGTCGGCCCGTACACCGTGTCGATCGGTGCCGCGGGCGCCGGCGGGAACGGCACGAGCGGCGGCGCCGGCGGCGCGACGACCTTCGGCACCTCGCCGAACTTCAACTGCAACGCCAACGGTGGCTCAGGCGGGCTCAACATGGCTCTCGGCACGACAGTGACGTACCAGGCGGGCGGCGCGGGCGGGACCGTGACGGCGTGCACACCGGCGTGCCTCATGCAGTCGACCGGTGGCCCGGGCGAGTACGCGGTGCGTGCCTCGGGGAGCATTTCAGTGGCCGGGAGCGGTGGCAACAGCCACCTTGGTGGTGGCGGTTACCTCGCCGGCACGGGCGCCGGAGGCGCGGGCACCTTTGGTGGTGGCGGCGGCGGCGCGAACTCGAACACCACGGCCAACAACGTCGGCGGCGCCGGCGGCGCCGGGGTGATCCGCATCACCGAGTACAAGTAGCCAGCGCCGTCTCGTAGGCTGCGCGCGATGAAGGACGCGATCGTCATCCCAGTCACAGCGCTGCGTCGCATTTTCGTCATGCTCCTCCTGCTGATCGCGTTGATCCTGCTGGTGCTGGTCGTCCGCACGCAGCTCTTCCGCGCCGGCATCTCCACGCTCTTCGCACCGAGCGCCGCCGAGCTAATCGAACGGAATCTCTACCAGGCGGTGTTCCTTGCGAATGGCTCGACCTACTTCGGCAAGCTTCAGGAGCAGGGAAGCGACTGGTTCGTCCTGAGCGATGTCTTCTATATCTCGGTCTCCGATCAGAGCGGAACGCAGCTCATCAAGCGCGGAACCGAGCCGCAGGGACCCAAGGAGCCGATGATCATCAGCCGGCAACAGGTCCTCTTCATCGAGAACATGCGCGATGACAGTGACATCGTCACCTTGATCAAGAAGTTCAAGTCGGGACAGCTGCCAACCGCGACACCGCCACCGCCGACCGTCGCGCCCACGACGGGCCGCCCGAGCGTGAGCCCGAGTCCGAGCCGATGACCTGGATCGTCCAGCGCTACCGGCGGGCCATCCTGTGGATCCGCGCGCATGGCGTCGTGCTGCGAAATTCTGGCCTTGCGATCGTGGTCTTCCTCGCGGCGTTCTTCTTCACGCAGTGGTGGGACTTCACCGTGCCGTCGCTCGGGCGCGCTCCGTACCAAGCGGTGTTTCTCGCGAACGGACAGACCTACTTCGGTCGGTACTACGAGCGCATCGGCGCGTACGCGAAGATCGAGGACGTCTACTACCTGCAACAGTCCCAGGGCTCGGACGCGACCCAGGCACCTGACACACGGCTCCTGCGTCGCGGCAAGGAGCTCCATGCCCCCGCCGCGCGCATGCTCGTGCCGAAGTCCGCGATCCTCTTCGTTGAGGATCTATCCGACTCGTCGCCGATCGCGCAGTTCATGGCTCAGGACCACCGATGAACCTCTACGACCCAGACCGCGATCCTGTCAGACGCGCCGGGCGCTGGCTGCGCTGGGGAACGCGCTGGGTCGCCCTTCCCGTTGTCCTGGGCGTGTTCGTCTCGGGCAACCTCGATGCGCGCTCGCTGCCCGTCTTCGGCCCGGAGCGCGAGAGCGCCGTGCTCTTCCTCGACGGACAAGCGTACTTCGGCCACCTTGACGACTCGGGCGACGGCGGGACTCTGGTCTTGCGCGACGTCTATTACTTCGCGAACGCGACCGGCTCGTTGACCGGCCTGCCGGTCGGGCTGGTGAAGCGTGGGACCGAAGCGCATGAGCCCGCCGACGGCATGCGCATCAACCGAGATCGAGTGCTCGCGATCGAACAGGTCGGCCCCGCCGCGCCGGTCATGCAGGCGATCGAGGCCGAGCGTCAGATCGTCCACTCCTCACCCGCGGTGATCTCGCTCAACCGGACGACGATCGGCGCGGTAAGCACTCTGACGGCGCAGCGAGTGGCCGCCGAGCACGATGTGCAGCGCGGCTACACGGCCGCCGTTGACCAGCTCGCGAAGCTCAACGCGCTCGTGCTCCCGGTCAGCAAGGCCGAGGCGGCGGCGATCACCGACAGGGCGGTGGGCGACCTCCGCACGGTGCGCCGGAACGCGCTCGCTGCTTTGGGCACCACGCTTGGCTTCTCCGCGACCGACGCACAGACGTACGCCGGCGCGACCGAGGCCGTCCTCGCCAACCAGACCTTCGCGAACGAGCCCGGGGTGCTCTTGGCGCCGGATCTGAACGGGATCGTGAACCGCGCGACAGAGCTCTACGGACAGGTCGGCGACACGTACGCGAAGCAGCTCACGCAGCCGAAGACCGCCTCGCCCTCGCCGACACCTTCCCCAAGCGCTCGTCCCTGAGACGATCGGCGTCAGCCGACGAGGCCTCCTGATGTCGCGCGATTCAGGTCGATGAGGGTCGGGACGCTCGGGATCTCCTCCTGGAACGCCAACGCGATTGCCTGTGCGCGGCTGTGCACGCCGAGCTTGAGCAGGATGTGCTCGATGTGCTTCTCGACCGTCTTCGGCGCGATCACCAGGTCGCGGGCGATCTCGAGATGGTCGAGGCCGCAGGCCAGGAGTCGGAGGATCTCGAGCTCGCGTCGGGTCAGCCCCGCGACCACGGTCCGCGGCAGTGGCCGCACGCGCCGCGCGAGCCTCTGAACTCGCGCGAGGAGCTCGTCGAGTGCGAGCGGCTTGACCAGGTAGTCGTCCGCGCCGAGGAGCATCCCGGCGACGCGATCCATCGATTCCTTTCGCTCTCCCGAAATGAGGATGATCCCGATCGCGTCGCCGTGGTCGTCGCGTAATCTGCGGCAGAGCTGATAACCGGAGATGTCCGGGAGATGGACGTCGAGAAGAATGACGTCGGGCGTCTCGCGCTCTACCAGGTAGAGAGTCTCGCGGCCATCCGAGGCGCGTCTTGTCTGATAGCCATGTTCAGCGAGAGAGCTCGCGAGCAGCTCGCAGATCACCGCATCGTCGTCGACCACGAGCACTCGACCGCGCGGCCGCCTGAGCGCTGGCACCACGAGAGAGGGCACGCCTGCAAGAAACGCACCGGCATCGGTTGGACGACAGCGTCCTAACAAATAGTGATTTCGCTCGACCGCATGCTCGACTCCGGCCGATCCCGTACGGCTTCGAGGCCATCCCAAATGCGGCGAAGATGCGGTAGGCGCCGCTCACTGTCCGTACAAGACGTTCATAGCGTCCGTGTCCGTCGCGCAGCGACGAAAAACGCCAAGGGAGAACACGGACGTATGCGATACGCAGACATCGAATGCATCGCAAGATCGCGAAGCGCTTCGACAATTGCGATCCTCGCCGTCATGCTGAGCATCGCGCTGTCGGGAAGGATGGCTTTAGGTCGCGTCGATCCGACGAGCGGCTTGCGCGTGACCTCGACGCAGAGTCAAGACACGACAGCCAAGGTCACCGGCGGGGGCACCGTGCTGGCCGCGCCGTTATACATGACTACCATCGCCAGCTTCGGGCTCAACGCGCGCCGACCGCCGGGGTTCACCGGCGGAGCGACCGCCGTGGGCCGGATCAACTACGACCGGCACCGGAATTCGGTCGGACGCCACGTGAACGTCCCCGTCACTCTGATGCAGGCGTTCAATAGCGGCGGACAGAGCGGCGGCTCGGCGACCGTGGCCGGCGACTGCACCGCTCCCGGCTCCGAGTGCCCGCCCGGGAATCTGTCTGCTCTCGTCTACGTCGAGGACAACGCCGACCCAGGAGGGGGATACGACGTCTTCCGGATCTTCTTCTGTTCGGGGCCCCCGAGTTTGCCGGGACCCGGGTTCGGCGGCGTGACTGCTCCGAGCGGCTGCGACGGGCCTGAGGGCGGCACCCTTCGCACCGGAAACATTCAGGTGCGAGCCGACGCCGGCGTCCTCGGCGAGCAGATCTCCACTGCCGCCGCGGCAGGCATCTTCCCGACCACGCCGACCTTCAACGGCGTCGACCTCGCCGGTGGGATCTACGGCGTCGGGGTCCGAAGCGGCACCGACTCCACATACGGAGACATTCACGCAGAGTTCACCGGAATCAGCGCCATCGGCCTCTACCAGATCATCAGCATCGATGGCTGGATCACGAGTGGATCGATAGCCGGTGGCACGCTGACCTTCAGCGGCACCGCCACGCTCGACATGGGCGACGGCCCGCCTCCAACAGGAGGTCTCTCGCTCACTGGGACGCTCACCGCGACGGGAATCACGATGACCGTCGGAGGGTCGGCGCTTCCTGCGCTACCGAAGACCGACGGCTTCACCGTCATGGAGTAATCCCCAACAAACCCAGACGCATTCGGAATGCCGTGGACCGCAAAGGTCCACGGCATTCACATTTCGCCCTGTCCGCGCTACTTCGTGGTGAAGGTGTAATCCCCGGAGACCGCGAGCGTGCCGGCCGCATTGCGGCTCAAGACCTGGTAGTGGTAGATCGTGAGCCGGGTGAGCCCACTCAGCTTGACCGAGTGGCTCGTTACGAGAGTTGAGTTGAGAGCGCTCGTCCTGCCGTACGCGGCCGTTGTCCCGTACTGGACCTGACTGTCCGCGGGCACGTCCGTCGTCCAGGTCACGGTCGCCGTGGTGGGATTCGGGCTCGTCCGCACGTTGCTGATTACTGGCACCGCCATGTAGCTGTACGTGCACGTGCAGGACGCCGACTGCGTGTCAGGGTTCGTGACCACGACGCTCACAACGCCCGCCGAGTGCGCGCCGGTCGTTCCGCTGATGGTGGTGCTCGTGATTGTCACGCCGGTGAGCGCGACGCCGCCGACAGTCGCGGACGCTCCGGCCTGGAAGCTCGTGCCGCTGATCGTGACTGTGGTCCCGCCCGTGGTTGGGCCGCTCGTCGGCGAGACGGAGCTCACGGTCGGCGCGGGCGAGGCATCGTAGCTGTACGTGCACGTGCACGTACCCGACTGCGTGTCAGGGTTCGTGACGACCACGGAGTTCGTCGCGTTCGGCGTGTGCGGTCCCGTCGTTCCGCTGATCGCGGTAGTGGTGACGGTTGTGCTGCTCAGTGTTACGCCGCCGATCGTCGCGTTCGCTCCCGGTTGGAAGTCGGTACCGGTGATCGTCACCACCGTGCCGCCCGCCGAGGGGCCGTTCGGTGGCGAGATGCTCGTGACGACAGGCGCGGGCGCCGGATCGTACGTGTAGGTGCACGTACACGTCGCGGATTGCGAGTCGGGATTGAACACCACGACGGCGTTGCCCGTGCTCGGCGCGTGCGCGCCGGTCGTCCCGGTCAGGGTGGTATCCCCGGTGACGATCACGCCCGTCAGTGCGACCCCGCCAATGGTTGCTGTCGCCCCTGACTGGAACGCCGTGCCGGTGATGATCACCGACGTACCACCCGCCGAGGATCCGTTCGCCGGTGCGATCCCGGTCACCGTCGGCGGCGGCAAGTTGGTGCAGTTCGCGAACTTGAACGTGCCGACGCGGGTGTGCCAGTTGAAGGTCCCGCTCGCCGTCAGGTACTCGGTCGTGTACCAGAACGTGCAGTCGTCGACTGGATCGATCGCCATCGAGCTGTAGTCGCCCCAGCGTTTGAGACCCGAAAGCTGCGAGCCGGTTCCGCTGATCAGGATCGTCTCGGCCTCCAACGTGCCGAGCGGGTCCGTCGGCGTGCGACCGGTGTACGCGATCGCCGGGTTCATCGTCGCGCTCGAGACGCTGTACCCGACGGCGATGTCGCCGACGCGGTCCATCGCCGCGCTGCCCATCCACCGATAACGCGTGTCCGGCGCGTACGTGCTCTGCTGATAGACCGTCGGCGTTCCGCCTGGGCTGCGGATCTCGTACCAGCGGGCACCCCCGCCGCCCGCCGTCGGCGCGACGCTATGGTTCACTACGAGCGACTCGTGGTCGCCGAAGTTGCGGTACGCGAGCCGGTACATCACACGGTCGGCGAGCGAGTCGAGCTGCTGCGTGGTGCCTGCCTGAGGCACGCATGTGCCGCCGTTGCAGAGCTCGGTGTAGCCGGCTACCGGGATCGTGGTCGGGCCGGTGAGCGTCGAGTTCGCGGAGTTCGCGAAGTCGACATGGAACTTCCAGAGCGCGAGGCTCGACGAGTCATTGAGCGCCACGAAATAGTTGGGCGCTCCCGCGGGCGGCATCGCTCTCCCGTCGAGCGTCGCCGGCAGAAGTCCGCCGTAGAGGAGCGATAGGTGGAAGAGCTGCGCGGTGGCCGGCGCGCCGGTGAGCATCTTGGTGCGATCGAACGCCCACGTCGTCGCCCCGGCGAAGCTGTTCCCGCTGAAGTCGTTCGTCGACATGTAGTACGCGTCTGGCCAGAGCCCGAGCTTCGGATAGTCGGGGAAGTAGGTCCGCGGGAACGAGTACCGGTAGTAGCTTCCGGTGGGATCGCCCGACGTCGAGATCGCGATGCACTCGAGGTACGGCACCGGGCTGCCGTTCGCGCCGGAGACGGCGAACTGCGTGATGAGCCAGCGATCGGCGAGCTGGTCGTAGACCACGCTCGGGTCGCCGTCGTTGTCCGTCTCGCAGAGACCACCGAAGCCGGTGAAGAGGGTGTTGATCTTTGCGGGCCCGTAGAGCAGTGACCCTGTCTTGGTGAAGACCGCGAACGAGACGTTGACCGTCTGCACAAAGTTGTTCGGTCCCACCGCGCCGTTCGTGTCGGGCGGCGCGTACTGGACGATGAAGCTGGCGAAGCCTTGGCCGATGCCATCGAACGAGGACGATGTCACCGGCGCCGCGCTGCTCACCGTGGTCTGCACCGCAGTGTCCGGGGCGCCTGCCGCCGGGTGAGGGAACCCATGCTGCGGCCGCTCTTTCTTCGGCTGCCCCGCGTCTTCAGGCTTCGGCGGGATGGTCGCGAGTCGCGGTGATACGTCGTTCTTTGAGGAGGCGATGACTGTCAGTCCGTCCTGATCTTTTGCAACGGCGGGCCCCGGTAGCGCGAGCGTGAGCGCGAGCGCGCACGCGAAGACCGTCGTGACCTTGTGCATTCCCCTCATCTCCCTCAGCAAAGACACGCGTTTGGCGCGTGGCGAAGAACGGTATGGCGTCCCGGCTGCCCTGTCACCAAGCGACGCCACGATTGCCAGGCGGCGACCCGGCGGACCTCGCGAGGTGTCGCTCTGGTCGCA
>VBDQ01000134.1 GCA_005889075.1 Chloroflexota bacterium
GACCGGCGTCCTGACGCAGGTTGCGGATCGTTCGCACCACCTCGCTCACGACCGCGAATCGAGCCTCGAGATCCGTGTCGCGCCTGCCGATGCGTGGCCATGCGGAGATCACGAGCGACGGCGCCATCTCCCGCTTCGGAGCGTGGTGCCACAGCTGCAGCGCCAACGTCTCGGTGAGGAACGGCACGATCGGATGCGCGAGCCGTAGCAAACGGTCGAGCGCGTACGCGAGCGTGCGCACGGTCTCGTCGGCGCGCGGTCCGCGGAGCGACTGCTTGGCCAGCTCGATGTAGAGATCGGCGAGCTCGCCCCACGCGAAGCCCTCCAGCGCCGCCAGGTACTCACCGAACAGATAGCTTTCGATGAGGCGGGTGCACTCTTCCACCACGGCCTCGGTGCGCGAGAGGATCCAGCGCGCCTCCTCGGTATTCGCCTCGGGACGCTCGTCGACCGGATGCCCGCGGAACGCGTCGGGATTCTTGTCGACCTGCGCGAGGACGAACCGACCGATGTTCCAGAGCTTGTTCCCGAAGTTGCGCGCGTGCAGGAGCTTCTCGTCGGTCAGCTGGCTATCGGCACCGGTCGCGACACCGGACACGAGCGCGTAGCGAAGCGCGTCGGCGCCGTACTCCTGGATCAGTCCCACCGGGCTCACCACGTTGCCGAGCGACTTGCTCATCTTGACCGTGCCGACCCGGACGAGGCCATGGAGATACACAGTGTGAAACGGGATCTCCCCCATGTTCTCGAGGCCCATCATGATCATGCGGGCCACCCAGAAGAACAGGATGTCGTAGCCCGTCTCGAGGACGCTTCCGGGGTAGTACTTCCGCAGATCGGGCGTCTGGTCTGGCCAGCCGAGGGTGCTGTGTGGCCAAAGCGCGGAGCTGAACCACGTGTCGAGCACGTCCGGATCCTGTTTGATCTCGTCCGAGCGGCAGCGCGTGCAGCGTGTAGGGTCCGGCGCGTCCTCGTCGGGTACCACGATCTCGTCGCAGTCGCTGCAGAACCACGCCGGGATCGAATGCCCCCACCAGATCTGACGGGACACCGGCCAGTCGCGGATCTTGTCCATCCAGTTGAAGAACACCTTCTCCTGGTAACGCGGCACGATCGTGATGAGACCGTCCCGCACGACCTGGGACGCGCGCGGCGCGAGCTTGGCCATGCTCACCCACCACTGCTTCATCACGAGCGGCTCGTCGACCGTTTGGCAGCGGTCGTGAACACCGACAGCGTGAGTGATCGGCTCCTCGCGCACGAGAAGCTTGCGGTCGCGGAGAAGCTTCACCATCTGCCGCCGCGCGGTCTCGCGGTCGGGGCCGGCGAGCGGTCCGGCGTTCGCCGTCATCATCCCGCGCTTGTCGATCGCCGAGATCGTCGGCAGGCCGTGCCGCTGGCCGATCTCGAAGTCGGTCGCGTCGTGACCGGGGGTGATCTTGAGCGCGCCCGTGCCGAACTCGCGGTCGACGGCCGCGTCGGCGATGATCGGAACGCGGCGCTCCATTCCGGGGACGAGCACATGCTTCCCGACGAACGCGCGCCAGCGCTCGTCGTCGGGGTGCACCGCCACCGCGACGTCGGCGACGATCGTTTCGGGGCGGGTTGTCGCCACGACCAGGTCGGGTGTGCCCGCCGGCATTGGATCAGCCCATGGATAGCGCACGTGATAGAGCGTGTCGGTGCGCTGGACGTGCTCGACCTCGAGGTCGGAGTACGTGGTCTGGTCCCTGAGGCACCAGTGGACGATCCGGTCGGCACGGTAGAGATGGCCGTGCTTGAAGAGGCGGATGAAGTGCGTCCGGACCGCGCGCTGCTTCGCGGGCTCCATGGTGAAGTTCGGTCGGGACCAGTCCAGAGAGCACCCGAGCATTCGGAGCTGCTTTTCGATGCGCGGCCGGTAGTGGTCCATCCACTTCCACATCTCTTCGAGGAACTTCTCGCGGCCGAGCGCTCCGCGTGAGATGCCTTCCTTGGCGAGCTCCTGCTCGACGACGTACTGCGCGATGATCCCGGCGTGGTCGGTGCCGGGCATGTAGAGCGTCGGCTCGCCCTTCATCCGGTGCCATCGCGCCATGAGGTCCTCGTACCCACCGAATCCGAGCGCGTGCCCCAGGTGGAGGTCGCCGGTCACGTTGGGCAGCGGAAGCATCATCACGAAAGGCGGATTCGGGTTGTTCTCGTCGGGCGTGAAGAACCCCGAGCGCTCCCACCACGAATAAAGATCCGACTCGACGACGGACGGACGGAAGTTCTTTTCGGCAAGCGTGAGCGCGGACTCGGGTGGCCGTTCCATCGTCTTCACCGCGGCCTCCTTAACAAAATCCCGACCCGCCTGGGGCGAGTCGGGACCCGCGGTACCACCCAGATTCACACGACGACGTCGTGTCTCATCGATCCGCGCTAACGGGCGGAGCCCGATCCGGCTCGCGGGCGACCTTCCGAGACCATGACTGCGGCGCGCTTCCAGCCGTCACGCGCCTTCTCTATCGGTCTTGGGCTCGTACTCCTCCCGGTCGCGGCCGGTAGCTCAAGAGGATAACGAAGATGGCGAGGATGACGAGCACCGTCACCAGCCCGACGAGCATCGTC
>VBDQ01000103.1 GCA_005889075.1 Chloroflexota bacterium
GGGCAAAGCGCAGCGGGTCGCCGAAGAGCGTGACCAGGACGACGCTGGCGATGGTCACGTAGTACTTGAGCGCATAGAGGAAGAAGAACAGCCCGCAGAAGAGCGCGAACAGCGAGAACGCAAAGCGCGGCGCGAGCGCCTCATGCACGATGAGCCCGAAGCCGCCGACCGCGGAGAGCCCGATCACCAGCAGCACCGCGCCGGCGTAGATGCGGCTCAAGAGGCTGCCGGTCCAGATCACCGGACCGGTGCCGGCGGAGTTCCAGGCGCGCATCACCGCGTCCTGGACCTCATCCAGCGTGGCGGTGACGCGGACGAGCCTGAGGCCGGTGAAGCGCTGCACCTCGTGCAGGGCGGTCTCATCGAGCGGGTCGACCATGGCGAGCACCCCGTCGTGGCCGTCCGAAGCAGTGACCACCAGGCCGCGCGAGCGCGCGAAGTCGAAGGGCAAAAGCCGCGCCGCGCTGCGCTCGACCGGATCGACCAGCCGCGGCGCGGATAGGCGCGTCTCGGTGGGATCGATCGGCGCCGCGAGCTCGGGATAGGGGCTGAGCGAGACGACCGCGGTCCCGCTGGCGCGCGCGAGCACGTCGGCCAGATCCTGCTGGCTGATCAGCCCCAGCCGCAGGATCGTCGATGCCGGCGACTCGTGTGGATTCTGTCGCGCGAGCAGGGTCTGGAGCTGCTCATCGCTGAGCAGGCGGCCACCGACCAGCAGCTCGAACGCGCGGCGCCAGGGGGGCGGCAGATCGCCAAGCTCGCGCCGCAGCCTCAGGGCCGCCGCGCTGGCCTGAATCGCGCGGATGAGCTCGTCCGAGGGCGCGTCCTTCGGGACGAAGGCCGTCCCCCCCGCCGCCAGCGCGGCGTCGCGGACGGCCGGGTCGGCGCTCAGGAATAGGAGTGCGCTGTCCGGGAGCTCGGCCGTCACGATCCGCGCGAGCTCGATCCCGGAAAGCCCGGGCAGGGCGTGGTCCAGGACGATGAGCTCGGGCCGCAGGCTGCGCGCGAGCGCGAGCGCGCCCGGGCCATCCGCGGCCTCGCCGGCCGCGCTGAAGCCGGCCTGCTCCGCAAGCAGCGCGCGGACCGCGGCACGGACCTCGTCCTTTTCGTCTGCGATGAGAACGCGGATCACGGAGCGACCTTCCTCCTCCTCGAGCTCGATCGAATCTCGGAGAACTGTCAGGTCACGCGCTTACGCGAGCGCCCCGCTGACGGGGGAGGGGTAGGAAGAAGGTCCTATCAGGGGCGCTTCTGCTGCGGCTTTGAGACCGCTCCCGAACCGAGAAGGGCCGGTTAAGGGGATGTCCCGCTTGGCTATACGGGCGAGGCGACCGCCGGCGCGTCGTCGAGGCGAAGCTCGACGTTCATCTGAGTCGCGCCAAGGAGGCGCAGGCCGAAGCCGAGCATCTGCACCACCGCTCCGAACTCGTGAGCGCTGATCGATTCGCCGACAGTCAGCGCGAAGATCGCGACACCATTGCGGTAGTCCCGCAGCTGCAATTCCCGAATGCTCGCGATCGCCGCGAGCCGACCCTGGATCTCGAGAAGACGCGAGAACGAAGCGATCGGGGAGATCACGAGCTGGATCCGGTTCGATGCCAGCTGGGGTGCGGGCGCGGGCTCTGAGTGCGTGATCGGTTCTTCGATGAGTGGTGCGCGGACGACTGGTTGCTCCGCGACAGGTTCTGCCTGGATGGGTTCCGCCTCGATCGGTTCCGCGACCTCGACTCGCGCAGCAGGCGGTTCAATCTCCGGGGCTGCCTCGATGATCGCTGGCGCCTCAACGACTCTCGCGCGTAGAAGCGGGCTCGTCTCAAGGATGAACTCGTCGGTGATGAAGCTCGCGCGCTCGACCACGATGGGCGCTGTGGCAATAGTGGCGATGGGCATCGGCGGGACGGTGAGCACCTCCGTCGGAGCTTGCGGCTGCGCAGCTTCGGGAGGAGCGGACGGCGATGTAGGTGCGGGTACCGCTTCCCACATCGCGACGATCGAAGCGTCTGGGGTGGTCGCCGGCATCGAGACGGCCGGTTGCGCGTCTTCGACGGTCGCCTCGTCCGCGGTCGCGAGAATGTCTTCGTCCTCGATCAGGCCGAGCTCGCGACCTTTTTGCGCCTCGATGAGTGGCAGCTCATCGACGTCCTCGTGCAATGCCGGGCTGGAAGCTTCGATGACGTCCGCAGGTACCTGGATCTCTTCGACCAGACCGTGGACTGCCTCGCGGAGCGCTCCGACGACGTCCTCGAGCTTCTCGTCTTTTGCTTGCTCAGCGGAAGCGTGCGCCGGCGCGGCCGACCCGCGTCTGAGCGCAGAGATCTCGTCGAGAAGGGCATCGCGTTCAGTGCGCAGGACGGCGACTTGCTCGGCTAGCTCCCGACGCGCGCCCATCGCGCGCTCGAGCAACGCGCGGCTGTTTCTCTCCGCATCGTGACCACGTCCGCTGTCGGATTTCCCCCACGCGGCTTCTACCGCGGCCTCCGATTCGGAGAGCTGAGAGAGGAGGGCGCGTTCACGCGTGATATTCGCCTCGAGGGAGACGAGCTGCGTCTCGAGGGCG
The DNA here is from genome assembly GCA_005889075.1 of Chloroflexota bacterium. GTDB lineage: Bacteria > Chloroflexota > Limnocylindria > P2-11E > P2-11E > 3-1-20CM-2-70-9. The sequence continues at coordinate 2,558 of VBDQ01000103.1, forward strand.
GCAACGCGATCGGTGAGCGGGTCATTTGCTGGGCGGCGCGCGGAAGCTGTTCCCGGTGGACGTGGCCCAAACGGAACGATGTTGCTCGCGCGCTCGCCCTCGGACATCGCGGAAAGCGTAGGTTCCGAACTGTCGCGCGAGAGTCCCCTGCCTGGGTGATGCCGAGCGCGAAAACGCGCGCTACGGCGGTATCTTTACGACACACCTGCGCCGGGAGGTCATCTCTTTTGATCAGCAGTGCCGCGCGCGACCGCGTCAAGCTCGCGATCGACCAGCTCGAGGAGCAGTTCCACGTGTATGACGAGAAGGCGGAGCAGGACACGCTCGACTCGTATGAAGCAGCGCTCAACCGCGGCAAGGCGATGGGATACCAGGAGGCCGCGCATTACGTGAAGTCCGCGCTTCACGACATCGACGTCAAGAGCCTCTAGTGATCACGGCGGTCGTCCTGATCACCGCGGAACGCGGAGCGCTCCCGAACCTTGGCGAGTCGCTCGCGGCGGTGAAGGGCGTGTCGGAGGTCTATTCGGTCACCGGCGAGATCGACTTCATCGCGATGGTCCGCGCACGAGAGCACGACGAGCTCGCCGACATCGTGACCCGTCGGATCGCGCAGGTTCCGGGCGTAGCCAAAACGGCGACACACGTCGCGTTCAAGGCATATTCGCGGCACGACCTCGAGGCGATGTTCGCGATCGGAGCGGATCGGCCCTGATTTGGTGCGGCGACGCTCGTCGCCATCGCGTACGCCGTCGTCATCGTGGCTCCGCGCAGCGTGTCCGCTAGAGGCGCACCCGCGAACTAGACTCGCCTTCATGCAGGCCGTCGTCATGGCCGGCGGCGAGGGAAGCCGGCTGCGTCCGCTCACGATCAACCGGCCGAAGCCGATGGTGCCCATCGTCAATCAGCCTTGTCTCGGACACATCTTCGACCTGTTGAAGCGGCACGGTATCGAGGACTCGTTCGTGACGCTCCAGTACCTCGCATCGGTCATCCAGGACAGCTACGGGGACGGCGGGTCCGTCGGCATGCGCCTCCGCTACAGCATCGAGGAGTCGCCGCTCGGGACCGGCGGTTCGGTGCGCCAGCTCGCGGGTGATCTCGACGGCACGTTCATCGTGATCTCGGGCGACGCGCTCACCGACATCGACCTCTCGAAGGTGATCGCGTTCCACAAGGAGCGCGGCGCTGCGGTCACGCTCACGCTCGTGCATGTCCCGAATCCGCTCGAGTACGGCGTCGTCATCACCGAGCCCGACGGGCGGATCAGAAAGTTCCTCGAGAAGCCCTCCTGGGGCGAGGTCTTCAGCGACACGATCAATACCGGCATTTACGTGATCGAGCCACGCGTCCTTGAGCGCTACGAGATGGGCGAGGTCTTCGACTTCGGCAAGGATCTCTTCCCGAAGCTCCTTTTGGAAGGAGAGCCCCTCTTCGGATACATCGCCGACGGGTACTGGACGGACATTGGCTCGATCACCGAGTACGCGCGGGCGAACGCCGATCTATTGAACGGCAAGCTCCGCGTCGGACCCGTCGGTCATGAGCTCATGCCGGGTGTTTGGACCGAGGGACCCGTCGAAATCGACGAATCGGCGCGCATCACCGGCCCCGTCTTCCTCGGCGAGGGCGTGAAGATCGGTCCGCACACGCGGATCGTCGGCCCGACCGTGCTGCGCGACTACGTTTCGGTGGACGTCGGCGCGGTCATCGACAGCTCGATCGTCTGGCGCAATTCCTATGTCGGCGAGCGTGCCGAGCTTCATGGGGCGCTTGTCGGGCGGCAGTGCGCCCTCAAGTCGCGCGTGGTGCTGGAAGAGGGGAGCGTGATCGGCGACCACTCGGTGGTGAACGAGAACGCGCGCGTCCGCGCGCAGGTCAAGGTGTGGCCGGACAAACAGATCGAGTCCGGTGCGGTCGTCGGATCGAGCCTCATCTGGGGGGCTCAGGGGCGCCGCGCGCTCTTCGGCCGCTTCGGCGTGACCGGCATCGTGAACATCGACCTCACTCCCGAGTTCATCTCGCGCCTGGGCGCCGCATACGCGTCGACTCTGTCAGTCGGCGCGACGATCACGATGAACAGGGATCAGCACCGCTCGAGCCGCATGCTCAAGCGCGGTCTCATGAGCGGCATCGTGAGCGCCGGCGTGCACGTCGCCGACCTGCTCCAAGCGCCGCTGCCCATCGGACGGTTCCAAACGCGTCGGATTGGGGCGGCTGGCGGAGTCCACGTGCGAGTGTCGCCATTCGACGTCCGCGTGTGCGACGTCAAGTTCTTCGATCGCCAGGCCCTCGACATGGACAAGGCGCAGGAGCGGAAGGTCGAGACGATCTTCTTTCGCGAGGATCTGCGCCGCGTCTCGTACGACGATGTTGGGCGGATCTACGAATCGCCACGGGTCGGAGAGGCGTACAGCGATGCGTTCCTCTCGGAGGTCGCGCATCGAAAAGAGATCACCGACGCGAAACCGAAGATCGTCGTCAACTACTCGCACGGCACCGCCGCGCAGTTCCTTCCCCAGCTTCTCAACCGCCTCGGGATCGAGGTGGTCGCGGTGAACGGGATCGTGTCCGAGAACATCGGCTCGCGCTCGTTCGAGGAGTTCCAGGAAGAGCTGCGTCAGCTCGCCGTACTCGTCCCGGCGCTCGGGGCGCAGCTCGGCGTGATCATCGACGCCGGCGGCGAGAAGGTCTTCCTCGCCGACGACCGCGGCCGCATCGTGAACGACATGCACTTCCTCGCGGCGTTCGTCAGCCTGACGGTCCGCCAGGCGCCGGGGGTCGTGGCCGTTCCCGTGTACGCGCCTTCGTCGATCGAGGAGATCGTCGCCGGTCGCGGCGGCCGCGTGCAGCGCGTCCGCGCCTCGGCCGAGGCGCAGATGAGTCTCGCGGCGCGCGAGCAGCCACTGCTCGTCGGCGACGGGGTCGGCGGCTTCATCTTCCCGCGCTTCCATCCCTCATTCGATGGCCTGTTCGCGACGGTGCGGCTCCTCGAGCTCTTGATCGCGGCGAAGCAGAGCCTGAGCGAGGTGGTGGATGCGACGCCTCCGGTGCATGTCGCGCGGCTGCAGGTCGGCTGCCCGTGGGACCAGAAGGGTCGCGTGATGCGCATGCTCGCCCAGGACCCTCAGACCGAGCGGACGCGGCAGGTCGACGGCGTGAAGCACCAGAACGACGGAGAGTGGGTGGTCGTCCTGCCGGATGCGGACCGTCCGCTCTTCAATGTCTACGCCGAGGGCCCGGACGACGATCGAGCCTGGACGCTCGTGCACGAATACGCCGAGCGCCTCGAGCGGCTCCGCGCTTCTTGAGCGCGATCCGCGTCGCGATCGCGCAATGCTCGCCGGCGCTCGGCGCCGTGAAGCGCAATCTCGAGATGCATCGCCAGTGGATCGCGAGGGCCCGCGATGCGGGCGCGCGGCTGATCGTGTTCCCGGAGCTTTCGCTCACGGGCTACTACCTGAAAGACCTCGCTGCCGACGTCGCCTGCGCCGTCGACGATCCTCTCCTCGCGCCGCTCGCAGAGGCGTCGCGCGATCTCGACGTATCGGCCGGGTTCGTGGAGCGCTCGCGCGACGCGAAGCTGCACATCGCCCAGGGCTACTGGTCGAAAGGCAAGCTCGTTCATGTCCATCGCAAGGTGTATCTGCCGACGTACGGGATCTTCGATGACGGGCGCTACTTCGGCCCCGGCGATCGCTTCGAGACGTTCCCGTCCGCCGGCGGGAGCGCCGGGATCGCCATTTGCGAAGACCTCTGGCACGTCTCGGTGCCATACCTCTACGCCTCGGCCGGCGCGGCGATCGTCCTTTGTCCGTCGGCGAGCCCTGGCCGCGGCGTCGCTGAGGGCGGCGACCTCGGCACCGCTGAGTCGTGTCGGCTCATGGACCGCTTCTACGCGCAGTACCTGACCGTGTACCTCGTCTACGTCAATCGCGTCGGCCACGAGGACGGCATTGCGTTCTGGGGAGGATCCGAGGTGGTCGCACCCGACGGGACCGTCGTTGCGCGCGCCCCCGAGTTCGACGAGCACCTCCTCGTCGGCGAGATCGATCCCGACCTCGTCGCGCGCGAGCGCGCGCGCAATCCGCTGCTGCGCGACGAGCGCGACGACCTTGTGCTTCGCGGTCTGGCCGCTCGCCTCGGCCTTCCGCTCGAGCGCCGTGACTAACACCCTCGCGCGCACGGGCGTGATCCGGCCTGACCCGAAAGACCCCTCGCCGCTCCGGATCGACGAAGTGCTCGTGCGCAAGATGGTCGTGCTCTTCATCCGCGATGAGGTCGCGAAGGCGGGACTCAAACGCGCGGTCGTCGGCGTCTCGGGCGGCATCGACAGCGCGCTCGCCGTCGCGCTCGCAGCCGAGGCTCTCGGTCCCGAGCGCGTGCTCGGTCTGTTCACACCGTATCGCACCTCGAGCGAGGAATCGCGGCGGCACGCGCGGGAGCTCGCGAAGATGTTTCGCTTTCGGCTCGAGGAAGTCCCGATCACTAAACAGATCGACGCGTACTTCGCGGACAACGACGGCGACGTTGCGGGCAGGATCCGCGTTGGGAACAAGATGGCGCGCGAGCGCAAGAGCATCGAGTACGACCGCTCGTGGCCGGACGGAATCGTTATCGGGACGAGCAACAAGACCGAGCTCCTCCTCGGGTACGGCACACAGTTCGGCGACATGGCGGCGGGGATCAACCCGATCGGGGATCTCTACAAGACGCAGGTCCGCGAGGTCGCACTGCACGTCGGGATCCCGCCCCAGATCTTGCGCAAGCCGCCGACCGCCGAGCTCTGGGAAGGGCAGACGGACGAGGACGAGCTCGGGTTCACTTACGCCGAGGCGGACCTGATCCTCTATCACATGGTCGACCGGCGCCTCAGTCCTCGCGAGCTGATCGCAAGCGGATTCGACGAGAAGCTCGTTGGCAAGATCCGCGAGATGGTGCGCCGCAGTCACTACAAGCGAGTCATGCCGCTGATCGCGAAGCTGAGCCTGCGCACCGTCGGCCACGACTTTCTGTATCCCCGCGATTGGGAGAGCGACTGAGCCGCAAGCTCGCGGACGCGGGCTCGACCGAAACCCTCTCTACGCGACGGGGTCCCCCCGGCCTCCGCGGCCGGCTCCCCATCGGTCGCTTCGCGCCCAGGGGCCCCTCCCCCTGGGGGCCCTCGGTCGAGCCCGCGCCCGCTCCACTTCGTCTCGGCCTCGGGTACAGCCTCGCCCTGGCCGCCGCTACCAGCTTTGGGCTCGGCGGCGTGATCGCGAAGGGCTTATTCAATCGCGGGTACGACCCGGCGATGCTCGCCGAGTTCCGGATGGTGATCGCGTTCGTTGTGTTTCTCGTCGTCATCGCCGTCGTGCGTCGTGATGCGTTGCGCATTCGCCGAGCGGATCTTCCACTCTTTGCGGTTTTCGGGATCGTCGCTGTCGCCGGCGTAACCGCTGTCTATTACCAGGCCATCAAGCTGATCCCGATCGGTGTCGTGCTCGTGATCGAGTACACGGCGCCGATCCTCTTGCTCGGCTGGGCCCGCCTTCGAGGTCGCACCGTCGGAGGGCGACTCTGGGTCGCTTCAGCGCTCGCCATCGTCGGCTGCTTCTTCGTCGCCGGGGTGTATGACGCCGGCCTGCGGGAGCTCAACAGCCTCGGCATAACGCTCGCCGTCTTAGCTGCTCTGATCTTTGCGCTGTACTTCGCGCTCGCGGAGCGAATCTCGCGGAGCTACTCGACTCCGACGCTTCTCGTCTGGGGCTTCGGATTCGCGTCGGTTGGGTGGACCATCGTGCATCCACTCTGGCTTCTCCCTTGGACGACGACGCCGCCCGAGATCTGGGCGCAGATCGCGGCGGTCGTCGTCATCGCAACGCTGGTTCCGTTCGCGCTGGAGCTGGCCGCGGTGAGCCTCATACCCGCGGCACGCGTGGGCCTCGTCGCGACATCCGAGCCGGTGGTCGGTGCCGTGGCCGCGTGGCTCGCTCTCGGCGAGCGGCTCGAGGCCCCGCAGATCGCTGGCGGAGCGGTGGTACTGATCGCCATCGTGCTTGCCCAGACCCTGCGGCCGACGGCCGGCAGCGTCTAGGACGCGTTACAGCACGAGGCGAAGCGCAGTCCGGATGGTCTCGGTCACGAACCCATATACGAGGTGCGAGGCGAGCGCGTACGCATGCGTCGATGGCGGATACGACTCCGGGTCTTCCGCGAGACCGATGGCTGGAACGATCTCGTTGTCCGCCACCCACCAGAGCACCGCGCCAAAGACGAGGCCGTTGCCAGACCTGACGAATGGAACCAGCTCGGCGATGCCGCCGTAGATCGCGCCGGACAAGGCGCCCATCGCGAAATGGACGGCTCGACCAGCGGTCGGTTTCGCCTCTTCGGAGAGCTCGGTTTCGAGGACATCCTCCGCGATGCGCTCCGCGGCCTTCACAGTTGTCGGTTCATCCTGATGAGCTCGCGCGCCCTCTTTGGGCTCGAGCCGCTTCTCGGCCTCGCTCCACCACGTTTGGAAGCGCTCCATCGCGTACGCCCCGGCCAGACCCGCGACCGCGCCAGCGAGCGCGCCGCGCGCCAGCTTCACGCCCGCGAGTCCTGCAAGAATCGACCCAGGGGGGTTGTCCCTGTGGTGCATCAGCTGCGCGTGTACGAGATTTTCGACCACAACAAAGCAGCCTTCCATGCGCGCTTCCGGGATCACGCCATGCGGATCATGAAGCGCTACGGGTTCGCGTTCCTCGGGATGTGGGAATCGCAGATCGACGATCAGACTGAATTCGTCTATCTCCTCGAATGGCCCGATGTCGCGACGAAAGAGGCGGCATGGCGCGCCTTCCTGGCCGACGAAGAGTGGAAGGAGATCAAGCGCCTCACGAACGCCCAGCACGGCGATCTTGTCGGCGAGATCGAGGACCGCCTGCTCGTCAAGACCGCGTACTCACCCGCGACCGCGACTCCCGGCCGCTGAGGGTGGGGAAGCTTTATCTCGTAGCGACGCCGATCGGCAATGACATCCGGGCGAAGCACCTGACGAGCTACACCGAGTTCAACCACCGCCGCAAGTCCGCGGAGCTCATCGGCCAGATGGATCGGGGCTGGGACGTGGCGCTCGTCACCGATGCGGGAACGCCGGGGCTCTCCGATCCGGGCGAGCAGCTCGTCGCCGCGGCGATCGCGGCAGGGCACGACGTAGTGCCGATCCCGGGGCCCGCTGCGGCGATAGCGGCGCTCGTGGCGTCCGGCCTGCCGACCCGCGAGTTCACGTTCGTGGGGTTTCCCGAGAAGAAGAGCGGTGCTCGCAAACGTGAGCTCGCCGAGCTTCTCGCAACGGGGCGAACGCTCGTCGTGTACGAGAGTCCGTTCCGCATCGCCGATCTGCTCTCCGATCTCGCTGCGATCGCGCCGCACGCCCGCGTCGCTGTCGCGCGAGAGATGACCAAAGTGCACGAAGAGGTCGTCCGTGGAACGGCGTCAGAACTCGCCGCTCGCTATGCTTCCGAACGGCCGAAAGGCGAGATCACCGTGGTCATCGCGCCGACAAAAAATGCGGGAGAGCGCGAGATTGGGGAGCGGGAGCCGGCCTCCGAGCGTTGACGTCCTCGTCGAGATCCCTCGAGGCTCGCGCCAGAAATACGAGCTCGACGCGAAAAGCGGACGCATCCGGCTCGACCGCGTGCTGTTCTCCTCCGTGCACTATCCAGCCGACTACGGGTTCGTGATGGACACCCTCGGCCATGACGGCGATCCGCTGGATGCGCTCGTGGTCGTCGAGGAACCGACATTCCCGGGTTGTGTCGTTCCGGCGCGACCGATCGGAACGCTGATGATGCGCGACGAGCACGGCGACGACGAGAAGATCCTGTCGGTCCCGGCGGGCGATCCCCGGTTCGACGAGGTTCGTGGGCTTCATGATCTCGGTCGGCACTGGCTGCGTGAGATCGAGAACTTCTTCGCGACCTACAAAGAGCTCGAGGCCGCGAAACCGTCGGAAGTCCGGGATTGGCGCGACGCGGAGGTGGCCTGGCAGCTCATCGAAGAGGCCCAGGCGCGGGCCAGGAACGGATGAATCGCGACTACCAGAAGTGGTGGAGTCCCGCGCTCGGCCGGGACATGGAGCTTCTCGTCTTCGGCGATAAGGGGACGCCGGTGCTCGTCTTCCCGACGTCGATGGGGCGTTTCTATCAGTGGGAAGACTTCGGATTGGTCGGGCACATGGCGCCGCGGATCGATGCGGGGTGGCTGCAGCTCTGGTGCGTGGATTCGGTGGACGGCGAGTCGTTCTACAACAAGGGCGTGGAGCCGCAGGACCGAGCCCGCCGCCATCTCGCGTACGAGCGGTATCTGGTAGAAGAGGTGCTCCCGGCGATACGGGCGGCGAACACGGTCGACTACCTCATCGTCACCGGGACGTCGTTCGGCGCGTTTCATGCGCTCACGTTCGTGACGCGCCGCCCCGGGATCGCGCGCAAAGCGGTGGGGATGTCAGGCGCGTATGACGCCGCACGCTGGCTCGATGGTGATCGCGACGGCGATTGCTATTTTGTGAACCCGCTGGCGTTCCTACCAAACCTCAACGACGAGCGCTACCTCGGCCCCTTGCGCGCGACGGAGATCGTGATCGCCACTGGGAGCGACGACCCCAACGTGGACCAATCCAAGCGCCTTGCGAGCATTCTCCAGGGGAAAGGCGTCCCGGCGGCGCTGCACGTGTGGGACGGATGGGCGCACGATTGGCCCTACTGGCGCGAAATGGTGGACATGTATATATGAGGCAGGACAAGATCGTCGGTCTAATCGTCGGGCGCGAGAACACGTTCCCGAACCCGTTCATCGAGGTCGTGAATCGCAAGGGCGCGGCGAAGGGCGTGCGCGCTGAGATGGCGACCCTCGGCGGTGCTCGCGAGGTCGAACGGCCGCGCTACGCGGTCATCGTGGATCGCATCAGCCACGAGGTGCCCTACTACCGCGCGCATCTCAAGAGCGCAGCCCTCCAAGGCACGGTGGTCGTGAACGATCCGTTCTGGTGGGATGCGGACGAAAAGTTCTTCGAATGCACGCTCGCCCGCGAGCTCGGCGTCGCGGTGCCGAAGACCGTGGTGCTCCCGAACAAGTCATACATCCCGGATATCTCCGACCAGTCGCTCCGCAATCTCCAGTACCCGCTCGACTGGGATGCGCTGCTCGCATACACCGGCCTTCCGGCCATCCTCAAGCCGAACACCGGCGGCGGTTGGAAAGATGTCTATCGGGTGGACAGCAAAGAGGAGCTCATCTGGGCGTACGACCAATCGGGTGGCCTCGCACCCGGCTACCGGCCGAAGACGATGATCCTGCAGGAGTTCATCCAGTGGAAGGACTACATCCGATGCATATGCATCGGCCGGAAGGACATCCTCCCGATCCGCTACGACCCCACCGCGCCGTTCCACGAGCGATACGTCGTCGATAAGCCGGTCGACGGCGACCTGCGGACGCGAACGATCCTGAATGCGATCCGTCTTACGGACGCGCTCGGTTATGACATGGACACGGTCGAGTTCGCGGTTCGCGACGGCGAGCTCTACGCGATCGACTTCCTGAACCCGGCGCCCGACTTCGACAACTTCTCGATCAAGGAAGCGAACTTCTCCTGGGTCCTCGAGAAGATGAGCGACCTCGTGATCTCGTACGCGTGCGGGGAGGCCTCGCCTCCCTGGAAGGGGGAGCACCGATGGTGGCGGCACGTGCGCTGAAGCGCAGGGCCGGCAGCCGCGACCCGCTGGCCGCCTATCACGCCCTGCTCGAGGATCCGAAGCTCGTCGAGGAGAGCGCGGGCCTCCTGACCGAGGGCCAGCGCGCCAAGCGCCTCGTGTTCGGGGAGCGCCCGCTGTGCGTGTCGTTGCGACCGAATCTGATCAGCGCCTGGCAGTACGCGCAGGTGAACGCCGCGGCGGAGGGCGTGTACGCCGCGCTCGGTCGTCTCGAGCGCGCCCTCATCGCGGATGGGGACCTCCGGCGCGAGCTCGATCTCGAGCCGCGGGAGGAGGAGCTCGCGCTCGCCGATCCCGGCTTCCGCGCGGCCTCGCCATCGTCGCGCCTCGACGGGTTCATCGGCGAGGACGGCGTGATCCGTTTCGTCGAGTACAACGCCGAATCCCCCGCGGGGATGGCGTACAACGACGAGCTTTCGACTGTCTTCGCGGCGCTGCCGGTCATGCGGCGCTTCCGCGAGCGCTTCAAGGTCCGCGTGGTGCCGGTCCGTGGCCGGCAGCTCTCAGCCATGCTGCGCGCGCATCGCTCCCGGGCGAGCGGTCCGCCCGCGATCGCGATCGTCGACTGGCGCGGGCTACCTACGCTCACCGAGTTCGAGATGTTCGAGCGGTTCTTCGAGTCGCGGGGCCTGGACACGGTCATCTGCGCGCCGGAGGACCTCACGTACTCGCGGGGCACGCTCCGCGCGCAGGGCCGTCCGGTCGACCTCGTCTACCGGCGGGTGCTCACGAGCTCTACACCGCGCCGCAGCGGGCCACGATCGCGAAGCACGTCCCGTGGACGCGGAAGGTCCGCGAGGGCCACACGACGTACGGCGGGAAGGTCGTCGACCTGGCGGACTTCGTGATCGCGAACCGCGATCGCTTGGTCTTGAAGCCGAACGACGAGTACGGCGGCAAGGGCGTCGTGCTCGGATGGACGATCGAGCAGCACGAATGGGAGCAGTCGTTGCTCGCGGCGCTCGCGAGCTCGTACGTGGTGCAGGAGCGCGTGCCCGTGCCCCGGTACCCCTTTCCGGTGCTGCTCGACCGGATGCACTTCCTCGATCTTTCGATCGACCACGACCCGTATCTGTTCTGGGGACGCGTTTCCGGGACGCTCGCACGCGTGTCGTCGAGCGCGCTGCTGAACGTCACCGCTGGTGCTGGGAGCGTGGTGCCGACGTACATCGTCGAATGACCTCGTTCATCTGCGTCACCTGCGCGGTCCAGCAGGCGTCCACAGATGCACCGCCCGAGCGCTGCCCGATCTGCGAGGACGAGCGCCAGTACGTCCGTCAGGGTGGCCAGGCATGGACGACGCTCGACGAGCTCGCCCGCAAGGGACACCGGACGGTGGTGCGTGATCTCGAATCGGGCCTCAGCGGCATCGGCGTCGAGCCGTCGCTCGGCATCGGGCAGCGTGCGCTGCTCGTGCGAACGCCGCGGGGCAACTTCCTCTGGGACTGCGTCGGTTTCATCGACGAGGCCGCAGTCAAAGCGGTGCGCGCGCGTGGTGGTATCGCCGGGATCGCCATGTCGCATCCACACTTCTATGGAGCGATGGTCGAATGGAGCCGCGCTTTTGGGAACGCGCCGATCTACGTCCCGAGCGCGGATGCCGAGTGGGTGCAATACGACGATCCGGCGATCGTCCACTGGGAGCGGGCGAGAGAGGTGCTGCCCGGCGTCACCCTCGTCCAGTGCGGCGGTCACTTCGAGGGAAGCGCGGTCCTCCACTGGGCCGCGGGCGCTGAGGGCCGCGGCGCGCTGCTCGTCGGCGACACGATCACCGTCGTGCCGGATGTGCGCTTCGTGAGCTTCATGCGCAGCTACCCGAATCACATCCCGCTGCCCGCCGAGCTCGTCGAGCGGATCGTCGCCGCGGTCCGACCGCTTCGGTTCGATCGCATCTACGGCGGGTGGTGGGATCGCGTCGTGTCGACCGATGGCTCGGCTGCGATCGAGCGCTCGGCGCGGCGTTATCTGCGGTGGATCGGCGCGCGCGACGAGGTGACGGCCGAGGCCGGCAGACCGAACTAGAGTGGGCAGGTCCGTGGATGTGCCGCGCCTCACCATCGGGATCGAGGAAGAGTTCCAGATCGTCGACGGCGAGGGGCAGCTCCGAAGCCACTCCGCGACGCTCCTCGCGGCCGCACGACCGCGCCTGGGCGAGCAGATCAAGCTGGAGATGATGCAGTCGGTCATCGAGGCGGGCACGAAGATCTGCGCCGACATCAGCGAAGCGCGCGAGGAGATCGCTACGCTTCGCGGCACGCTCGCCGCGCTCCTTCGGCCGGCCGGATTGCGTCTCGCTTCGGCCGGCACGCACCCCTTCTCCCACTGGCAGGAGCAGCAGGTCACCGAGCAGGAGCGCTACAAAATCCTCGAGGAAGAGCTGCAGGACGTGATCCGCGAGCTTCTCATCTTCGGGCTGCACGTCCACGTCGGGATCGCCGACCGCGAGCAGCGCATCGAGGTGATGAACGAGGCGCGGTACTTCCTGCCGCACCTGTTGGCGATCTCGACGTCCAGTCCGTTCTGGCTCACACGGAACACGGGTCTCAAGTCGTACCGGCAGGTCGTGTGGGGGCGCTTTCCACGGACCGGCATACCCCCCGAGTTCGGCAGCTACGACGAGTTCGAGAACTTCGTCGAGCTTCTCGTGCGTACGGGGAGCATCGACAACGGGCGCAAGATCTGGTGGGACCTGCGCCCCCACGCCTTCTATCCGACGATCGAGTTCCGCGTATGCGACGCCGCGACTCGGATCGAGGAGACGCTGTGCATCGCCGCGCTCATTCAGGCCATCTGCGCCAAGCTCATGGTCTTGCGAGAGCGCAACCTGGGCTTCCGCCGCTACGCGCCGAGCCTCATCCAGGAGAACAAGTGGCGCGCGATGCGCGGCGGGATGGACGCCAAGCTCATCGACTTCGGGAAGGAAGCCGAAGTCCCGATGCGCGAGCTCGCGATCGAGCTGCTGGAGTTCGTCGATGACGTTGTCGACGCGCTCGGCTCCCGACGCGAGGTCGCGTACCTCGAACGGATCGTCCGGGAAGGCACCAGCGCGGACCGCCAGCTGCGCGTGTGGAAGGAGTCGGGCCACCTCCACGCCGTCGTCGACCAACTCGTCGAGGAGACCACCGCGGGCGTCGCGGAAGTGGCGGTCTAGCCGTGCGACCGGCTCAGCCAACGACGACGGTCACCGCCGCGGTCGAGGCGCTCGCACGCGCCACCGTCGATCTGACGGACGAAGAGATGGGCCGGCCCTGGATCTGGCGCGAGTACGACGAGGAAGGCCTTCGGTTCGCACTGCTCATGGCCCAGCACGAGCTCCGCGACCTTGCGGTCAGGCTTGCGGCACTCCGTCGCGTGGCTCCGAATCAGGCGCAGCGGATCCTCGGCCAATATCACCACGCGTACCGCGACCTGACCGGTGCGCTCGCCGGTGTCCGCGACGAGGATCTCGACCGCGCGCCCGCGCCGGGGGAGTGGCCGGTGCGCGACGTCACCCTGCACATGCTCGATGCGGATCATGGGTTCCTCGCGGTGGTCCAGTACGCGCGCGCGCCTGATCGGCCGTCGGATCCAAAGGAGGCCGAGGAGCGCTGGCAGAGCTGGCGCGAGGAGCACGGGTACCGTGCGCCCAAGACGCTCGAGGGCGGCATCGCGGCCGTGCGCAATGCTCTCTTCGAGATCCACCGGCGCATCCTGCGCGAGCTGGCCGACCTCACCGACGCGGATCTCGAGCGCACCGCGCAGTTCTGGGACGGAGACAAGCCCGTCCGTTTCAGGTTGCATCGCTTCGAAGCTCACTACGTCCAGCACACGATCCAGGTCGACAAGACGCTCGAGGCGATCGGTCGAGGCCCGACCGAGGCGCGGCGCCTGGTCCGGGTCCTCTACCGCGACCTCGCCCCGATCGAAATGCTCTCTGAAGTGCGCGAGGCGGCGGCCGAGGCCGCGCGCGAGGAGGTCGTGCGAACGATCGCCGAGCGGGCGACGGAGATCGCGGCGATTCCCGCGGCGTGACGTGGCGATCCTGGACGATCCCAAAACCGTCGTGCGGCACGGGTACGACCTCGTCTCGCGAGCGTTAGCACCTAACTACGACGTGACCGGAATTGACATTTCACCGGTGCAAATCGCCCGTGCCAGGAAGCTCGTACCAGGCGCGACCTTCGTCTGCGCCGACATGACAATGACGAAGTTCGGAGACGCGACATTTGACGCTATCGCGTGCCTTTACTCCCTGATTCACTTACCGCTCGCCGAACAACCTGTTCTCTTGCGCAGCATCAGCGCCTGGCTTCGACCCGGGGGTGTTCTCATCGCGACAGTCGGGCACCATGCTTGGACGGGCATGGAGAAGAACTGGCTTGGTGTCGAGGGTGGAGATATGTGGTGGAGCCACGCCGATGTGGAGACGTACCGACGGTGGATCGCTGATGCCGGTCTGCGGTTGGAATTTGAGAGATTCGTCCCAGAAGGAAAGAGTGGTCACGTTTTTCTACTGGCGCAGCGCTAGGCCATTACCTTAACTAGTCCGCGGTCGCGAGCGCGCGCGCGACGGCCGTGACGACTTCGCCCGCTTTCTGAAGGCGACGCGCCTCGACGACGCTGGGGACGTCGCGATAGGTGTGAAGGATGTAATCGGACCACCCGATGAACACCGCGGGCACGCGCCGGCGGACGAAGCTCGTCTCGTCACTTCCGCCGCCGCCGACCGATTGGCTCGGGATGCCGAGGCTGGTCGCGGTATCGCGCACGCGTTTTTGCAGGTCGGGCGATTCGTTGGAGACGATCAATGTGTCGCCGCAGCAGCCGATCACGTCGAGGTCGATCATCGCAATGAGGCTCTCCACGCGTCCGGGCGCGGATGCCATCTGCGCCGCGTAGGCCTCTGAGCCGAATAGTCCTTCCTCCTCGCCGGCAAACGCGACGAACACGATCGAGTGCGCGAGCGAAGAGCGGATGGCGGCGAGCGCGCGCGCGGCCTCGATCGTGATCGCGGGGCCCGACGCGTTGTCGTTGGCGGCGTCGAAGACCGAGCCATTGGGATCCGTCCCAACGCCATCGAGATGTCCGCCGACGAGGACGGCGCGCTTCGCTCCGTCATCTGCTGGTGCGCGAAGCAGACCAACGACGTTCATCGCGTCCACGTCGTGGACCGGCGTGAGTGCGACGCTCAGACGCACGGTCGTCGCGACGTCGAACCCCGATGCCGGCGCACCAGCGTCGACGCGGCGCGCGCGCACGGCGGCCTGCACGTCTGCGACGGTCTTGCCGCTCGGCGCGAGGAGATCGTTCGCGACGTTTTCGGTGACGACGAGCGTCGGGATCGTGGTCTGCTGAAGGCGCGGGATATAGGAGTAGCGGACCTCCGTGTTGCCGACGACCAGGACTCCGACCGCGCCGGCCTGGTACGCGTTCTCCACGCTGCTCGAGCCCTGCTGGCCGGGTCCGGTGACGAGCGCGATCTTACCGCCGACGTCGGCGCCGGCGAAGTCGTCCTGGCCGCTCGCTCGTGCGCCACCGCCCACGACCGCGATCGCTCCTTCGGCCACGCCGCTTCCCGACCGCCCGTTCACGCTCTCGGTGAAGTCCACGCGGGCCCGGTATTCCTTCGGTGCCGTGCCGAGCCGCTCGAGCACGGGCATCGCGGTGAGCTCGAGGTTCGGCATGGTGAAGTGCTGGAAGAAAGATCCGTTGTCGCCGAGCGGTTCGAGGCCGATCTCGCGGAAGCGGTCAGCCACATAGTTGGCGGCGTCGCGAAATCCAGCCGATCCCGAGTACCGTCCACCGCGGGCCGGGTCCGCGAGCCAGTCGACGTGCGCCTTCGCACGAGCGCCATCGAATGTCACCGCGGTCGCCGACGAGGGGGAGGCGCTCGGAACGGACGACGATGCGGTCGGCGGGATAGGCGAGCATCCCGCAAGGAGCACTGCGAGAACGACAGCGATGATCCGGATCACTTCGCGGCGTGGTCCTCCATCCGCCGGAGCTCGTCATCGACGACCGAGGGGTCGAGCTTCTTGAAGAGCGGACCCGGTTCGCGCAGCTTCTGTCCCGCTCGAAGCGTCGTCGGTGCCCACGTTCCCACGAGGGTTGAGTAATCGCCGGTCAGCACCTCGTGATCGGAGCCATCGGCTTCGCGGACGGTACGGCGTTCTGGCGGCGAAGCGACCGCCCCGTCGTAACCGAGGTACTCGTGAAGCTTTTGGCTGCTGAACGGAAGGAACGGCGTCAGGATGACTTTGAGGTCATCAACGCAGCGCAGGGCGACGTTCAAGATCGTCCCAGCACGTTCGCGGTCGGTCTTGACCAGCTTCCACGGCTCAGTTGCCGTCAAGTAGCCGTTCACGAGGGCCGCGAGCCGCATCGCTTCGGCGAGCGCCGCGCGAAAGCGCGCCGCCTCGAGGTGCTCGCCGACCGATCCGAAGCCTGCCTCCACGCTCGCGACGACCGCGCGATCCTCTGACGTGAGATCGCCCGCGGTAGGCACCGCGCCGAACTGGCGGTGCGCGTTGACGAGGGTCCGGTTTGCGAGATTCCCCCACGTCGCGACGAGCTCGTCGTTGTTCCGCCGAACGAAGTCCTCCCACGTGAAATCAGTGTCGGCAGTCTCGGGTCCATTCAGGACGAGGTAAAAGCGGAGCGGATCGGCGTCGTAACGCGAGAGGAAGTCCCGCACGTAGATGCCATGTCCGCGGCTCGTCGACTGCTTCGATCCGCTCATGGTCAGCATGGCGGTGGAGACGACGTTGTATGGCAGCTGTAGATTCGGGCCGCGAGCGCCGGCCACTTTTCCGCCGTTGCCGTAGCCGAGCAGCATGCTCGGCCAGATCGTCGTGTGGAAGACGATGTTGTCCGCACCCATGAAGTAGAAGTGGCGCGACGCCGGGTCCTGCCACCAGTCGCGCCAGGCATCGGGCCGGCCGACCATCGCGGCCCACTCGACGCTGGCGGAGAAGTATCCGATGACCGCGTCGAACCAGACGTAGAGCCGCTTGTCGGGGCGGTCGACCCATCCCGGGAGCGGCACCGGCACGCCCCAGTCGATGTCGCGGGTGATCGGACGCGGTTTGAGATCGGCGATGAAGTTGAGCGAGAAGTTGCGCACGTTGGGTCGCCAGTGGCTCTGCCGCGCCACCCACGTCGTGAGCTGCTCTCTGAACGCGGGCAAGTCGAGATAGAAATGCTCGGTCTCCTTGAAGACCGGCGTCGAGCCGTCGATCTTGGATCGTGGGTTGATCAACTGATCGGGGTCCAGCTGGTTGCCGCAGTTCTCGCACTGGTCGCCCCTGGCGTCGGGGAACCCGCAGATCGGGCACGTGCCTTCGATGTACCGGTCTGGTAGGGTCCGGCCGGTAGCGGCCTGGAGCGCCCCCATCGCCGTCTTCTTGATGAGATAGCCCTTGTCGTAGAGCGTCTTGAAGACGTCCTGCACGACGACGGTGTGGTTGCGCGTGGTCGTCCGCGTGAACAGGTCGTACGAGAAGGCGAGCGCACGGAAGTCGTCCGTGATCACGCGGTTGTACTTGTCGACGGTTTGCTTCGGCGTGAGTCCTTCGCGATCGGCCTGGATGAGATTGGGCGTCCCGTTCTCATCGGTTCCGCTCACCATGAGGACGTCGTTGTTCCGCAGACGGTGATAGCGAGCGAAGACATCGGAGGTTCCCATCCCCGCAACGTGACCCAGGTGTCGCGGACCGTTCGCGTACGGCCACGCGACTGCAACGAAAATCCGCTCGGCCATGGAACGAAGGTTAGCCTCGCGTGATGATCGACGCCCACGCACACCTGACGGACGGACGCTTCGCCAACGACCTTTCGGACACGCTCGCCCGCGCGCGAAAAGCGGGCGTCATCCGCGTCCTGAGCGCCGCGGAGGACCTCGCCTCGAGCGAAGCTGCGGTGACCCTCGCCCGAGCGCATGCCGAGGTCCGCGTCGCCGTCGGAGTGCATCCGCACCGAGCCGAATCGTGGAATGGCGATGCTCTGGTCAGGCTGACGCAGCTTGCCCGCGACGAGCACGTGGTCGCCATCGGTGAGATCGGCATGGACCTCTCGGGGCGGAGCGCCCCGCTCGAGGCGCAGGAACAAGCCTTGCGCGGTCAGCTCGCGGTCGCCTCGCTCCTCGACCTACCGGTCGTGCTTCACGTTCGCGACGCCGGCGACCGGATCCGCGCGATCCTTCGCGAGGGACCGGAGGTGCGCGGCATGGTGCACTGCTACAGCGAAGGGCCGGACGAGATCGCCTCATGGCTCGAACTTGGTTTCTCGATCTCCTTCGCGGGCACGATCACCTATCCCGCAAACGAGCCGCTCCGCGCGGCCGCGGGCCGGACTCCTCTCGAGAGCCTCCTCGCTGAGACCGATTCGCCATATCTCGCCCCGCAGAACGTCCGCGGGCAACGGAACGAGCCGCGCTACGTCGCCGCCACGTACGCAGCCCTTTCCCACGAGCGGCGGGTCGACCTCGGCGAGCTCGCCGCCCGCGTCGCGGAAAACGCCAAACGGCTCTTCGGAGAGCGCTGGCGGGAACCTAGCTCGGCTGCCTGACGTCTAGACGCTGGAGATCCTTGAAAAAAGAGGTGAGCGTCATGCGCCGCGTGGTCCTTCTGCTCCTCGCGCCCATCTTCATCGCCGCCTGTGCCGGTGCCACCACCCAGAGCGCTGGGTCGGGTTCCCGGACCGATCTCGGGGCGCCCGCTCCGGCGGTCGACGCAGTCAAATCCGGTAGCGCAGCCGCAGGAAACGCGGTTCAGCAAGGCATCCCGAACCCGATTGTCGTAAACCCCGACCGCAGCGTGATCCTCACCGCGAACATCGCGCTGCGCGCGAAGGATCCTTGGGCCACGAGCGACCGCGCGCAAGCGATCGCGACCGGACTGGGCGGCGACGTCCTCATGCTCAACCAGTCGGGGACCCCTGACAGCCGCAGCGCGAGCGTGACGATGCGTGTCCCCTCGGCCCGCTTCGGCGATGCGATCAACCAGCTCAAGCAGCTCGATGGCGAGGTCGTGAGCTCCACCGTGAGCGGTCAGGACGTGACGGATCAGTTCGTCGATCTGCAGGCGCGACTCACCGCGAAGCAATCGGAAGAGCAGCGCTACCTCGCGCTCATCGCGCGCGCGAGCACGATCGACGAAATCCTCAAGATCGACGCCTCCCTTTCGAACGTTCGCACGCAGATCGAGCAGCTCACGGGACAGATCAACTCGATCAAGTCGCGCACCGATTTCTCGACGATCGTGCTGACGGTCTCGCCCGCGGCGGTGCTTCCCGGTGAGCAGCCGAGTTCCGGGTGGGACCCTGCGAAGACCTTCACCCGCGCGCTCGCCGCACTCGGCACGATGCTCCGCGTCTTCGCCGACTTCGGCATCTGGCTGCTGGTATTCGGCTGGATCCCGCTTCTGGCCCTCGCGCTCGTGCTCGTCGCCACCCGCGTGCGGAGCCGACCGGCGACCCCAGTCGCGTGACGCTCAGTCCCTAGCCCGACGGCCCGCCGACGATGGCGGGCCGTCGTTTGTTCGGGCCATCGTTTGCGTTCGTCGCTTCCACCCGTACGCTCCGAATACGTGAGACCGCCGGCCGAGGCGATCGCTTCGCTGGGGCTCGTCGTCGGCGCGATCGCGCTCCTTATCTTCGTCGGCGTCGAGGGCGCGCTCGTGTACGCGGTGTGGCGCTACCGCTCGTCGCGCGTGGAGGTCGCGAGGCGCTTCGATCGCAACACTCGCCTCGAGATCGCGTGGACCGCGGCGCCGGCCATCATCCTCGCGGTGGTCTTCGCGTTGACGCTCGGGACGCTCTCGGAGATCTCTTTCGCCAGCGCGGCACCCGGCCTGCGCATCGAGGCGACGGCGCATCAGTGGTGGTGGGAGTTCAGCTACTCGGGGGTGACGACCGCGAACGAGATGCATGTGCCGGTCGGCACGGTCGTCGAGCTCGAGCTGCGGTCCGAGGACGTCATCCATAGCTTCTGGGTGCCCGAGCTCGGCGGCAAGACTGACATGATCCCCGGCACGATCAACACCCTTCGCCTCGTTGCGCGCCGCGCCGGTACGTACCAGGGCCAGTGCGCGGAGTTCTGCGGCGTCGAGCATGCCTGGATGCGCATCCGCGTCGTCGCCGAGAGCCCCGACGACTTCGCTCGATGGCTCGCCACGCAGGGCCAGCCCGCTGCCTCCGCGGGCGGA
>VBDQ01000127.1 GCA_005889075.1 Chloroflexota bacterium
CCATTACCCGGTGCGTTTCGTGTCGTTAGCGGGCGGTCGTCCAGTCGAGAACGATGTCCGCCGTGCGCTCGGGTAGCTGCCAGAAGTAACCGTGCGCGGCGCCCCCGATGACACACCGCTTCGCGTTCGGCAGATGCGCCATCAGGAACTCGGACTGTTCGGTGTGCGAACCGGTCCCCATGATCTGCGTGTCGCGTTCGCCGATCATGACAAGGGTCGGCATCCGGATCTCGCTTAGCCGATCCGCGGTCTGATGCTCCTGACGCGCGAGGACGTGGCGCAGGTAGTTTTCGAGGTCGGGACGGTGGGCCCAGAACGTGTCGTGGAGCCACGCAACGCGATCCGGATGTGCCGCCGCGAACTCCGGCGTGAAGAACGTGTCGCGGATGTGCTGCCGCATGTAACGCTCGTACCCGAGCTCGATCATCTCCTTCGCGGCGTGGACCGGGACCCCGCGCGTCACGGGCCGGTCGTCCCGGAACTGGCCGGGTCCTGAGGCGGCCAGGATGAGCGTTCGGAGCCGCTCAGGCCTGTCGAGCGCCATCCACTGGGCCACGCGGCCGCCCATCGAATGGCCGAGCACGTGGGCGGCGGGAAGCCGCAGCGCGTCCATCAGGCCCAGCGCGACCTGGGCGAAGAGCCGGGTCGAGTAACGCTCCGGCGATGCCGGCGTCGCGCCGGTGCCGCGGTGATCAAAGGTGAGCACCGCGTGCCGCGTGAGGAGCGGCCGCAGGAATTCGGAGGGCCAGGTCGCCCCCGGATATCCAGTTCCCGCAACGAGCACGAGGGGAACTCCATCGCCGCGTAGCTCATAAGCAATGGGATGCCCGTTGACCTCGATCGTCCGGCCAGCCTAGACGATGTTCGCGCCGTCGGAGTACATTCGCGGTCGTCGACGACGCGTCGAATGTGGTCCAAGAGGTGAGGGTGATGATGTCCAGAAGCGTGTTCTTCAGATTGCTCGCGCCCATGATGGCCACTGCTATCGCGGCCGTCGCATGCGGCGGAGCGCCCGCCGCCAGCACCGCGCCGACGACGAGTGCCGCACTCGGTCAGCTACCCACGCCGGAGCTCACGAAGGTGCGAATCGGCATCAGCACGCCGACCGAGCCGGTGCAGTTCGCGGAGACGCTCGCCGAGCGGCTCGGGTTCTACAAGAAGTACGGCATCCCGACCGTCGAGGTCACGGGATTCGAGGGTGACGGCAAGGCCCTGCAGGCGCTGGTCGCGGGCCAGGTCGACTTCTTCGTCGGCGGCGCGTCGACGGCGATCAACTCGGTTGTCACCGACACGCCGGTCAAGGTCATCTCGATGAACAGCACGACGCTGACCGACGGCCTCTTCTGCGGCGCCGCCATCAAGACGCCCGCTGATGTGAAGGGCAAGTCGGTCGCCATCAGCACCTTCGGCGGCACCTCGCACGGCTCCGCCCTCCTGATGCTCAAGGGCATCGGGCTGACGGACAAGGACGCCGTGATCACGCAGACCGGCGGCGAGGGCGTTCGGATCGCCGCGCTGAAGGGCGGTTCGGTGGGCTGCGCCGTCGTCGGCATGTCCCAGGAGAAAGCGATGAAAGACCTCGGCCTCAACTTGCTGATCGACCTCTCCAAGGCCAAGCTGCAGTGGGGCCGCAGCGGCCTCATGGCGAAGGTGGACTTCATCCAGAAGAACCCGAACACGGTGCTCGTCGTGGTGGCTGCCGCGCTCGAGGCTCAGAACTCGATCTGGACCGACACGGCGAGCGCGACCGCGAAGTTCGTGGACTGGGCACAGGTGAAGCCGGATGCCGCCGATCTCGTTATGAAGGACTTCCTCACGTATGGCTCGCGGTCGATGACCTTCACCGCCGATGCGTTCACGGCGCCACGTGACGTGCTCGCCTCGGTCAACCCGGCCGTCAAGGACGTCGACGTCACGAAGGCGTTCGACCTGAGCTTCCTGATGAAGCTCAAGGACATCGGCTTCTACCAGAAGAACTCGATCCCGACGACCAACTAACCTTTCCGCTGTAGCGCCGAGGATGCCCCCGTGGCACGCGTCGCGGGGGCATCCTCATATACAAGGAGACCGGTTCAATGACCCGTTTTGGCCTGCTCGTGCCCCATTTCGGCCTCGAGGCGGATCAGGACCTGCTCGTCGACGGAGCGCAGCTCGCCGAGAGCCTCGGGTTCGATTCTCTGTGGGTGCGCGACCATCTCGTGTTCCACCCGCACGGGATGGAGGGCACGGACCGCACCTTCGTCGAGCCGTTCATCACGCTCACATACCTCGCCGGTGTGACCGACAAGATCGGGCTGGGCGCGGCGACGATCATCCCCTTCCGGCACCCGATCCTCATGGCCTACAGCGTGGCATCGATGTCCTGGATCACCCGGCGGAGGTTCGACCTTGGGATCGGCGCAGGCACGTTCGACCACGAGTTCGAGGTGATCGGCCAGGGTGCAGAGGACCGCGTGCAGATGATGAAGGAGCAGGTGCTCATCGCGCGGAAGCTGTGGGCGGGCGAGACGGTCGAGTGGCAGAGCGAGCGCTACAAGTTCAGCGACGTCGACCTCAAACCGC
The DNA here is from genome assembly GCA_005889075.1 of Chloroflexota bacterium. Taxonomy (GTDB): domain Bacteria; phylum Chloroflexota; class Limnocylindria; order P2-11E; family P2-11E; genus 3-1-20CM-2-70-9. The sequence continues at coordinate 2,563 of VBDQ01000127.1, forward strand.
AGCCACGCTCACCCGTGCCGGTCTGGTGGGGCGGCGCGACGCCGGCCGCCGCGCGGCTCGCCGTCGATTTCTGCGAGGGCTGGCTCCCTGGTCGGATCACGTTCCCGACCGACGACGAAGTCCGCTGTCGATCGGCTCAACGTCCCCGGCCTGATCAAGAATGCGAACGCGCAAAAGTTCTGGCTCAAGCCGCCGTCCGGCGAGTTCACCAAGATCGAGGAGCTGGACGGCTCGATCCTCGCCGGGACGCCGGACGACATCGTCGACGGCGTGCGGCGCTACCAGGAGCTCGGCTGCGACCTCCTCATCTTCGACTTCCGCATGCGCTTCCCGGACTATCTCGAGCAGATAAGGACGCTCGCGCGCGAGGTCCTGCCGCAGGTGAGCGGCGCGCGCGCCGGAGCCAGCGCGCGATGAAGACGACCACCACGACGAAGACGACTCACTACGAGATCCAGAAGAAACGGCGCGAGTCGCTCCTCGACGAGTGGAAGGGCTACCACAAGACGATCCTGAAGCGGAACGACGTCGTGATGCGCGAGGTGCCGAGCCGCCGCATCCGCAGCGGCGTGTACGCCGGCTACGACGGCGACCGGCCGACGAAGAACCTCGACGCGACCGTCCACGAGCTCGCGCCGCACACGACGACGACGATCCACCGCCATTCCTGGGACGCGATCGAGTTCGTCGAGTCAGGCCGCGGCTGGACCGAGATCGACGGGCAGCGCATCGATTGGCGTCCCTGGGACACGCTGCATCTGCCCAGCTGGGCATGGCACCGGCACGGGAACGACGCCGACAAGCCCGCGGTATTCCATACCTGGAGCGTCGAGCCGATGCTCGAGCAGTTCGGCGTCGCCCTCATCGAGGACGGCGGCGACAAGCCGGTCGCGGAGCTGCCGCGCCGTCAGCGCCAGGCCCATGCCATCGACGGCGCGGATCCGCACGCGCGACGCAGGCAACGCCTCGCGCAGCAGTGGTCGGGCACCGAATCCGCGCGCCTCATCACGCGCTTTGACGACGTGCGCGGCCTCGTCACAAAGCGCGGCGCGCGCAGCCTGTTCCTCGTCGACAAGTCGATCGGCTATCACACCGCCGGTCTGTCCGCGGTCATGCACGAGCTCGCGCCGGGCCTCTACCAGTCCCGCCATCGCCACGGCGGCGAAGCCTGGCTGTACGTCGTCTCCGGGAGGGGGCACAGCGAGGTCGACGGCGTCGACTATCCGTGGGAGGCTGGCGATCTGATCGTCGTGGATCACTGGTCGTGGCACCAGCACTTCAACGACGACAAGCAGAAGACCGCGCGCCTGATCCGCGTGCACAACTTCGACGCGCTGTACGACATGATCCGCATCCTCCTCGATCCGCTGAACCTGTTCGAGGAGCTTCCGGAGCTCGACGCGCCCGACCTGACCGGCATCGTCTGGCCCGATCACTTCGAGGGACGGCCCCAGTAGGGATGCCCGCGCTGACTGTCCCGCCTGGTGTCGAGGGGATCGTCGCCATGCACGAGCTTCCGGACCCGGCGTGGGAGAGCCGCTGGACGCGGATCGTCGTGCCCGAGGAGGTCAAGGAGCGCCTCCTCAATTTCACCCTGTTCTCGCTGAGGCACCGCGCACGGATCGACGCGGTGCGTCTTCCGGTCCACGGACTCATCGTGCTCGCCGGGCCTCCCGGGACAGGAAAGACGACGCTGGCCGGAGGCCTCGCCGATCAGGCCGCACGCGCGCTCGGCGGGACTGTTGTGTTCGTCGAAGTCGACCCTCACGCGTTCCCGAGCCAGATGCTCGGCGAGAGCCAGCGAAGCGTCGCGCGTCTCTTTGATCGGACGCTGCCCGACCTCGCGGGCCGTGGCGCCCCGACCATCGTGCTGCTCGACGAGGTCGAATCACTGGCGGTGAGCCGCGGCGGCGCCTCGCTCGAGACAAATCCGGTTGACGTGCACCGCGCGACCGACGCTGTGCTCGCGGGCGTCGATCAGGTCGCGCGCGCCTGCCCCAACCTCACGTTCGTCGCGACCACGAATCACTCCGTCGGCGTCGACGCGGCGTTCCTCTCGCGCGCGGATCTCATCGAGGACCTCGCGCTACCGAACGCGGCAGCCGTCGAGCAGATCCTGCGCGACACGCTGGAGCAGGTGGTCGGGTCGGCAGGCCTCGATGGCGCGAAGCTCGGGCCCTTGGCGAAGGCCTGCGTCGATGCGGGCCTCGACGCCCGCCGCGTGCGCAAGCTCGTGCTGCGCGCGCTCGCCTCGCGGCGCGAGCTCGTGCTGAAGCCGGAATCGCTGCGTCTCGAGGATGTCGCCGCCGCCCTGCGGGCTGAGTCGACGTGAGCGCCGCGTCCTATCGAGGTTCGATGCCTGATCGCCGAACGGAGGCGACCGCGACACCGGATGACGTCCTCGCGCGGATCGATCCGAAGGAGGTCGTCGACCTCGCGCTCGCCCTCGGGAACATCGACAGCCCGACCGGGAGCGAGGGTCCGGCAGGGGAGTTCGTTTTCCGGTGGCTCGCGGGCAACGGGTTCGCGCCGAAGAAGTACGCCATGATCCCCGAGCGCTTCAACGTTGCCGGCTGGATCGACGGATCGGGTGGGGGACACAGCCTCATCTTCAACGCGCATCTCGACACGACGCTCCGTG